>JAGPDW010000019.1:0-26185 GCA_018057345.1 Bacteroidia bacterium | reverse complement strand
AATTTCCTTACAAACTTGTATTAGGTTCTGCTTCACCTCGTAGACAAGAGTTATTAAAGAGCCTAGGTTTTGAATTCACTACAAAACCCATTAATGCGAATGAGGATTTTTCTCCGGAACTTAAAGCACAACAGATCCCTATTTATTTGGCAGAAAAAAAAGCAAACGCCTATCCTGAGCAATTAAAAGAAAACGAACTACTCATCACTTCTGATACAATTGTTTGGTGCGAAGGAAAAGTATTAAATAAACCCGCTAATTTTGAAGAGGGAAAAAAAATGTTGGAATTATTAAGCGGAAAAATGCATGAGGTATTTACGGCGGTATGTTTAAAGAGTAAGAATAAACAAATTACTTTTTACGATGCAAGCAAAGTGTATTTCAAAAAATTAAAAACTGAGGAGATCGAATATTATTTAAACAATTACAGTCCTTACGACAAAGCCGGAGGTTATGGCGTGCAAGATTGGATAGGTTACATTGGCATTGATAAGATCGAAGGCAGTTTTTACAATGTGATGGGATTGCCGGTTAAAGGGTTATATGAGGAGTTGATGAAGTTTTAATTCACTCTAAACGATTTTCGATCTCAAATTTTCTCCGGAATTTCATACCCTATTTTTTTCATAGGAACAGGCTCACGATGTTTCTCCAGGAATTTATCAAGGTGCTGAAATATCAGGTCGATATTTTTTGAATTATCTTCCGTTTGGTTGCGAAGATCTTCAATGGCCAAACGCAATTCGGTGTTATCAAATAACATTTGTCTGATCTTTGTAAATATTCTCATGATCTGAATATTTACTTGAATAGCTCTTTTACTATTTAAAACACTCGAAAGCATTATAACGCCGTGTTCAGTAAACACATAAGGTAGCTTACGTCTACCTCCCCAACTTGAAGTCACAAATTGTGACTTCAAGTTTGCCCACTCATTTTCTGACAGTTGGAACATAAAATCTTCAGGAAACCTATATTCGTTCCTGGTTACAGCCTGGTTAAGAGCCTTTGTTTCAACCTGATATAGATCAGCTAAATCGCTGTCAATCATTACTTTATGACCTCTAACAAGGTAAATTTTATTCATTACCAATTCGTCAGGTAATCCAATTTCGTTCTCTTTCATACTTTAAATTAAAAAACAAAACTAATTCCTAAAACTGGGATTGATGGCTACGATTTATAGCATTTTCAGAATTTTGATTTTTGATGTCACAAATTGTGACATCAAAGATTATAACTCATTTTTTTAACCGCAAAGACACAAAGTCTCAAAGTTTTAACCTGTGTTTATGTTAACGCTTAAATTAAGAGCGCTAAGTTTGTGAACCTTCGGTTCATCTGCGTGGCTTTGCTTCCTTGGCGCCTGAGAGCAACGCAAGCTACGTTTTACTAAAGGAATCTCAGTTTATCTTATATTTCTTGGTGTATGAGCGTCTTTGCGGTTAAAAAAATGAGGTGTGAAATCTTTTAAATAAAAACTACTTCTTCCTCTCCCCTATCTGCTGCCTCCACATGGCATAATACAAACCTTTTTCTTCCAAAAGTTTTTCATGCTTGCCTTGCTCAATTATTTTGCCGTGTTCTAAAACAATTATTTTATCGGCATGCATGATAGTAGATAAACGATGGGCAATTAAAACAGTAATTTGTTCTTTGTTGGCAGATAATTCTTTGATCGTAGTTGTGATCTCTTGTTCTGTTAGCGAATCTAAAGCAGAAGTTGCTTCATCAAAGATCAGTAATTTTGGATCACGCAACAAAGCGCGAGCAATAGATAAACGTTGTTTTTCACCCCCACTTACTTTTATTCCTCCTTCTCCAATGGTTGTATTAAGGCCTTTATCGGCACGACGTAATAAATTTTGGCAGGCTGCTTTTTGCAATGCCATATCTATTTCTGCATCGGTTGCATTAGGTTTTACAAATAATAAATTCTCACGGATGGTTCCACTAAACAACTGTGGATCTTGCGTTACAAAACCCAATTGTTTCCGCAGCTCATTCATGTCCACTTCTTTGGAATTGATCTTATTATAAAACAATTCTCCTTCCACAGGTTGATATAAACCCACCAATAATTTTACCAAAGTTGTTTTTCCACTTCCACTTGGCCCAACAAAAGCAACTGTTTCTCCTTTTTCAATTACAAAAGAGATCTTATTTACCGCATGTTCGGCCGCACTTTGATGTTTAAAAGAAACGCCATCGAATTTCAATTCGCTAATACTCCTCAACTCCGATGGTTTATCGGGAATTATCTCGCTCTTAGATCTCATGAGCTTTTCGTAATTCTCCATGCTTGCTTTTGTTTCACTATAAACAGAAATAAGATTTCCCAATTCTTGTAAGGGATTAAAAATAAAGAACGAAAAGAACATCAAGGTAATAAGATCGCCAACTTTTATATCTTGCTTAAATACCAAACTATATAACAAAAACACTACAGTAGTTCGTACCAAATGCACTGTTGTACCTTGTATAAAACTTAAACTCCTTATAAAACGCACTTTTTTTAATTCTAATCCCAGTATTTTTAAAGTAGTTGATTTTAAACGACGTTCCTCTTGCTCAACTAATCCTAAGCTTTTCACTAATTCAATATTTCGTAATGATTCTGTGGTTGCACCCGCCAATTGAGTGGTTTCAGTCAAGATAGCAGTTGATACTTTCTTGATCTTCTTTCCTAAATACGAACTCACTAAACCAATAACAGGCACTGTAGCCAAAAACAATAAACTGATCCATTTATTTGTACTTATATTTAATGTATAAACGGCCACAAACACTAAACCAATAATAGATTGAAATACCAAACTGACAAACATGTTTACAAAGCGCTCGGTATCACTTTTTAGTTTTTGTAATTTTCCTAAAGTTTCTCCGCTGCGTTGATCCTCAAAATCCTGATAAGGTAAACTCAATGTTTTTTTAATGCCATCGGTGTACATTTGCGCGCCGGTGCGTTGAATAACAATATTGGTAAAGTAATCCTGAAAATTCTTTGCGATCCTACTCATCATGGCAGCGCCAATAGATAATCCTAACCAAAATAAAATATTAGAAACAAAATCAGAAAACGACGCGCCAGTTCTCCAAAAATGTAAACTCTCATCTACATCGTGCGGTGCTGCAAATTTATTAATAAGCTTACCGGTAATAATAGCATCACACAACGAAAAACATTGGTTGATGGATGCTAAAACTAACGCAAGAAATAGTAATGATTTATGCTGTTTTAAATAATGATAAAAGATCTTCATAAGGCAGCACTAAATTACGGAAAGGATCTGTTTATAAGTAATTTACTCTTTAGTGTTTATTTACAGGCTTTTAGGTAGCAAAACCGGAACCAATAAGTACTCTTGGTTTGCAAAAACCTACGATGTATCGTAGATTAGCATTCAGAAAAAGCGGAAATAATTATGAATCAAGGAATGGGGTTCTGGGTTCGAATCCCAGGCGTAAGGCTTTTAAACACGCTCAGGCCGAGATCAAAAAGACAAAATAAGAAACCATAGAAAAAGATGTTTACTCGTCAAATATTTATTGTAGGTTCCCCGGTGAACGAGGATGATGCTTTTAAAATGGGCGTAAAAGCAGATGTTGTGAACTACAATCGTTACTTTCAATCAGCAACGGGCGGCGCTTTTATTCCTGACGAAGAGATTACTATTTTGAAAAATCCAAGCTGGAAGCGGCTAAAAGCTGAGTTGGCATCTTCACCGGCCGATTTTACTATCGGTAGAAGGAGCATGATTCGAACATTTCATTTTAAGTTCCATCATTCTCAAATTTAATCAATTTTACTGTTTTTTCCGCTTTTTCTGAATGTAAACCTACGATGTATCGTAGTTTTTTGGGAAGATCGGAAAAGATTGAAGCAGGATTCAGGACGGCAGGATGCATGACCGAGAACGTTTTGTACACACATGTCATGGTTCATGCAGTCTTGGCTCATGCATCATTGAAAGATGGAATTTCCATTTGCTAACTCTAATAATCTATAGGCTCGCTCGCTGCATACCTAACACGAGCAATTATTATTTTATCTGAATCAATTTTGTAACTTATTCTGATCAGAATGGTCGTGAATTTTCTATAACTCCCGTCATTATCTGTTTTTAAAGTGTCTGCTTCGAAAATTTTTGGGTTTTGTTTAACGTGATCGAGGTTCCTTTTTACTTCCTCTTTTATTCGTTGCGCTAAACGCTCAGAACGATTCTTTATACTCTTTATCAGTTCCTTAAATTGTTCTCGCTCATTAATATCCCACTCAATAGGAAGTTCCTTTTTGTGCTTTACCATACTACCACTTTTCCATTTCCTTCATTACCTCATCGTTCGATACGGATCTCCCGCCACGAACTCTTTTTACCGCCGCATCAATTTCCTTATTGTACTGGGCTTTGGTTGTTCTTTTTACTGAAGTAAGATCATCAAAAATTAAATTAATGGTATGCACTATATTTTTATCCTTAAGCGAAAGAAGTTTTATTGCAAGCTCATTTTTCTCGGCCTCTACTGTGTAAGCCGTTAGTTTGTTTTTATCAAGTGTTGCTGCCATAACTTCTGAATTTTTGTTTTACTTATATATATAAAATTACAAAAAAATTCACTGCCTAATGAACCTAATCAATTAAACCTTAAAAATCCCCTCTCTCCACAAGCGCTATCGCCTTCTCTATCATCACATCCTCAACCGCTGCGTCGTACTCGGCCTTCATATTATTACCAAACAGAACGGCTAAGGTTTGCCACATGGCGGCTTGAAAAGATCCTCGAAGTTCTTTTACAATGGCATAAGTAGTTTTTCCGGTCTCACGATTAATTAATTTCATTAATACGCGTCCTTGAGAAACCGAAAGTCCTTTTAATTCATCTTCAAATTCGTGACGCAGATCTTTTTCGCACACGCGTAAAAAGGCTTTGCGTTTATCTTCATCCTCAATTTTTGCCAATAAAATATCGTATTGTTTTAATTTTGCAGAAGCTAAAATGGCGTAAGGATAAACTTTTTTTACATTGTACTTAACGCGTGTCCATTGTTCGTACATGCGTTTGGTTTTAAAAACCATATTGGTTGTAACACCAACTTCATCCAAATAAAACACAGGTACTGTATCATTATTTTCTATCACCGCATAACAACGAACGCCTCTTTGCTCATTTTGATCGGTTTGTGAACGTACATAGTTTGGAATAAAAAGCAGAGATAATACGCTTAAAAAGGAAACTTTATATATGACAGCTTTTAGCATGTGTGTTCCTATTTATATTATTGTACGTAAAAGGTAACCATAAGTTACACCAAAAAAACGAACAGTTTTTAACGGTTTTGCTTCCATTTACTTTTTTTAACAGGGCCGTCTGTTAAAACCGCCTGTTTAGGCTTGGCCTGGTCAAAAATAAGGTTGGCCGCCATGGCTGCAATATCCGAATGTATGGTATTGCCTTTCAGCATTTCGGGCTTAAAGTATTTGCCAATAAAACCGGTATCAAATTTTCCGCTCACAAAAGCCTCGTGCTTTAAAACAAATTTGCAAAAATCAAGGGTTGTTTCCACACCAATTATTTTATAATCGTCAATGGCCCTGATCATCTTTTCAATAGCCTCTGATCTATCTTTTCCATGCACAATTAATTTTGAGATCATGGGATCGTAATAAATAGGAATATCCATGCCCTCTTCAAAACCATCATCCACTCTTACACCTACACCACTCGGTTTTACATACACATTCAATCGTCCAATGTCCGGTAAAAAATTATTCATCGGGTCTTCTGCACAAACGCGCACTTCTAATGCGTGTCCATTTATTTTTAGATCCTCTTGCTTATAACTCAACTTTTCGCCACGCGCTACTTTTATTTGTTCTTTTACAAGATCCAATCCAGTGATCAATTCACTCACCGGATGCTCCACTTGCAAACGCGTATTCATTTCCAGGAAATAAAAATTCAGTTTATCATCCACTAAAAATTCAACAGTTCCTGCACCGCTATAATTACAAGCTTTGGCAACATCTACCGCACATTTTCCCATGGCTGCGCGCAACTCAGGAGTTAATACACTGCTTGGAGCTTCTTCTACTAATTTTTGATGGCGACGTTGAATGCTGCACTCACGTTCAAATAAATAAACGCAATTTCCATGGTTATCGGCTATCAATTGAATTTCAATATGGCGCGGACCGGTTGCATACTTCTCAATAAAAACGGCGCCATTTCCAAAAGCCGAAATAGCTTCGCTAATAGCCATTTTCATTTGCTCTTCTACTTCACTTTCTTTTTCTACTAAGCGCATTCCTTTTCCGCCACCACCTGCAGAAGCTTTTATTAAAAGAGGAAAGCCAACTTCTTTAGCAACTTTAATTGCTTCTTTTACATCGCTAATTGCTCCATCCGATCCGGGGATCATTGGCACTTTATATTTTTTTGCCGTTGCTTTGGCGCTTAATTTATCGCCCATGAGATCCATGCTCTCCGCACTTGGACCAATAAAAATCAATCCCGCCTTTTTTACTTTACGAGCAAAATCGGCATTCTCACTTAAAAATCCATAGCCGGGGTGAATTCCATCTACTTTAAGATCCTTACAAATTTGAATGATCTTATCGCCTTGTAAATACGATTGCGAGCTCGGTGGTGGGCCAACACAAACAGCCTCATCGGCATATTTTACAAAGGGCGCATTTCTATCAGCCTCCGAATAAATGGCAACGGTTTTAATACCCATTTCACGAGCGCTTTTCATAACGCGTAATGCTATCTCTCCTCTATTTGCAATAAGTATCTTTTTCATACAGTATAAGCTTAAAGTGTAAATATAAGCGTTTATAGCCTAAATAGCTTCGCGATAAAAGGGAAATTTTTAGATGTTATAATTTGGGCGCCTTAACGCGCTTTCTCTTCAAGCCGGCTTAAATTTTGCAGTGTTTGTTGGGCTCCGGTGGCTTCCTTCGGTCGCCTCCTCGCTCCACAAACACTATGCAAAATTTTGCGCCGGGCTTTCCGTTCAATCGCTGGCGCGGCAGTACACTAAGCATTATAGTAAAAAAAAGTTCGATCGTTAAGCTCCTCTAGATCATAACACATAAGAATTTAAAATTCAATCATAAATAATTGCTACTTTTAAACGTGTTTTTTATGCTTTCAAAAATACTAGGTTTTATGATCTCGCCCATTGTGTGGGTATTTGGTCTATTGCTATATTCCTTCATTACCAAAATAGAAACACGCGCTAAAAAATTAAGGATCGCCGCGGTTGTTATATTGTACATTTCTTGCAACTCATTTATTGTAGATGAATTTTTTAGAGCGTATGAACCTGTAACAACCGATCATGACCTCACAAAAACACATTATGATGGAGCCATTGTTTTAGGCGGCATTGGAGAAGTAGATATGCGTTTAAAGAAAATAAATTTTTCGCATAGTGGCGATCGTTTGTTTCAAACTATAAAACTTTATAAGACCGGACGAATAGATAAGATCATTTACACAGGAGGATCGGGAAGTATTGAATTTCCGGAAAAGAAAGAAGGATTGTATGTACAGAAATATTTACGCGAGATCCAAATTCCGGATAGTGCTGTAATAATGGAAACCGAAAGTAGGAACACTTACGAAAATGCCATTTTTACAAAAAAGCAATTGGGAGATAGTTTATTGAACTCTAAATTTTTGCTGGTAACATCGGCTTATCATATGCCTCGTTCGTTGACGGTATTTAAAAAAGCAGGATTTACAAATATCACCCCATACATTACCAACAAAGTAAGTGGCGTAAGAAGATTTACATTGGATCACCTCTTAATCCCTAGTGTTGACGCTGCTTTTAACCTGCAATTCCTACTTCATGAGTGGGTTGGGTTTTTGATGTATAAGGTAAAAGGCTACGCTTGATCCAAGGACGATCTACGAAGTACGAATGTCGAATCTGTGTTTGCTTCGTACTTCGTCGTTCGTAGATCGTCCTTCAAAATGCTACAATTTGTAGCAACCAATTCTTTATTCGTGCAGTAACTTTGGTGGATGAATCCAAACGAAGACCTACTCCAATTTGCCTGGCAATACCGAATTTTAAAACCGCTTCCCTTAATTTCGAAGAGTGGAAAACATATTGAAGTTATTAAGCAAGGCGAATTGAATCGCGATGCGGGCGCCGATTTTTTTAATGCTAAAATAAAAGTAGATGATGTAACACTTGCAGGAAATGTTGAGATCCACGTGAACAGCAGCGATTGGTTAAAACACAAACATCAACAAGACAAGAGCTACGATAATATAATTTTGCATGTGGTATTGAACGCAGATAAAAACATTCCTCAAAACGTAAATAACAATGTGGAAGTTTTAGAATTGAAAGAGCTTTTGCCTGATCATTTTATTGAGAATTATGAAAAATTGGTTGGGTCAAAAACCGAATTACCCTGTCAAAATCAATTAAAAGATGTGAACGAATTAAAAGCTTCGTCGTGGATAAGCCGAATGGCCATTGAGCGCTTGGAAAGTAAAATGGAAGTGATAGAAAAACTGTTCGCCAACTTTAATAATGATTTTACACAAACGTTTTACGCTGTTCTATTAAAGAATTTCGGATTTAAGGTAAACGCTTTGCCTTTTGAATTACTAGCAAGCTATTTACCTGTAAATATTTTATTAAAACACACACACGATCTTAAACAAGTTGAAGCTTTACTTTTGGGCACAGCAGGCATACTTGACGATGAGTTTGAAGACAAATACCTTCGCAATTTGCAAAGTGAATATGAATTTTTAAGAAGTAAATACAAATTAAGCACATTAAAAAAAGAGATCTTTAAACATTCGCGATTGCGTCCTGCCAATTTTCCGAGTTTACGTTTGGCACAATTTGCGCAGTTAATTTACAAAGACCCAAAACTTATTTCAGAGCCACAGAGTTATGTTTCGTTTGCATCCATAAAAAAGACACTGCACATTGAGCCTATTGGTTATTGGAAAGATCACTATAAAGCTGATGGTAAAAAAAGCGCATTCGAATTGAGATTAGGGGAAGACTCCATTCAAAATATCCTGATCAACACCTTCAGTTACTTCTTTTTCTTTTATGGTAAAAAATTAAACAAAGAGCAGTATCAGGATCTTGCCCTCGAGATCCTTGAACAGGTTAAGTTTGAGAGCAATGTAAAAACAAAACACTATGCCTCATTAAATTGCGGTGAGCGCTCAGGCCTAATAAGCCAAGGGCTTATAAACCTCAACGACAAGTATTGTTCAAAAAAGGGTTGTTTGAATTGCGGAATTGGCGCCACAATTTTACAAACAAACACCTGATTTTTGCTATATTTGCTTTATGGTGACGAAGATTCAAAAATGGTTTGAACAAAAAGCATTTGGAGTTTGCGAATGGTGGGGGAAAAAGTTGGGTATAAAAACAACAACCGTTCGTATGTATTTCATTTATCTTTCGTTTTTTACTATTGGAAGTCCCATCATCGTTTATTTCATCATGGCTTTTATTTTAGAGAACAAAAATTATTTCAAGCCATTTTATTACAAGAAAAGAAGAAGTGTTTGGGACCTAGATTAATTAAAACTCCTTATTTATGAAAAAGATCATTACATGTATTTGCTTTTTGTCGCTTTCAGTTAGCGCACAAAAAATTTCGGTGAGTGAAACTAATGAGAAATTTAGTACCGGTTCACAAAACGCGGTTACTACTACCATTATGGAAGCCAAATTGGATGATGTAATAAGCGCGTGGAAAAAAGTGTTGAAAGACTTTAAACATGAAAAAGTAAAAGAAGATAATAATGAAGTGTTTGGAGATAATATCTTAATTAAAGATTGGGGTACTAACACGGTTGATTTTTACACCAAATTTGAAGAGAACAAAAAAGATAAAACTATTAAAATGAGTACTGCGGTTGATCTTGGTGGCATGTATATGAAAGGTGGAGAACATTCGGACAAAGTAAAGTTTGTTGAAAAAATAACAAAGGAGTTTGCCATTAAAATGACAAAAGAACCAATAGAAGAGCGATTAAAAGATGCTGAAAAAGAAGTAGCAAAGCAGGAGGATAAATTAAAAGATCTTGAAAAAGATAACAAGAACCTACATGATGATATTAAAAACTATAACGAGAAGATCGTAAAGGCAGAAAAAGATCTTGTAACAAAAGAAGCTGAAGTTAAAAAGAAAGAAGGGGAAGTAAATGTTCAGAAAAAAGTGGTGAGCGCTAGTAGTGATGCCGTAAGTGAACAAGCCAAATCATCAAAAAAAATATTGGATAAATTAGAAGATCAATTAAAAGATCTACAAAAAGACGCAAAAGATCTAAAGAACGATATAGAAGATTATAAAGAGAAGATCAAAAAAGCTGAGAAGGATATAAAGACCAACGAAGAAGATCAGAAAAAGAAGAAAGAAGAAATAGAGACCGCGAAAAAGAATCGCGATGAAGTAAAAAAGAAATTAGATAGTATTAATTAGAGTCTGCTTAAATTTTATTTGTTAGTTTTGTTATTGAGGGTTTTTAGGCGAAACGAGGCAATTTTTGCAGGCGAAATCGGGCATATTCGGCGAAAAAATTAACGATGTTGCAGCCAAAAAGACTCATAACAAAACAACTATATAAAATTTAAACAGATTCTTATAATGCCATTAATTAAAGACATTACAAATGCTATTGAAGCATTTGCGCCACTCAATTTACAAGAAGATTATGATAATGCCGGGTTAATTACCGGTAATTCACACACTGAATGCACAGGCGTTTTATTTAGTTTAGATTGCACCGAAGCTGTTGTTGAAGAAGCCCTTCAAAAAAAATGCAATTTAATTATAGCTCACCACCCTATTGTTTTTAAAGGTTTAAAAAAACTTACAGGAAGTAATTATGTAGAGCGCACTATTATTTCTTCTATTAAAAAAGATATTGCCATTTACGCCTGCCATACCAATATTGATAATGTAATTGATGGTGTGAATGCAAAAATTGCGGAGAAGTTAGGATTGCACAACATTAAAATTCTTTCTCCAAAAACCGAATTACTAAAAAAATTGGTAGTGTTTGTTCCGGCAACACATGCCGATGCTGTTCGCGAAGCTATACTTTCGAATGGAGCCGGAAATATTGGCAACTATAGTAATTGTAGTTTTAATATAGATGGCACAGGAACGTTTAAAGGCAATGAGGATACAAAACCATTTATTGGCGAACCAAATAAATTAAGTAAAGAACCGGAAGTACGAATTGAGACCATTTTTGAGATCCAAGATCAAAATCGCATCGTTTCGGCAATGATAGCCGCTCATCCTTACGAAGAAGTAGCGTACGATATTTATCCTTTAAGTAATAAACACCTTAAAATTGGCAGTGGAATTATAGGAGAATTGGAAAAAGAACTGCCCGAAAAGGACTTTTTAAGCCACGTTAAAACCACCTTTAATTTAAAAACTCTAAAACATACTCATTTAACAAATAAAAACATCAAAAAAGTGGCGGTTTGCGGGGGAAGCGGCCAGTTTTTACTTAAAAATGCAATTAATTCAAAAGCAGATAGTTACATTACATCTGACTTCAAATACCACGAATTTTTTGACGCAGAAGGCAAAATTTTGCTTTTAGACATCGGTCACCACGAATCTGAGCAGTTTACACCCGAACTTTTTTATGAAATAATTACAGAAAAATTCCCTAAATTCGCAATCCATTTATCGAAGACCAATACTAACCCGGTAAATTACTTTTAAAGATATGTGCGCAAAAATCAAAGAAAAAATTGATGCTTCAGTTGAAGGAAAATTAAAGTCTCTGTACTCATTACAATTAATTGACAGTAAGATCGATCGTTTACGTATCATCCGCGGTGAATTACCGTTGGAAGTTAGCGACCTTGAAGATACTGTAGCGGGATTAGAAACTCGTGTTGTTAATCTTGAAGAAGAACTAGCTGAACTTGAGAATCAATTGAACGAGAAAAAACAAGCGATCAAAGATTTTCAATCGAACATTAAAAAATACGAATCGCAACAAGGTAAAGTACGTAACAACCGTGAGTACGATGCGATCACCAAAGAAATTGAATTCCAAAATTTAGAAATCCAATTAGCTGAAAAGCGTATCAAGGAAGCTAAAGCAGGATTAACTATTAAAACCGAAACTCTTGAAAAGAGTCGCGAAGAATTTGAAGAAAGAAAAAAGGATCTTAAGGTAAAGAAGAGCGAGTTGGATGAGATCATTGCTGAAACTGAAAAAGAAGAAAAGCAATTGATCGTAGACAGCGAAACTGCTTCTGCTGAGATCGAAGATCGTTTATTGAACGCTTACAAGCGTATTCGTGCAAATACACGTAACGGCTTAGCTGTTGTTGCTGTAGAGCGTGATGCGTGTGGCGGTTGTTTCAATAAAATCCCACCTCAACGTCAGTTAGATATTCGCACAAACAAAAAGATCATTGTTTGCGAACATTGCGGAAGAGTTTTAGTAGATGGTATGTTGATACCTGATACAGGTGTAGAAGTAAAATAATTTAAATTACTCATCATAAAAAATCCCTCACAATAACGGTGAGGGATTTTTTATTTTATGATGTTTGGTTTTACTTAACGATGTAAAAAATATTGGTCAGCCATTTTGCTGTATCCTTTTCGCTCATAGGATCTGTAACATATTCTTCCAGCACAGTTCCTTGAGTATATCCTTTCTCTTTCATATAAGCATCCATAGCATAATGTGCATTTCCTGATTTATCATAAGAACCATAATATTCGATCAACAGAACTTTACCCGCAGGAGTTTCCCACTTCTCAAGTCCGCTTATCTTTGTACCATTAGCAAATTCCATTACCGCAGCCAGATCACCAACCATGGTCTTCTCATCAAACGAAAAATAAATAGCTTTTGGCGCGCCAATTGGTGTAGCTTTTGCCTTTCCTAAAGCCTCCCCAATTTTACCATAACTTTCTCCAAAAAACGCAGCCATCTTCATAAATTCCATTTTACCTCTTATACCATAAAATGTTTTTGCTTCCCAATTCAATTCCCTTACGTCATAATTAGCCACCGGAGCTACCAACGATTCCATAGCGATCTTCATTTTTGCAATTCCCTTATCAAAATCAGGGCCCATTGCTTTTTCGCCTGTCATAAAAATACCCATTCCTCTCCAAATAAAACCCATTGGCATGCTTAAGCTCCAGGTAACTTTACTTCCTGCTCCTTCCGGAGTTGTTATCAAATAAACATTGGAGATCATTGCCCAATCTTTAAAGATCAATTTTTGCTTGATCGTATCTCCTACTACACCCACAAATTCCATTGATCCGCTTTTTACTTCATCATTTCCACTCCAATCATATTTACAACCTACTTTTCCAACTTCTCCTGAATATTCAATTTTCATGTTAGGATCCTTTTCCGTCCATGGCGACCATTTCTCATTGAAAAATTTGAAATCCAATAAAGCGGCTTTAACTATATCCGGTTTTTGATTGATCACAATAGATCTTGAAATACTAGAATCTTTAGGGCCTATCAAACATAATATAAGATACACCACTACGAGTCCAATAATTACGTACACTACTTTTTTCATTATATGGTTTTTTAAATTTATAAGTAAATATAACAACAGAAGTCTTTCATACAAACACCGTTCATACAAAATAAGGACATAATAATAGGAAAGCTATTACATATTTCGACGGTACTGTCCGCCTACTTCAAATAACGACTTAGTTATTTGACCTAAGCTACAATACTTCACTACTTCCATGAGCGAATTAAATAGATTACCATTTTTAATGGCAACCACCTGAATATCTTTAAGCATTTGCGGCCCTTTATCACCACTCGCTTTCCATAAAGTTTGCACAGTAGTAATTTGAAATTCCTTTTCTTCTGTGGTTGAACGAATAACTTCTTGTGGTATAATAGTTGGAGAGCCTTGCGAACTCAAAAACGTATTTACGCCGATAATAGGGTATTCACCAGTGTGTTTCAATGTTTCGTAATACAAACTTTCTTCCTGGATCTTTCCACGTTGATACATGGTTTCCATAGCACCTAAAACTCCGCCACGTTCGCTAATGCTGTCAAATTCTTTTAATACTGCCTCTTCTACTAGATCAGTTAACTCTTCAATAATGAATGAACCTTGTAATGGATTCTCATTTTTTGCTAAACCTAATTCGCGATTAATGATCAATTGAATAGCCATTGCTCTGCGAACAGATCCTTCGGTAGGAGTTGTGATAGCTTCATCATACGCATTTGTATGCAATGAATTACAATTATCGTAAATAGCGTACAATGCTTGTAATGTTGTACGGATATCATTGAAATCAATTTCCTGTGCGTGCAATGAACGACCCGAAGTTTGAATATGATATTTCAACATTTGCGAACGCTCGTTAGCACCGTATTTATGTTTCATGGCTTTTGCCCAAATTCGGCGGGCAACGCGACCAATAACGCTGTACTCAGGATCGATACCATTACTAAAGAAGAACGATAAGTTTGGCGCGAAACTATCAATGTGCATTCCTCGGCTTAAATAATATTCTACAAACGTAAATCCGTTCGACAACGTAAATGCCAATTGCGAAATAGGATTTGCACCAGCTTCAGCAATATGATAACCGCTAATAGAAACCGAATAAAAATTGCGAACGTTGTTATCAATAAAATACTGTTGCACATCACCCATCACGCGCAAACTAAATTCTGTACTAAAAATACACGTATTTTGTGCTTGATCTTCTTTTAAAATATCTGCTTGCACCGTTCCACGAACTTGTGCCAGTGTTTGAATTTTTATTTTTTCATAAACATCTTTTGGAAGAACCTGATCGCCGGTAACGCCTAATAACATTAAACCTAAACCATTATTTCCTTCAGGCAGATCGCCAAAATATTTAGGACGAGCAACACCTTTTGCTTTATAAATATCATTGATCTTTTTATCGATATCTTTTTCTAAACCTTTTTCTTTGATATATAATTCGCACTGCTGATCGATGGCAGCATTCATAAAGAAGGCGGCAATAATAGCAGCAGGACCATTGATGGTCATAGAAACCGAGGTTTTTGGATCTGCTAAATTAAATCCGCTGTAAAGTTTTTTGGCATCATCTAAACAACACACCGACACACCTGAATTTCCAACCTTACCATAAATATCGGGGCGATGATCAGGATCGTTACCGTAAAGGGTTACACTGTCAAATGCTGTACTTAAACGCGCAGCAGGTAATCCTTTACTTACATAGTGAAAACGTTTATTCGTTCTTTCTGGTCCACCTTCACCGGCAAACATACGCGTAGGATCTTCACCTTCACGTTTGAAAGGATAAATTCCGGCAGTGTATGGAAAGTCTCCCGGAAAATTCTCTTGTAAATTCCATTGCAAAATATCGCCCCAACCTTTAAAACGTGGTACAGCAATTTTTGAAATTTGTGTATGCGAAAGCGATTCGTAATGTGCTTTAATTTTTATTTCTTTATCGCGAACTTTAAAAATATAATATTCTCCTTGGTATTGTTTTTTACGTTCTTCCCAAGTATCTACTATTTTTCGGTTGTGTCCGTCAAAATCCAACTCAACTCTTGCGTATTCTTCTTCTAAGGATTTTACCAAGCGATCTTTATCCGCCATCTTAGAATCTTTGATGGCTGCGATCGTGTTTTTGATGCTGTATAATTTATCTGCTAATTCACTTTGCTGTAAAGCTTTTTTATCATAGCTACGATTGTTCTCAGAGATCTCGCTTAAATAACGCGTACGAGCCGGTGGAATGATATAGATCTTCTCGCTCATCTCGTTGGTTGAAGCAAAATTTGAAACCAACTTTGAGCCGGTCTTTTCAGCGATCTTATTCATTACTTCAATGTACAAGCGATTCATGCCAGGATCATTGAACTGAGAAGCAATTGAACCATACACGGGTAATTTATCATCGGGCGTATCCCATAAATTACGATTACGTTTGAATTGCTTTTTTACATCGCGAATGGCATCTAATGCGCCACGTTTATCAAATTTATTTAAAGCAATGATATCGGCGAACTCCAACATATCAATTTTTTCTAATTGAGATGCTGCTCCGTATTCCGGTGTCATTACATACAAACTTACATCGCTATGTTCTGTAATTTCCGTATCACTTTGTCCAATACCGGCCGTTTCTAAAATAACAAGGTCAAAACCTGAAGCTTTTAAAATATCAACGGCGTCTTGCACATGTTTTGACAAGGCCAAATTACTTTGACGTGTTGCCATACTGCGCATAAAAACGCGATCGTTGCGAATAGAATTCATACGAATACGATCGCCTAAAAGTGCTCCGCCTGTTTTGCGTTTAGAAGGATCAACCGAAACAATACCAATTTGCTTTTCAGGAAAATCAATTAAAAATCTACGCACTAATTCATCTACCAAACTTGATTTGCCTGCGCCACCTGTTCCTGTAATTCCAAGCACAGGGATTTTTGAAGCGGTAGCCATCTCTTTTACTTTTTTAAGCATGGCCACACTTTCTTCATTTTGATTTTCTGCGGCAGAGATCAATTTTGCGATCGACTTATGATCCTTTTCTTTCAAATGCCCAACCTCTCCATTTAAATTTACCCCTAACGGGAAATCAGATTGCTTCAAAAGATCATTGATCATTCCTTGTAAACCAAGGAATCGACCGTCGTCAGGACTATAAATTTTTGTAATTCCGTATTTATGTAACTCTTCTATTTCTGTAGGCAAAATAACGCCACCACCCCCGCCAAATAATTTGATATGTCCGCACCCTCTTTCTTTCAAAAGATCGTGCATATATTTAAAGTATTCTACGTGTCCACCTTGATAGCTTGTAATAGCTATAGCATTTGCATCTTCCTGAATAGCACAATCAACAACTTCCTGAACGCTTCTATCGTGCCCTAGGTGGATAACCTCGGCCCCACTACTTTGCATAATACGGCGCATAATGTTAATTGCGGCATCATGACCATCAAAAAGGGCGGCTGCGGTTACAATTCTGATCTTATTTTTGCTTTGGTACGGGGTGGTTTCCATTTAGTGTTGATTCTTATAAATACACCTCCAAATATAGGTTTATCAAGGCATTTAAGCAATTTTTACTTTTAAAACGGCCTTGAAAATGGGCCTAAAAAAGACTCAAATTCTTTGTTTTTGTAAAAAAATTAGTATTTTTGCGCTCCCTATAGCTAAATGCTAAAAAATCTACCTTCGCCATAAAGGCTACGGCAGATAAAGGGCCCGTTCGTCTAGGGGTTAGGACACGTCCCTTTCACGGATGAAACACGGGTTCGATTCCCGTACGGGCTACCAGAATGAGAACGCATCGCTTCAAAACGCTTCAAACCCCTTTAAACAGGGGTTTTTGCGTTTGTGGGGCTTTGTGTTATTTTAAATTTGTTTCACATTTGTTTCAGTTTTGTTTCACCTGCCGACTAATGTTTCAGTTGTCGACTTAAAATGAAGCATTAGACAAGCAAATGAGAAATGATTCCTTTTCCTTAAAGTTTTATCTAAGTTCAGATAATAAACATCAAAGTGGGCAATTCCCGGTTTATCTCCGCATCGTTGTCAATCGCAAAAAAGTTGAGATATCGACCAAGCTCATGGTTAAAAACGAGAATGATTGGGATGAAATTACGCAACGAGTAAACCACAAGAGTCCTGTTAATTCTGAAATAAACAAAATCGAAGCTCAGATCACTAATTATTATGACGGGCTAAAGCATAATGGTAAACCGATCTCGGCGCTGACCCTGAAAGAACACTATTTAGGACGTGGGGAAAGAACGGTATCTCTTAAACTCTTTCTTCAAACCAGTGTAAAAGATCGCATCATAGACAACAAGGAACTTTCGCCTAACACTACAAAAAACTACGTTACCACGCTTATTCATCTCAACTCCTTTCTTGAAGAAAGCAACCAGAAAAATATTTTCATCAGAGATGTTAATGATACCTTCCTTCGTAAGTGGGACAAATATTTAGTTAATAAGGCTCTCTATAACAAGTTCAATGTAACTCTTCATAGAAATACGATTAATAAATATCACTCCAAGCTTAGAGTTATTTTAAATATGGCTATAGAAGAAGAGGTCATAACTAAGAATCCTTACTCAAAATTCAAACTGAAATATCTTGCATCAACGCGAACGTATCTTACCGCTCCGGAATTATGGAAAATAGAAAACAACGATCTTGGCGGGAATATAAGTTTAGACCGTGTAAGAGATAAATTCCTATTCTCCGTGTACACAGGCTTGCGATTTAAAGATGCTGATAACCTGAAAGGTGAACATATTGAATTTGACGGTTTAAAATACTGGATCGTTATTGTTCAAAATAAAACAAAGGAATACCTAAGGGTACCTCTCTTAAATAAAGCGAAGGAGATTTATGATAAATACGAAGATGAAAGAGAATTAACCGGATATGTTTTACCCCGGATGAGCAATCAAAAAATAAACTCGTTTCTAAAAGTTATTGCTAACCTTGCCGGTTTAACCAAACCACTAACGCATCACGTTGCGCGACACACCGCAGCAACCACTATTTTCCTATCAAATGGCGTTCCATTGGAAGTTGTAAGCAAACAGTTGGGACATACAAGCATTAAAACCACACAGATCTACGCTAAGATCACCAACGAGATGTTATCAAAGGCCGCCGATAAATTGGATGCTATTTTGAAGTAGTAAACCGTATTGTGACATTTTAATAATTTCAAGTCGTTTATTTGGCAAATTTTTGCATTTGACTCCGAAATCGCTAAAACCTCTACAGCCCAACAACAATAAGGGTTTCAGAACGAAAAATACAATTGATTTTGCAAGAAATTTGCCAACGCGTATAAGCAATGCAGTTGTTCAGTAACTTTGTAAAAGCTAAGAACAGCATGGGTGAATTTATACTTATACCGCAAAAGAAATTTGAAGAGCTTGAACAAAAAGTTGATCTACTAATTCAATTGGGTAAGGAGGCCGGTAAGGTTGTTAAACTGAATGATTGGATCTCGGAACAGGAAGCACAAAAACTCTTGGGGTTAAAAGAAACCAGTATGTGGGCATTAAGAAAGAAAAAACGGGTGGTGAGTTCAAAGATCGGAGGTAAAATATTCTATAGTTTAAGATCAATTGAAAAATTGCTTGATAAAAACCAGATCTAACCATGAGTGAGAACCCATATAATAAGATATGCAAATACAACGCCTGTGGCAAGTCATTCATAGCAAAGCGACTCAATCAGGAATATGACACTGATGAATGCAAGAAAAAGGCTAACAATTACATGGCGGCAGCCATGCGCAAGATCTTTAAAGAAACGCATGCGAAGCTGCAAATTAATTGGCGTGTAGTTGATGCCTTTTACGAGGCCGGCCACCATGAGGTATCCGAGGAGCAACTTTTGGGTAATGGCTACCAGTTCGATTGTATGACTAGCGTGTGTGTAGCCGCAAATGGCGGACAAGGCCCGGTAATATATAATTACACACTCGAACCATTAGGTAATAACAAACATAAAATCAAGAAAAAATGATCATTAACACAACTCCAACAATCGGCTTTGCAAATCTGCGCGGTCCAATAACCCCATCACCTGAGCAAAGTCCGAATCGTTCTTCAAAAGTGGTTCCAATATTGGTTATAGGTTTAATATTAACTACTACTGTTGTAGCGGTTTTGTACTTTCAAAACAAACATTTTCGTAAAATCACTAAATCTTACGAGAATTGAATTTAGGAGGTGATTAGTTCATAGACTATAGTTAATTAAAATCACCTTTGCTACAATTTATAGCAACCTTTTAGGCATTTCTGCTTTAATTTTGTTGTATGAATAACTTGCCTACCGTTAAATTAAAACCTTCGTTACATAATGAAAAGGAAGTGGTTCAGATTGTTTTTGATAAAAATGAGCAAGTTCATCAATTATTAAGATCGGCCACCCAAATGCGCTGGAGCAAAACAATGAGATGCTGGTATTTGCCGTTTTCTAAAACCATTGCGCAAGATCTTTTTGGGATACTCAAAAACACAGTTTATTTAGATTATGCTGATTTAAAAGTCAATTCAGTTGTTGAAAAACCAAAAATCCGGCAAACGATAACGTTAACTCATAAGGATTTACATGATTTAAGACCTGAAGTAATAGGGAAATTAAAAGAATTTAAAGATTGGTTACGTTCTAAGCGCTACAGTGAGAGTACTATTGCAACATATACTGATGCAATTAGAACATTTTTCCGATACTATTCCAATAAACCACTTCCGGAAATTACTAATACGGACGTTATTGTATTTAATAACGATTATATATTAGCAAATAAATACTCTGCTTCGTTCCAAAACCAGGTAATAGGGGCTATTAGATTGTTTTACAAAATTATAGAACATAAAACGATTAATCTGGAAGAATTGCACAGGCCTAAACGCGCCAAGCGAATACCAAACGTGTTAAGCAAAGAAGAAGTAAAAGCAATTTTAGATGCCAGCAGAAATCTTAAGCATAAGGCTATGTTGTCGTTAATATACTCCTGCGGTTTACGTTGTGGGGAGTTATTAAAATTAGAACCAATGCACGTAGATGCAAATCGTGGTTTGTTGATCATTAAAGGTGCTAAAGGAAATAAAGACAGAGTATCGCCATTAAGTCAGAAAACCGTTGTTATGCTGAGAGAATATCTCATGACTTGTAAACCCAAACGGTATTTATTTGAAGGGATCAAACCTGGCGAGCCATATGATGATCGGAGTTTACAACAGGTAATACGACAATGTGTTGAGCGATCAGGGATTAAAAAGCCGGTAACTCTTCATTGGTTGAGGCACAGTTACGCCACACATTTATTAGAGAACGGAACCGATCTGCGCTACATCCAAGAGATTTTGGGCCACAAAAGCAGCAAAACCACGGAAATATACACTCATGTAAGTAACAAAAGCCTTCAACAAATACGAAGCCCCTTCGATTTTTTATGAAAAATTTAACTACATTAGCTATAGCAGAAAAAGGTCACCGAGTAGCGCCTATGCACCCAGTTTTGGGTGTTTACCCGTTATAGCGTAGCGCCTATATGCTAGTTATAGGGCATTTTAAAAGACGACACAGCAAACCAATGACAGAACAAAATATTATCGACTTTGTAGTTGAAAAACTAATCAAGTATCCTGACATTAAATACGACAAGAAAAGTGACAGCGAACTTGAAATATTTTGCCGTGACGAGCAGGGTTTTGACATTTTGTTGCAGTTAGACCAACGTGAAAACACACTTCATTTCGGTACTTTTCATTGGCACTTTGACAATAACGAAGAAGAAACTGACGAAATGCTAAATCAACTCGTTTTCGGTTTGACAGGAATTGCCAGACTAAAAGAACTTTCAAAAAATGGTAAAGCCTACAAATGGACACTACAAATTCAAGACAGAGAAGGTAATTGGTTTGACAATGGAACTATGGGACGTATGAATTTTAATTTTTGGACAAAGACAGACATAAAATATTTACAGAACGACCTCTTGCCGAAAGACATTTTATACGCAGACAATGAAACGGAGCAATAGTATGACGGACAGAAAAACGCCCTATAACAGCACCTACCCAAAAGGCGGGGTTTCGTGTTCCAAAGACAGTTTTGTGGTTAATCAAACATTAGTTTTTCAAATCAAGTTTTGTGGTAAAAGTCCCGCCCTTCGGGTAGCTGCAAACCGTTATGTGTAATTGCGGCAGGACATTCCTCCGAGAAAAAAATGACAAGTTCAAAAAAACATATTCTTCGGACATTAACTCTTTTATCGAGCATCATTTTCTATTTCGGCTGCTCGGACAAAAATAATGACGACAACAAACTGACAAACCAAATTGTTCCGTTAGTAGTTGCCGACACGACAATTCCAGCTAAGTTTGACATTAGAATAATGCTAGGTTGCGGTGCTGGCGGGGTGACATCACCTGAATTCATAGACTTCGAAAAACTAATTGCTGACAAAAACTATGCAGAGCTAAAAAGCAACTTGGACTCGTCGGACTTAAAGCAATTACTATCTGTTATCGCTTTAGACGATTTATCTGATCGCAAACTTGTGACACTTACACAAGACGAAAAAGAAATCATTACAAAAGTTAAATCATCTCAGAAAACATATACGGCGTGTCAAGGTTGTGGCGGCGACGGATATTCTGGTAAAATTTCAGACATGTTTGCTAACAAACCACAAGGCGTTGACTGGTCCAATGTTTTATATAATATTAAATTTCACATTGGTCTCGTAAAACCGGCAGACACTTAAGCGTGTCTTACCTGTGTGGCCGCAACATACACATAACAGCACCTACTTCCAATTTTTTGCGGGTTAGCGCTCAAATGCGTAACTTGACAAAGCAAAAAACTGTAAGTAGCTGCAAAACGTTATAAGCCATTTTAAAACGTAACGACAATGAGAAAACAAATTGCAACATTGACATTAATGCTACTGACAATAGTAGCATTCGGACAGACCGACTACAGTAGAGGATTTCAAAATGGATACAAGGAAGGTTATTGCTACAATGACTTCGGATGTATTTCTCCAATCCCTCCAATTACACCTATTCCGCTAATCGGTGAAAGCAATGACAATTATCAGGACGGTTATAATCGTGGATTCAAGAGAGGTTTAGAGGATAAACAAGCAGCAAAAACTAAATCTGGCGGCTATCAGCAGGGCGGACAAGGCACTTATGTTCCTCAACAGCAATATCAATCAACATATGTTGCTCCCGACTATAGCTTGCTTCTTAAAGCACTTGAAATGAAACAAGCTCAATACGAAAAAAATGAGCAAATGAAAAAGGAAAAGGCTATTGGAATGATGAGCCAAGTAAAATCATACTATAACTCTTTACAAACTTATCCTGACAAAATCCCTGACGGTTGGCATAAAGTGATTTCAATGAATAATTATGATTTTTGTGAGGAAAGAAAAGTGTATGTTTCTAACAACCAAGTCACAAAATATGTAATTGAAGATTGGATGGAAAAAACAGTTTCTTATCCTACGACAATTAATAAGGCAAAAGCTATAGTTCAATTAAAAGAAGATGATGGCACAACTGGTGAAATGGTCGAACTATATTTTCTTGAATATATCAACAATCCTAATTCATACACTTCACCTCCCGTTGGTTCAGGAAAAATAAGTTTCTGGACAAGTTGGAAAAATTCAGGAAATATGGAATTATACTTTGACGGTATGTATGTCGGTAAATTTAAGAGTTATTTTCCCGATGGCTCACCTAATTGCGGACAACAAGGTACAATTACACTAACATATAAACCTGGTACTTATAAGTTCAGAGCAGTTTCAGAAGGCGGGTGGTCAACTAAAACTTGGGAGGGAACAGTAACTATTTATGCTGGCGGTTGTCAACTGCAAGGTTTAACAAAGTAATTGCAAATATTCATTGAAATAAATTATGCGAGTGGAAATCTCAAAAGCTTTAGAAGAACTTAGTAAACTTGACCTTTCAAGATATCCTTACGATGAAGCAAAAAAACTCATTAGTCAGTTAGGGAAATTTGGCTGCATATTGGTAACCCTGCATCAGGGCAAGACCATAATGCGTGCACGACCTAATTTTAATGGCGAAAGATTTATTTCTAAATGCCAACTTACATATAAACCGCAACAGTTTAATAAAACATACCAAAGGGCGAGTACTCCAAATAGAACAATGTTTTACGCCTCAATGATTCCCGAAACAATTCAATCAGGCGAACTTGACAATACAAGGGTAATTGGAGCATTTGAAGCATTACCTTGGCTTCGTGACAAAACAACAAAAGGATTTCAAATGATTTCTTATGGCCGCTGGCTTGTAACAAAAGACATAAATCTAATTGCAATTGTACAACACGAAAGTTTTTACAATGAAAGTTCTTATACAAGAGAATTAGTAGAGGCTTTTAAAAAGTTCACGGGTGCATACCCTGACTTAAAAGATGAAACACTTGCTATTTCGGACTTCTTCGCAAAGGAGTTTGCAAAAGCAGATACAAATCACGACTATGACTATTTGCTTTCTGCAACATTTGCAGAAACTGTTGTAGATAAAGGATTAGATGGCGTTCTCTATCCAAGCGTTAGAGTTGGCGGACAAGGTTTCAACATTGCCATTAGCCCTGAGGTCGCAGACAGTAGTTTAGACCTTATTGTTGCTGGAGAATGTTCGATGTATAAACTCTATGAAAACACAATTGTCGACAATGAAACAGCGATTGAGTTAAAACCTAATCAGACAAATTTTGAATTAATTCCCGTTGACCCTCAATATCACGCAGGACAAGCAGAGTGTTTAAATCGACTTGGCATTAAATCAATGAATGAGTTGACAGATTAAATGAACCATATAGACAAAATAAAAACGGCTTATAACAGCACCTACCCAAAAGTGGCGGGACAGTGCGAATACGAACATTTGTGTTTCAAACAAACGTTGGTGCGTATAGACATTTTAGTGTTCCAAACCGCCACCTTCGGGTAGCTGCAAAACGTTAGCACTAATAGGGCGGACCGACCAACGGAAAAAAACAATGTACGCAGACTTAAAATAGAACTTAATGCCACAACCCTTTTTTGTATATATAAACAACGTTCAGTTTGGCTACTTGGCCGACAATGAGAGATACAGCGACAGGCAAGAATTTTATAAAGAGCATGAAAAAACGCTTTGGACAATCTATCAATTGCTAAAACTTGACAAGCACAGCGTTACTATAACTAATATCGCCAAAATAACTCTTTTTAATTTTACTAACGCTGCAGACTTCAGGAATTGGGTAAAAGAAAATTATCCAGCATTTGAAAAACAATTAGACAATTTGTCTTATACTGCTTTTCCAATTCACGAAGACCTAATATAAAATGTGGTATTAATCAGCAGACACGTCCCAAGACGTATCTGCGTGCGCCCTACAAGTGCTAACCAGCAAGCAAAAGTAAGCGGGCTGACTCGGTCATCGTTCGCGCGCAAAACAGCGGCCACTTCGTGAAATTTTATTTGCGGCTCACTAAAAACCTAAGTATCTTTAAATAACCTTTGGTCGGTTGGGAAAGATGGTGCTTCGAAAGCCCGCCTACTCTTGCTTGCCAAACGTTAGGTGCAAGCGTGACAAACAACTAAAACCACAATAATGAATAGATTCCGCTCAAATATTATTTTATACGCTGGACTTCTGGTCGTTTCTGGTTTAACTTTATTCGTGACAACTTGTTGCTGTAAATATCCAGACTTGGTACAGGATATTATAGTAGGTGTTTTTTCGGCCGTTTTACTATTGCTATTTCTTGAAATACGAGAGTTAATGCGGGACAAAGACAAATATGGACAGTTGAGCGGAAAATATAAGAGAATTGAAATTTACGAGGTTGACAACTCAAAAACAGCAGACACCAAATATGTTTCATTGAATGAAAGATACAATGGCGTAGATCCAAATTTCGAATTCATTTATCACGGTGACAGACAATATTCGTTCGAGGCACAATATGAGGAGGGAAAACTAAAATCTACTATTTATATGGACGAAACTAACCCTAAGGAGGGTAATGGACACTATCAATACCTTAATAAACATAAAAAATATATTTTACCTGACATCGGTTACTATCAACTACAAGTCGACACGCAAAATCCTAAACGAATATTACTATTTCATAAAAATCTTATTCCAAGCGGACTTGCGGAAGGTTATGAAGTATTAGAGCGAAACTAAGGAATTGGACAAGCAAGTAGAACATATAGTGTTTTTTGAAAATGGCGATCAGCTTAATACATTTCTTAATTCAAACTGGTACGACACCGCTACACCGTTTCATTTTTGTGTTTCCGAACTAAAAATAATTAAGGAAGAACTAAAACGCGGACATAAGCTAAAAATCGAAAGCAATGGTAAAACTTATAAAATATCCTCATTGGCGGACTTTGAAAACTGGATTAAAAATATATTCGGTGGCGGATTTGAATCGCATGTGTTTAATTAATTTTAACGCCAGCACCTAACAGCAACTAATGGCCATTGGGCGGACGAGGGTCATCGCCGCGCGCTATTAACAAGGTCGCTTCGCGAATTTAATTTGCGGCGGCTAATTACCTTTAGTATCTTTAAATAACCTTTTGTC
>JAGPDW010000018.1:0-26221 GCA_018057345.1 Bacteroidia bacterium | reverse complement strand
AATTAATGGTATCAGGAATGCTCAGAGCCGGACGCTTATTCATTTCATCAAAATATTTTTTATCTGTTCCCCATTCAGGGTCATACTTTATTCTGGGAACGCGCACTTCATGAACAACTTTACCATTATCCAAATTCATTACAAAATATTTATCGGCGGTAAAGCACATTAATAACGAATCGTGCAAACGTAATTTCAAAGGTGTTCCAATTTTAGTAAGCACATTAGTTACAGAAGCCAGATCGTTGAGTGGTTGCTTCACAATGGATGAAATTGATCCTGATATCAATGCTAAAACCGCCGTGTTTCTTCCATCAAGAGAAGCGGCATGCATGATGTAATCGCCAATTTTAAAAGTATGACTACTCACTACTTTTTTATTTTGAAAATCGTATAACATGGTATACGAAGCGATGCTTATATACAATTGCCCGGGCTGATCGGTAAAAAACGAAGCAGAAAAATGCATTGACTTATACCACTCGCCATTTGGTAATCCTTTTAATAATTCTTCCGATACTACTTTTGCAACCAACTCCAGCTTTTGATCTTTAAATGAATAGATATACAATTCATTATTAAGCGTGAACGAAATAAATTTCCCATCCTTACTTACCGAAAGATTTCGAGCGTTAGATGTTAGATCAACCTCATCAATGATCTCGGCCGTTTCGGTATTAAATACAGCCAATGAATTCGCGCAAACCACAAAATATTTCTCATCGGGTAAGAACTGAACGAATTCGTAATAGCTAAATCCAACTTCTTTTGGAAGCATGATCTTAATATCCTTAAGTTGGGCAAAAGCCAAAGAATGAAGGACAACAAAAAATAAAATTATACGAGATCTTCTCATCAAATACTGCCTTAAAGATAAGAAATTCTTTGTTCGCTAATTTTTAGGTATACCTAAATAAATGTTTAGGCTTGTTTAATAACTACTACTTTTGTACCGTCATCATGAGCAAGTCGTTAGAAGAGGTAAATGCCTCGGTAAATACATCCGGTAAAAGTAAGTGGCGAGGATTTCTTGCCTTTTTAGGCCCTGCTTATATGATCAGCGTTGGTTATATGGATCCGGGTAACTGGGCCACCGATATTGCGGGCGGAAGTCAGTTTGGATACAGCCTTATTTGGGTATTGATCATGAGTAATTTGATCGCGCTTTTATTGCAAAGTCATTGTACCCGACTTGGAGTTGTTGCCGGAAAAGATCTGGCGCAAGCAAGTCGCGAAAGTTTTCCGGCTTTTGTAAATCTGTTTCTATATGTGTTAGCCGAAATTGCTATCGCCGCTTGTGATCTTGCAGAAGTTATTGGTATGGCTATTGGTATTCATTTACTCTTTCCGAATGTTTCTATTTTAGCGGGCGTTTGCATCACGGTATTGGATAGTTTTTTGTTACTTTTTTTATTAAATAAAGGTATCCGCAAACTCGAAGCATTTATAATTTCGTTGGTTGCACTAATTGGTATCTCGTTCTTAATTCAATTACTCATTGCACAACCTTCTATCAAACAAATAGCAGGTGGCTTGATCCCCGGAATTGAAAATCAAGATGCTTTATATATTGCGATAGGAATTATTGGCGCTACGGTGATGCCGCACAATCTTTATTTACATAGTTCATTAGTGCAAACACGGCAATTTAGAAGAAATGAAGAAGGGATAAAAAAAGCATTGCGCTTTAATTTGATCGATAGCGCTGTCGCTCTTAATCTTGCTTTGTTTGTAAATGCCGCCATTTTAATTTTAGCGGCTGCCTCCTTTTTTAATAATGGAATAAACAATGTAACAGAAATTCAAGATGCCCATCGTTTATTAGAACCAATGCTAGGAAGTTCGCTAGCCCCTATTCTTTTTGCTGTTGCGCTAATTGCAGCCGGACAAAGCTCAACCATAACTGGTACTTTAGCCGGGCAAGTTGTAATGGAAGGTTATTTGAATTTGCGTTTACAGCCTTGGATACGACGATTGATCACTCGCTTGATCGCTATTATTCCGGCATTTTTTACAATATTCTTTTTAGGCGAACAAAGCACAGGAAAATTACTTATTCTTAGTCAGGTGATATTAAGTATGCAGTTAGGTTTTGCAGTAATTCCTTTGATCCACTTTGTAAGTGATAAAACTAAAATGGGTGAATTTGCAATTCCACTTTGGCAGCGCATTGCATCATGGATTGCAGCTACAGTGATCATCTCCTTAAATATAAAATTAGTGTATGGTTTTTTATCTGATTGGATCAACTCATCTGAGAGTCCACTCATGGTAAGTTTCACCATCGTTCCAATTTGTGTGTTTTGCTTTATCATGTTATTATATATCACGATCATTCCTCTTTTTACTAAAAAACATCACCAGAAACACAATGATTTTCATGGAGGAATTGCACCATTGCAACTGGATGCCAATGAACATTACTCCAAAATAGCAATTACGGTTGATTTTAGTGGCAGTGATTCCAAAGCCATTAACAAAGCTATTGCCATGGGTGGAACAGAAACTAACTATGTTTTACTACATGTTCTCGAAAGTACAAATGCGGTGGTTTATGGCGAAGAAGCGTTTGACATGGAGCGAGAGCAAGATTTTCAATACCTTAAAAAATACGCCGATCAACTAAAAGAGCAAGGGTATAATTGCGAAATGGCCCTAGGGTTTGGAAATCCTAAAACGGAGATCCCAAATCTGGTGAATTCTCACAAATGCGACCTCTTAGTAATGGGTACTCATGGCCATAAGACCTTTAAGGACATTCTTTTGGGAGCCACGATCGACAGTGTAAGGCATAATGTTAATATTCCACTGCTTCTTGTTTAGTGTTTGGTAGTGTTTGGATGGAAAAGTTCAGTTTCGAGGCATGCGAAGGCTAATAAAATTAGGAGTTTACTAAGGTAAATGACTGATTTTTTAGACAGGCATAACGAAGAAAATGGACTTTTCGGCCAAACACTGTATCAAAGGATTTTGTATATTTGTTACTCAAACTAAAACAGACATTATGAAGATAAAATTACTTTCCTTCTTTGCGATCATTCTAAGCGTTGCGAATGCTCAGAATTTAACTTTAACTAAAGCTGCTTACGAACCTGTAATTGGTGATTCAAAAGGCACTTATATTTTAGACACCTCATTTTACAGTACGGGTTTACCAAGCAATATTACAGGAACAGCAGTTACCTGGGATTTTAGTAATTTAATCTTAAATCCAACAGTTACTTTGGTGAGTTCTGATTATGTAAGTCCTAGCAGTACAACTGTAACTCCTCCTGCAGGCGCAACAATAGCAGAAGATCAAAATGGCTCCTATAATTTTTATAAATCGGTTTCTACGCCTACCCCTCAGTACGAACTGCAATCTGTAAAATTTGGAACGTTAGCATTAACCTTTACAAATACAGCAATTGTAGCGCGCTGGCCTATTGATTACGGTTATACTCTTACAGATGCGATTGGTGGATCTGTTTCATTTTCTTTACCTGCCACTTTTACCGGAAGCGTAACAACAACGGCTGACGGTACAGGCACTCTATTAATGCCTCAGAGTAATACTTTCACTAACGTGCTTCGCGTAAAAAGTGTTCAATCAATAGCTGTAAACGTTTTTATTATTGGAAATATTGCTAACGTTAAACAAACGATCTATCAATACTATCACTCATCCTCTAAATTTCCAATTCTTACTGTAAATAATACATCAACCACTTTTAGCACATCACCTGCCACCATAGTTACAACCGCCAGTGGAAATGCTAGTTTCTTAGCTATTGGCATAAAAGAAAATAAGTTGAATACGTTAAACTTCAGCGTTTTCCCAAATCCGGCATCAACCGCAGTGAATGTTGAATTAGCAAACAATAAAATTGCTGAATCTATCACTTTGATCAATTCAATAGGCCAAGTATTAAAAACCAAAAATAACGCTAACATTCTTAATGTTTCGGAGATACCAAATGGTGTTTACTACTTAGAAGTACGATCAGGCGATCATTCTTCTCGAAAACCAGTGGTAATAAATCATTAAAAAGAAAACCCCGAGAATATACCTCGGGGTTTTTTTTATGGACTTCTAATCGTAAATTTGCACCCAAATGTTTAAGAACAAAAAGTGGATATTCTTCCTGATCATTCTTTTCCCATCTGCCTTTTGGGTGATATTAGAAACTAGTACTATCAATTCAAATAAACTTCCCTTCTACGGACCAAAACACGCTACAAGCGGTGATACTGTTTATTACTCGGTAAAGAGTGTGTTTGAAAAATCAAATAGCAAAGAGCCATTTGATATTGATACTATTAATTACCCGGCATTTGTGGTGATGTTCATTAAAGATAAATACAGCGATAATGCATTTCGCATAAGCGGATTTTGGGAATATGTGAATTACAAAAAAGATAAGATCGAAAAGATCCCCTTTATTTTGGTGTGCGAAAAACAAAATGATTCTTCTGCCACTGAAAAAAGCATTAGGGCCATGGCAAAAAAAGCAAACAATATCTTCTTTGCCGGATGGAATAAAAATTCGTTCGATAGCATCAATAAAACTTATTTTGTAGACAAACCTTATTACGTTGATTACAGCTTTTTTATATTAGTAGACAAAAAACGACGCATCCGTGGTTATTACGATAGCCGTTATGTGGCCGAAGTAAAGCGTATGTTAGGAGAATACCAACACCTACTTATAAAAGAACAAAAACAGATAATGATAGATGAGAACAAGATCAAACAAAATAACTAGTGTTTTTTTAGCGTCGCTTTTTTTATTCGCTTGTCAACCCGCAGTTGAAGAAAAAAAATTCTTGCTTCCTATAATTGGCGAAAAACATTTAAGTAATACAGACACTATTTACCACAGCGTTGGAAATTTTACACTCACTAATCAATTTGGCGAAGCGGTTTCAGAACAAACTGTAAAAAATAAAATTTATGTGGCCGATTTCTTTTTTGCAACGTGCCAAAGCATTTGTCCACAAATGAGTAAAAATATGGTGGCCGTGCAAAAAGCATTTGAAAAAGACGAAGATTTCTTGATCCTATCGCATACAGTAAATCCATTGCATGATACTGTGGATGTTTTAAATAAATACGGCATATCTTACAATGCCAAAAAAGGAAAATGGCATTTTTTAACCGGGGCTAAAAAAGACATCTACCAACTTGCGCAAAATGATTACTTGGTGAACGCATTGGAAGATGATGGTTCGGAAGAGGGCTTTCTTCACAGCGAATTCTTTTTACTTATAGATAAACAAAGTCGCATTCGTGGTGTTTATGATGGAACTGATAAAGTTCAGGTGAATAAACTGATAGCGGATATCAAATTGTTGAAGACCGAAAAGTAAAAAAACCGCCATCTCTAGCGGTTTAATTTGTTGTGCTCCCACCTGGGCACGATCCAGGGACCCCCAGATTATGAGTCTGGTGCTCTAACCAGCTGAGCTATAGGAGCGGTTAGTTTGTAAATTTCAATTTATCAGATTATGAGTCTGATTCTCTAACCATCCCGATAGCTATCGGGAGAGCTATAGGAGCAGTTAGAATTCTCTTCCCATTAAAAATGGGAATGCAAAAATAGGGAATTAGCTGCTATCTGCAAAAATTATTACTTAGAACTCTTCTCAAAATACGTTCTTAGGATTTTTCAAGTATTTTTATCGCAGACGAGGCGCTTTTTGCAGGCCATACAAGAATTGTATGGTCAAAAAAAGTAACGAAGTCTGAGCTAAAAAGACGAAGAAAAAGCACAGAAGAGATTTTGAGATGAGTTCTAAAGCGCAAGAATTTGCTTGGCATGTTCCTTTGTATCCACATCGGTAATAATGTGTTTAATGATGCCATCGGCACCAATTATAAAAGTTGTCCGCACAATTCCATCATATATTCTTCCTGCCAATTGCTTGGTTCCCCAAACGTCAAAAGCTTTAATGATCTCCATGTTTGTATCGGCTATCAAAGGAAAAGGTAAACTGTGTTTACTGGCAAATTTTAAATGCGACTCTTGATCGTCGGCGCTAACACCTACAACAACGTAATTACTAGTGCCTAAAAAATAATGTTCATCACGCAAACTGCAGGCTTGTGCTGTGCATCCTTCGGTATGATCTTTAGGGTAAAAATAAAGAATGATATTTCTTCCGCCCAATAGATAAGAACTTACGGTATTGCCGTTCTGATCTATTCCTTCAAAAAAAGGAGCTCTTTCGCCTACTTGTAAGTGTGTTTTATGTTGCTTGAATTTTGGTCCGGTTTTAACTACTGCTTTTGTTGAAGTAACCTTAGCTACTTTTTTTGGAGCTTTCTTAATAACCTTCTTAGCTGCTTTCTTAACGGTTTTTTTGACCACTTTTTTAGCAACTTTCTTTACGGCTTTTTTTACGGGCTTTTTTGCCTTGGCTTTAGCTGTTTTCTTGGCAGGCTTCTTAGCCGCCTTTTTTACCGGCTTTTTTGGTGCTTTTTTTGACGGCTTTTTTGAGGGTTTTTTTGCCATAACCTTGCAATTTTACTTTAATATTAGTGGAAACTTTCTGTTTTAAAAAATTCTGTTCAAAATATTTACAAAATTCCTGAAGTTTACACGTAACACATTGAGGATTACGGGCTAAACAGGTATACCGTCCATGTAAAATTAACCAGTGATGCGCAATTGGAATGAGTTTTTGGGGTATATTCTTAACTAATTGCTGTTCAGCTTGCAAAGGATTTTTTGCGCCCATGGTTAAACCCAAACGCGCGCTTACTCTAAAAACATGGGTATCTACGGCCATGGCGGGCTTATCATAAACAACCGATGCGATCACATTCGCGGTCTTTCTTCCCACACCAGGCATCTTTTGCAATTCATCAATGTCACCGGGTACTATTCCACCAAAATCATTCAATAACATTTTTGCCATCCCCACCAGGTGTTTTGCTTTGTTATTGGGATAGCTAATGCTTTTTATATAGGTAAATACTTCATCGCTGCTACTATTGGCCAAGGTTTCAATAGTTGGAAAAGCCTCAAATAAAGCGGGAGTCACCATATTCACTCTTTTATCGGTACATTGCGCCGAAAGAATAACCGCCACCAATAATTGATAAGGATCGGAATAATTTAGTTCCGTTTCGGCAATTGGAACGTTATTCTTGAAATAAGTAAGCACTTTTTCATATCGTTCCTGTTTATTCATTTCAAAGTAAAAGTATATGTTTTTTAGGCAATTTCTTAATTTTACCGCAGTGAATCATTGCTTTAAATATCTTTTTGTAATTGCTCTTACTATTTTAGTAGGATGTGTTGATCCTGTTAAAGAAGAACACAAGCAAACAAAACCAATTGATGAACAAGCCCTCAAAAAACAATTTGAAAAAGCAAATCAAGCATTGGTACAAAAAGAAAATGATGAAATGGATCAGTTTGCACGATCGCATCAAATGAATTTTGTAAGAACTAGAAGTGGGATCCGTTATTATGTTTACCAAGCATCCACTAAAGGTGATAGTATAAAAGAAAGCATGGAAATTACCATGAGCTTTAAAGTAAGTTTGATGGATGGTACCGAAGTTTACAACTCAGAGCAAAGCGGAAAAAGAACATTTAAAGTGGGATATGAAAACATTGAAAGCGGAATTCACAAAGGTGTTCAATATTTAAAACGCGGCGATAAAGCGCTTTTATTAGTTCCATCACATTTGGCGCATGGTCTTTTGGGTGATTATAAAAAGATCCCACCACAAATGCCCATTGTTTATGATGTTCAAATTGATTAGAAGCCATCTCCAAAATAATTTCTTATACTTTTTCGAGTGTTTTTCGCGAAGACGAGGCACTTTTTGCAGGCCATACCCAGAGGGAGTCTGGTCAAAAAAAGTAACGAAGTATTTGCGTAAAAGACGAAGAAAAAGTAAAGAAGGTATTTTGGAGTTGGCTTCCCAGATGAAAAGTAGAATTCTCCTTGGTACTTTTATCTTCTTAATTTTTTCGTGCGGACGAAAAAATGAACTCTATACCAAACACGAAAAAGGATTTTATTATCACTTACTCGCATTTAATACCGATGTGAAAAAAGATAATACGCATTTCATCGCGCTTTTAGATCTTAATTACTCCACACAAAACGATTCGGTTTTTTGGAATAGCAAAAGCGATTATGATGATAAATATTTCATGAATATCGATCCTGAAAAAACAGGAAATTGCATTGAAGCGTATTTACAAATGGCTAACGAAGGCGATAGCGCTTGTTTGCTCATACCAAAAGAAACATTCTTTAAACAACAATTCTCGAGTCCGCGAGTTCCTGAATTTGCAAAAGCCGATTCGGTAGTAAAAGTTTACCTTAAAATAAAAACCATTTTTAATACCTCTCGTGTTGATTCGTTAATTACCGAATGGGCTTTGAACGAAACCAAACTCATTAAAAATTATCTTCAAAAGAACAATATTACCGAGTACTATAAAGACTCATTGAACGTGTATTGGCTAGGCGGAAAACCCGATGTTTCTGTGGTGAATCAACTTAAAAATAAGACCATTTCTATGTCGTATAAAGGGTACTTATTAAATGGTAAACAATTTGACGAATCCCCTTACAATTGGCAGGTAAATACCTCCACCCCCGACCAAATGCTAAAGGGGTTAAATTATGTGATAAAATTTCTAAATACAGGGCAAAATACCAAAATTATATTACCTTCGTACCTCGCATTTGGTGAGCTTGGCGCCGGAAATATCATACCGCCATACACACCTTTGCTTTACGAAATAAATATTAATAATATAGTCAATTAAAAATGGTAGCAAAGTTTCTCATTCCCATCGCAGCAGTTCTAACCTTAGCATCTTGCGGTAGCGATTCTCAATTTGATGGTTTTACCCGTGCCGAAGAAACGGGAATTCATTATAAATTTTTTAAACACAACGAAGACGCCAAAAAGATCGTTATGGGCAGCGGAATTAAATTCAGCTGGACATTTAGTATTTGGCCAAAAGATTCTATCATCATGGAATCAAAACAAACAACACAAGATGGTTCTCGTTATACCAACTTTGGTGTACGCGAAGTTTCTTTTAAAGGAAGCTTTGAAGATGGTTTATTAATGATGCATGAAGGCGACAGCGCTGCGTTCATTATTTCAGCTGATTCTTTCTTCTTAAAAACAATGCGTGGAAACGAATTGCCTCCGGGAGTTAAACCTGGCGACTTTTTGAAAGGTGTGTTTGCTATTAAAGAAGTAAAAACAAAAGAAGAGGTTGATAAAAATGCGGCAGAGCAAAAAGCTGAAATGGAAAAGAAAATGCAAGAAGCTATGATCAACGAATCAGTTGCTCGCGATAAATATTTAGCGGATAACAAGATCACTGCTAAACCAACCGCAAGTGGTTTGATATATGTGGAGTTGAAAAAAGGTAAAGGTGAAAAACCAAAACCAACAGATATGGTTAAAGTACATTACCATGGAACATTTTTAGATGGTAGCGTTTTTGATAGTTCGGTTGATCGCAAAGAGCCAATTGAATTTCCGTTGAATCAAGTTATTCCGGGATGGACAGAAGGTGTTGGAATGATGCAAAAAGGTGGTAAAGCCAAAATGGTTATCCCATCAGCTATTGCATACGGTGCACAAGGAAGACAAGGAATTCCTCCTTTCTCAACACTTGTATTTGAAGTTGAATTATTAGACTTTAAACCACAACCTGAGCAAATGCAAATGCCTCAGCAACAGCAGCAAGGCGAGCAGCACGAGCATCACGAAGGTGACGGCCACAAGCATTAAAAAGCTGGCAAGATTTTTGTAAATTTTATTAGAAATTACAGCAATATGAAAAAAATAACGATGATCATTGCCGCATTAAGTTTACTAAGTTTAGGAACTTTTGCGCAAAAAAAACAAAAAATAAAGATAAGTAAAATGGACCAAGAATTTCTTAGCAAACAGCCCGATGGCATTTATGCAAAAATTGAAACAAGCAAAGGAACTATTATTACCGTGCTTGAACATTCTAAAATGCCTTTAACTGTTGCCAACTATGTTGGTTTAGCAGAAGGTACAATTACAAATACAGCAAGACCTTTGGGAACACCCTACTATGATGGTTTAATATTTCATAGAGTTATTCCTAGTTTTATGATTCAAGGTGGTTGTCCTACAAAAAACGGTACCGGAAGTCCTGGTTACACTTTTGTTGACGAAATGGATGCAGCCAGCGATCTTGCAAAAACTGGTTATGTAAGAGGTACACTTGCCATGGCAAATGCCGGACCAAATACAAATGGCAGTCAGTTTTTTATTATGCATAACAATGGTTCATTGCCACCAAGCTATACGATCTTCGGGCATGTAGTGAGTGGAATTGAAGTTGTTGATTCGATAGCTACTACTCCGCGTAATCCAAGTGATAAGCCACTTACCGATGTTACAATAAATAAAGTAATCATTTTACGTAAAGGTAAAGAGGCAGAAGCGTTTGATGCAGCAAAAATATTTACATCTGAACAAGCTAACTTCGAAAAAAAGAAAGCTGAGAAATTAGCAGCTCAAAAAGCAGAAGATGAAAAAGCCCTTGTTGAATTAACTAAAGGATTTCAAAAAACAGCAAGCGGTTTATTTTACAAAATAGAAGCTGAAGGTGCCGGTGCTAGCCCAACAGCAACCAATACAGTAAAAGTACATTACGAAGGTAAATTCATGGATGGAAAGATCTTTGATAGCTCACTTCAACGTGGACAACCAATTGAATTTGGTTTAAATCAAGTGATCGCAGGTTGGACAGAAGGCGTTCAACTTATTAAACCGGGTGGAAAAATAAAATTAGTGATTCCTCCGGCTTTAGGTTACGGAGAGCGCGGTTATCCGGGAGCAATTCCTCCAAATGCATGGTTGCAATTCTATGTAGAATTAATAGACTTTAAATAAAAAAAACAAAACCCCGACAGAAATGCCGGGGTTTTTTTTAATCTCCTAATTCCTTAGGGTAACATAAATAATACTTTGTAACCGTTTGACTTAGTTTCTGCAAATTCAATTGATCGCTTGCGTCGGCTACATCCTTCAAGCTGCCATCATTCATCAAAATATTTATGTGGAATTTGCTATCCAAATACGCGCTATTATTTACACTATCTGCATATACAAAATAGGAACATTCTTTTCTGCTCACCTTGTATTTCTTCATCCCCCGCTCTATCATTTTATTTTTGTGAGCGGTGAGGATGGGTGTATTTTGTAATTCTGTTCTGAATAATTGTCGATCGATCAATTTATTACACAATAAATTCAAGATACGATCATCGCTTTCGGTCCAACCTTTTATACTCGCCGAAATATCGGTATCATCCAAACGGGCAAAGGCATTTAATACCTCAGGATCATTCACAAAATCTTTTTTTGTATAATCATTTTGTAAGAACTTTTTGAACGTAGGTGTTGCAAACAGATCCTTTCCTTGGGCAGTTAATTCTTTCGCACGTTTCAAAATATTTACCAATAAGGTTTCGGCACTTAAAACTGTTTTGTGCAAGTATACTTGCCAGTACATTAATCTTCTGGCGATCAAAAATTTTTCAACGCTGTAAATTCCTTTTACCTCTACAACCAAATTATTGTTCACCACATCCAGCATTTTTATGATACGATCGCTGCTAATTACACCTTCGCTCACACCGGTAAAAAAACTATCACGCTTTAAATAATCCAAACGATCCATATCTAATTGCGAACTCACCAATTGATGTAGGAATCTCTTTTTGTAAGCATCATTAAATATCTTGATAGCCAAGGTTAACTTTCCTTTAAATTCTCTATTAAGAGCTTCCATCAACAAACTACTGATGTCCTCATGGCTAACTCCTTTTACAATGCTATGTTCTAGGGCATGCGAAAACGGTCCGTGACCAATATCGTGCAATAAAATAGCACATAATGTTGCTTGCTCTTCCTCTTCGGTAATTGCAACACCCTTTTGTTTTAGTGTTAGTAAAGCCTCATGCATCAAGTGCATAGCGCCAATAGCATGATGAAAACGGGTATGCAAGGCGCCAGGATACACCAAATTGGTTAGACCTAATTGCTTTATTCGTCGTAAACGTTGAAAATATTTATGATTGATAAGATCGTATATCAGATCGCTTGGTATACTAACAAAACCATAGATAGGATCGTTGATTATTTTACGTTTGTTTTTGGTCATTTAAAACTAAATTCTGTTAAGTGCTATAATTAATTTAAATTTAGTACGTTATTTGTAATAAAACTAATTAGTGTTTGGCCAAAAAGTTCATTTTCTTCGTTATGCTTGTCTAAAAAATTAGTCATTTACCTTAGTAAACTCTTAATTTTATTAGCCTGCGCATGCCTCGAACCTGAACTTTTTCATCCAAACACTGATTTCGGTAAAACATTAATTAAATGGACAAAATTACTATTCTTTGGGCTGACGATGAAATTGATCTTTTAAAACCGCATATTCTGTTTTTAAATGGAAAAGGATATGATGTTGTAACGGCTTGCAGTGGCGATGAGGCCCTTGATATTGTAAAAGAGAGGAACAACCTTAGTGCGGTACTGTTAGATGAGAATATGCCCGGTTTAACAGGGCTTGAAACCCTTGTAAAGATAAAGCAAAGTCATCCGCATCTTCCTGTGATCATGATCACTAAAAGCGAAGAAGAACACATTATGGATGATGCGATTGGAGGTAAAATTGCCGATTACCTAATAAAGCCCGTAAATCCCAACCAAATATTGCTTTCGCTTAAAAAGGCTTTAGATAATAAACGTTTGGTTTCCGAAAAAACAAATACCGAATATCGAAAAGAGTTTGGCCAAATAGGTATAACGCTGAGTGATAAATTATCGTGGAAAGAATGGACCGACGTATATAAAAAACTAATATTTTGGGAATTGGAATTGGATGCTGTGCAGGATAAAAGCATGTACGATGTATTGGTGATGCAAAAATCGGATGCGAATTCTCAGTTCTTTAAATTTGTTGAAAGGAATTACTTCAGCTGGTTGAATGGCGTCGATAAAGATCCGCCGGTGATGAGTCATACACTTATCAAAAATAAATTCATGAAGGAGTTGGAAACCTCTGATAAAGTGTTTTTGATAGTGATCGACAATTTACGTTATGATCAATGGAAGATCATTCAACCCATCATTGAAGATTATTATAAAGTAGATAGTGAAGATACGTATTGCAGTATCTTGCCAACGGCAACTCAATACGCGCGTAATGCTATTTTTAGTGGCTTATTACCAAGCGAAATGCAAAAGCGTTTCCCTAATTTATGGTTAAATGATGAGGACGAGGGCGGAAAGAACATGCACGAAGAAGAATTCATGCGCGAACAACTAAAACGCTTGGGTAAAGAGATAAAAATGAGTTATACCAAGATCACCAATTTTGCAGCCGGAAAAAAATTAACTGAGAATTTAAGCAATTTACTGAACAATAAACTCAATGTGGTAGTTTATAATTTTGTGGATATGCTCAGCCACGCACGAACTGATATGGAAGTAATCCGTGAATTGGCTGACAACGAGCCGGCGTACAGAAGTATCACTAAAAGCTGGTTCGAACATTCGCCTTTACATGATATCATAAAACAATTAGCCGATAAAAAAATAAAATTGGTGATCACTACCGATCATGGTACTGTACATGTTAAAGAACCAACCAAAGTTTTAGGCGATAAGAACGTGAATAATAATTTACGTTACAAGCAAGGCAAAGCTTTAGATTATAATCCTAAAGAAGTATTTGAAGTAAAAAATCCGAGCGATGCATTTTTACCCAAGGTAAATGTGAGTCAGAGATTTATTTTTGCTAAAGAAACTCGTTTCTTTGCCTATCCAAATAATTTCAATTACTATGTTAATTATTACAAGAACACGTTTCAGCATGGTGGAATTAGCTTGGAGGAGATGATCATTCCTTATATTACATTAAGCGCAAAATAAATTGTAATGGAATTCAAAAGAGATATTACTTCTTTAGAAAGCCTGCCGCAAGTTGCCAAAGAATTATTGCAAACTTTTAAAAATGAACGCCTATTCCTTTTTGATGCTCAAATGGGTACAGGCAAAACAACATTCATAAAAGAACTTTGCAAACAGTTAGGAAGTGATGATCATTTTAGCAGCCCAACCTATTCCATCGTTAACGAATACAAAACGCCAACACACACCATCTTTCATTTTGATCTGTACCGCTTAAAAAATAAAGAAGAATTATTTGATATTGGCTTTGAAGATTACCTCAAACACCATACCTATTGCTTTATTGAATGGCCTCATTTAGCACACGATTTTTTAATGTCGGGCTCCTGCGTAAAAGTGAGCATTGAACTAGATGGGGCAAATCGTTTTTTAAAGGCTTCAAATAATTGACAATCAGACATTTAAATCAATGCAAATTTTCAACTTTTTGTTGATAAGTTTGATTCACGTTTTTTAACGTTTAAGGCAATAAAGAGGCTGTTTCTATGTTTCTCTTATTGGTGTTTTCTGACAAGATCCATAGGACCATTTTTTTATTCGGCTGTTGCGCCCTTTTTTTAGGAGTAATGTTAGGTACAGTTCCAACAAGTGTACCTCAATTTATTTTATTAGGCAATTGGTTGTTGGAAGGAAAGTTTTTTGCGAAATGGGAAAAACTAAAAAGAAATAAATTATTTTGGGTGCTTAGTGCCATTTTTTTTATTCACGTGATCGGACTTTCTTATTCCGAAAATTTGCAAGATGGGTTAAAAGATGTGCGTACAAAAATTCCCTTGATCCTACTCCCTCTTATTTTTTTTACAACAGCGCCCATCACAAAAAAAGAATTACATTATCTTTTTTATAGTTTTATTCTCGGTGCCTTTATCAATATTGCCTGGTGTTTGGTCTATAACAAACTTTTGCATGATACCGAAACTGTAAGAGATGTTTCGCGTTTCATGAGCCATATCCGATTAGGCTTTTTAATTGATATGGCCATCATTTTTTGCGTGTACTTTGTGATACACTTTGATGAATTCAAACTAAAAGCATTCTTTAGTTCGCTGGTACTTTATTTTATAATTGGGTTATACGCATTGGGCTTAATGACGGGGCTTGCCAATCTCATCATCATTACCGCTCTGTTTCTTACCTTCGTATTATTCAAACAAAGTAAACTTGGATTTGCTATACTTTCAATTCTATTTGTTTCGGCCACCGCTTATTTTATGAATAGCATCAAGAACTTTTACAAAGAGAATTTTGATGTGAAAAATGTATCAGTGAACCAAGATCTACCACTGTCAAGATCAGGAAGAGTGTTTGACACATACGTATTCACAAATCAGGTGGAGAACGGTTTTATAGTTTGTAAGAACATTCAGCCATTGGAATTACAAAAAGAATGGAACAAACGCGCGCCGAATGATTCGTTCGACCTTAAAACACAATACAATATTGACAGATATTTTACTTTGGTAAGATATATTTCCAGCAAAGGCGAAATAAAAGATTCGGTAAGTATTAGTAATTTAAGTAAGTCCGATGTTCTTGAAGTTGCCAAAGGAATATCAAATATCAAATACCAAAAATGGTCGTTCTTTTATAAACGCGTTTACGAATTGATGTACGATTATTTTGAATACAAGAACAATGGCAGTGTAAACGGTCACTCCTTTACCATGCGTTTGTTTTATTTGAAAGCGGCCTTATGCGCCATTAACGAAAAATGGTTGTTCGGAACAGGAACAGGGGATGTTCAAGACAAAATGAACGAATGCTACGAACATTCGGGTTCGCCCTTAGATAAAGAATGGTATAAGCGTCCACACAATCAGTTTGTAACCATTGTTGTAGCTTTAGGATTAGTTGGATTAGGGATATTTTTATTGTCGTTATTCTTCCCGGTGTTCTATTTACGAAACCAACTCGACGCTTTATATTGGTTGTTTTTTATTAGCGCCATAGTTTCCTTTTTATTTGAAGATACTTTGGAAACGCAAAGTGGTTTAAGCTTCTTCGCTATTTTTAATACGCTTTTTTTAAGCAGAGCCTACTTTAGAAAGAAACAAATGCTTCAGGATTAAATTCTCCACTCGACACACATCAAACGATTCAAAAACTATTTGAACCCGCATATTTTTTACGATAAACTAATACGGAATGCCGCGCCAGTGATTGAACGGAAAGCCCGGCGCAAAATTTTGCATAGTGTTTGTGGAGCGAGGAGGCGACCAACGGAAGCCACCACAGCCCAACAAACACTGCAAAATTTAAGCCGGCTTGAAGAGAAAGCGCGTTAAGGCGCCCAAATAAAAATTAAAGAAAATTACTTTTTTGTGAGAGGTACCTTTTAAAAAGAAACAAATTCTTCTGGATTAACAGGAGTACCATTATACCACAATTCAAAATGCATGTGAGGTCCTTTGCTATTCATTCCTGTATTTCCTACACTACTAATTACCTCGCCGGTTTTTACGCGTTCGCCCGTACGTTTATTTAAATGAGAGTTGTGTTTAAACACACTCATTAAATTATTGCCATGTTGAATGTGAATAATATAACCATCTTCAACCGTAAAGCCAGTGTATATGATTGTTCCATCTAAAGGCGCTTTTATACTTTCATCAGGTTTTGTAACAACATCCACTCCAAAATGATCTTCTTGAATATTATACGACGTAGTAACCAATCCTTTTACAGGACTATAAAAAACCAGATCGTTCAGTGCTTTTGTTTTTGTGTAGGCTACCGTTGCTTGATTACCTTTATTTTCTTCTATTTCTTTTCTAAATTCAAGATCATTTTTTGATGGTTCATTATTTATCTTTGAATAATCTTTTAGAGAGTCTTTTTTTGGCTTTAAAGGATTTGGTTCCTCTTTTTCATTAAATACATTTATTAGATTATTAATATATTCCTCCTTTGCATCTAAAGTTTGTTCGATCGAATCGGCTCGTTGTGTGATCTTTAAAAGCTCTCGTCTATCATATACATTGCCATAACCAGGAATGTACTCTCTTAGCGAAGTTAGAGCTATCAAGCTGATAACCAAGGTTGTCATAACAATTGTAATGGCCGAAATAGCTATAATAAGGCCTAAAGGCGAAAGCTTTACCGAGAATTTCTCTCCAAAGGTCTCATCATTAAGTATTACCAAGCGATAGGCTGTATTAAGCCAATGCCTGGTACGCTTTAAGAAGCTCTGTTTTTCCTTAACCATTATGACCGTAAAGATGCGAAAAAATTATTTTATACAGGAAACTTGCAAAACAAACAAAGTTTCCATAGTTTTGCCTCCGAAATGCAACAAATGTCTACAAAAAGTAAAATATTGCAAGGTGCCGAAGATCTGATATTTAAATACGGTATCAAAAATATTACCATGGATGATATTGCTCGTCATTTAACCATGAGCAAAAAAACCATTTACAAATTCTACAAAGAAAAAGATGAGATCGTTCATTCTTTAATGCAACTAAGCATTGAAAATGACAAGTGCCGTTTTAATAAGATACACAATGGTACACAAAATGTAGTAGCCGAAGTATTTGATATGATGAAAGAGATGCGCGAGATCTTTAGTAAGATTAATCCAATCGTGTTTCATGAACTTAGCAAATACTACCCTGAAACGTGGAAAGAATTTCAAAAATTTAAGAGTGGCTTTATTCAGGAGATGGTAGAGAACACTTTAACAAAGGGTCAAAAAGACGGATACATTCGAGATGATATAAATGTAAAGCTCATGGCCAAGTTGCGTGTTGAGAATATTGAGATGACACTCAACGGCGTGTTCTTCACAACCGATAAAACGAACATGGTAGAAGTGCAATTGGCCATCACCGAACATTTTTTATACGGCGTTTGCACATTAAAAGGCCATAAACTAATCAATAAATATAAGAACATTGAAGAAGAATAATATGATAAAAAAACTGATAGCGGGTTTTGTTCTTTTGAACGGACTTGCATTTGCACAGCAAAAGACTTCTTTTAGTTTACAGGAGGCCGTAGAATATTCGCTCAAGAATAGTCCAAACTATTCTAATGCCGAATTAGATCAAAAAAGTGCGGTGTTTCGAAAAAAAGAGATTACAGGATTAGGTTTGCCACAAATAAATGGAAGTATTGATTTTAAGGACTACTTAGAGATCCCAACTTCTCTATTTCCTCTGAGCGCTTTTAATCCAATGGCTCCTGCCGACGCATATATGGCCGTTAAATTTGGATTACAGTACAGCGCTACAGCAGGTTTTAGTGCTTCGCAATTAATATTTAGCACTGATTACATTTTTGGTTTAAAAGTTTCTAAAGAATTTCTCAATTTATCAAGGATCAATGTTCAACGCACAAAAACAGAATTAGTAGCCCAAGTTTCAAAAGCCTACTATGGCGTTTTAGTTGGAAAAGAAAGATTGAAGTTATTAGACCTAAACATTACGCGACTCGATAAAACCCTTACTGATCTTAAAGCCTACAACAAACAAGGTTTCGTAGAACAAATTGATGTTGAAAGATTAGAAGTGGCAAATAACAATTTAGTAACAGAAAAAGAAAAGGTTGCGCAACTTATAAAAACAGGCGAATATCTTTTAAAATTTCAAATGGGTTATAAGATCTACGACGAGATCAGTTTAACCGACAGCCTTAACGTAACCGATGATCTTAAACAAGAATTAGGCATAACCAATATCGATATTTCAAAAAGAAGTGATTACCAATTGGTACAATCACAAAAAAATCTATCTGAAACTGATGTAAATCGATTAAAATGGGGCTACTTACCAACGCTTGCTGCTTATGGTAGTTACCAATTAAACACGCAAAGGAGTACAACAGATATATTTGAAACAGACAAGACCAACGCAATGAAACAATGGTATCCAATTGGATTGATTGGGATAACATTAAATCTAAATATTTTTGACGGCATGCAACGTCATTATAAGATCCAACAAGCAAAAATAACATTACAAAAAAACACTAATACCTTGCAAACCGTAGAAATGGCGTCGCAAATGGAATCAACTATTTCTGCAATTATCTTCAACAATTCATTAAAGACCCTCGAAAGTAATAAGCGCAACATGGCATTAGCTAAACACATTTACGAAGTAGCACAAAAAAAATACGATCAGGGTGTTGGCAATAATTTAGAGATCTTAAATGCACAAACATCTGTTCGCGAATCGGAGGTTAACTATTACAATGCTGTGTATGAAGCGCTCATTTCAAAAATAGATTATTTAAAAGCTACAGGAAATTTAGTCAAATAAAAAATTAAATATATGATCATGCCTCTTACAAACAAAAACAAAATGCAAATTACAAATTGGTCAAAAACAATGCTGATCGCACTCACTGTGCTTCTTGCATCTTGCGGATCCAAAGATCCTGAAGATCTTGCTGGCTTAAAGGCTAAGCAAGCTGAATTAAAAACGCAATTGTCACAGATCGCGGCAAAAATAAATAAACTGGAGGGCGATTCGAGTAAAAAATTCACTTTAATCGAAGCTGCCCCATTAGTTCCAGAGATCTTTAAAACATACATCAATTCCCAAGGAAGAGTTGATGCAGAGGAAAGCGTTTCGTTGGCTTCAGAAATTCCGGGAACCATCACAAAAATAAATGTGAAGGTCGGAGATGAAGTTAGTAAAGGCCAAGTACTAGCCGAAACAGATGCGAGAACTATTCAACAAACCATTGCCGATCTTCAAACAAACACTGAGCTTGTAAATCAACTTTACGAAAAACAAAAAGCACTGTGGGATCAAAAAATTGGTACCGAAGTTCAATTCCTCCAAGCTAAAACGCAAAAGGAAAGTATGGACAAAAAAATGAACACTCTGCAAGAACAGCTTCGAATGACAAAGGTCATTTCGCCAATTGACGGAACTGTTGATGCAGTTGATATTAAATTAGGTCAACTCACTGCACCGGGCATGCCAGCTATTCGAGTTATCAACTTCAACAATCTAAAAATAAAAGCTGAGCTTGCAGAAAGCTATGCTTCTAAGGTCCATAAAGGCGATGAAGTAAAGATCAAATTTCCTGATTCAAATGATACATTAACTTCTAAACTAAGCTATGCCTCTAGAGCAATTAATGCTATGTACAGGACCTTTGGAGTAGAAGTAATTCTTGATAATAAAAAAGAATATCATCCTAATCAGATTGCAATACTTAATATTAACGATTATAGTTCTGCGAAGCCGGTGATGTCTGTTCCACTGAGCTATGTTCAAAAAGATCTTAACGGACAATCATACATCATGATCGCAGAAAATGATAAAGCAACAAGACGCAACATCACATTTGGTAAGCAATATAATGGAAGAGTTGAGATACTTGAAGGCTTAAGCGCTACAGATAACGTGATCACTTCCGGCTACGAAGGGCTAAATGAAGGAGATCTTGTAAAGATTAAAAAATAATTATTTAAGTAGGGAATAGCAGTATGCAGTTAATACTGCTACTGCATATTTTACCCACTAAAAAACTAAACATATGGATTTCAAACAATTTAAACCAAGTAGCTGGGCCATTGATAATAAAACTGCCATTTATATTGGTATTGTTATTATCACCCTTATGGGGATCAGCTCCTACAATTCACTTCCTAAAGAAAGTTTTCCGGACATTGTAGTTCCCAAATTCTTTATTAGCACGGTATACGCAGGTAACTCTCCAACAAATATTGAGAATACCATTACTAAACCTCTTGAGAAAAAATTAAAATCAATTCCAGGCGTAAGAAAACTAACGAGTAACTCCATGCAGGATGTATCGCTTATCACTGTAGAATTTAATACAAGTGTTAGTGTTGATAAAGCTCGTCAGCAAATTAAAGATAAAGTTGACGAAGCAAAACCCGATCTTCCCGCCTCCATCACTCGCGCTCCTTTTGTAAAAGAATTAGCTTTCTCTGAAATGCCTATCATGTACATCAACATTGCAGGGGATATGGAGTTGAATAAACTAAAAGTTTATGCCGACGAATTAAAAGATCGCATTGAAGGTTTAAAAGAGATCACCGAAGTAAAAATGGTTGGTGCTCCCGATCGAGAGATACAAGTGAATTTAGATATGTACAAAATGCAGGCCATGCAAATGGGCATGGGTGATATTGAACGTGCCATAGGAAGCGAGAACATCTCTATTAGCGGCGGACAAATTCCAATGGACGGAACCAAAAGAACCATCAGTATTAAAAACGAATTTAAATCCATTGAAGAGATCAAAGATCTGGTGATCGGCTCTCAGTCGGGTGCACGCTTATACTTAAGAGATTTTGCAACCATTGTTGATACCGCGCGCGAATCAGAAAGCTACGCGCGTTTAGCCGGAAAAAATGTAATTACCTTAAATATCATTAAACGTGCAGGAGAAAATTTGATCTCGGCCTCTGATAACATTAAAACCATCATCAAAGAACTTAAAGAAACAAAATTTCCTCCAAGCGTTGTGATCAAAACTACCGCCGATCAATCTGATAAAACAAAAGTTACTTTGCACGACCTCATCAATACCATCATCATTGGTTTTATTTTAGTGACCATGATCCTCATGTTCTTTATGGGAGTTACCAACGCATTATTCGTGGCTTTATCTGTTCCTCTCTCTATGTTTATTGCCTTTATGTTCATGCCAAGCATTGGCTTTACCATGAACATGATCGTACTCTTTGCATTTTTATTAGCCTTAGGTATTGTGGTGGATGACGCCATTGTGGTAATTGAAAACACGCATCGCTTGTTCGATAATGGAAAACGAGATATAAAAGTAGCGGCAAAAATGGCGGCAGGTGAAGTATTTTTACCAGTATTAAGCGGAACCATCACTACTCTAGCGCCCTTCATTCCTCTTGCATTTTGGCCAGGCATGATCGGAAAATTCATGTACTTTTTACCAATAACGTTGATCATTACCTTAGTTGCATCCTTATTTGTAGCCTATATCATCAATCCCGTATTTGCGGTTGATTTTATGAAACCACACGATGAAGAAGCCAAAAATTACGGTCGCATCAATCGTAAATCTGTGATGCGTTTAATTGTTTATGGATTGGTTGCTATCGTAAGTTATGCTGGTGGTCATCTTGCTATTGGAAACTTAATGATCTTCTTTGCATTGTTTATGCTTGCTCATCGCTTGTTCCTTTATAAAGTGATAGAGAATTTCCAAACTAAAACCTGGCCTGCTGTTCAACGAAAATATACCAATATTTTGATCTGGGCATTAAAACGTCCATACAAACTTTTACTCATGACACTTGGTTTATTTGTACTTTCTATTGTACTCATGATCGTTCGTCAACCAAACGTGGTTTTCTTTCCGCAAGGAGATCCTAACAATATTTTTGTTTACGTTAAATTACCTGAAGGTACCGATCCATACAAAACAAACCAGGTAATGAAGATCGTAGAAGAAAAAGTGAATAAAATAGTTGGGGAGAATAACCCAATAGTTTCCTCACTTATTACAAACGTTACCATTGGTGTTACCGATCCTCAAGATGAAGATCAAAGTTCTTATTCTAATCGCGGAAAGATCGCTATTAATTTTGTTGAGTTTGCCGAGCGTAATGGTCAAAGCACAATGGATTACTTGATCCAACTTCAAAAATTAGATTGGAACATTGCCGGTGCCGAGATCACTGCAAATAAAGAACAAGCAGGTCCTCCCGTTGGTAAACCCATTAACATTGAGATCAAAGGCGATAAGTTTGAAGATCTAGTGGAGAACGGAAAGAACTTAAAGCGTTTTTTAGAAGAAGCGGAAGTGCCGGGTGTTGCAGATCTTAAAACAGATTTTGTAGCAAACAAACCCGAGATCGTTTTTGATATTGATCGCGAGCGCGCCAATCGCGAAGGTATTTCATCAGTTCAATTAGCTATGGAAATTCGTAAAGCGGTGTTTGGAATTGATAACCCAAGTAAATTTCGCGATGCCAATGATGAATATCCAATTCAATTACGCTATGCATACGATCAACGTACAAGCATTGAACAGATCAGAAATATCAAGATCACTTTTCGTGATATGAATATGGGCGGTCAATTACGCTCTGTTCCTCTTTCGGCATTTTGCGATATTCGTTACGAGAATACGTATGGTGGCATCAAGCGTAAGCAAAACAAACGTGTGATCACTTTATCATCAGATGTTCTAGAAGGTTTTAATGCCAATAATGTAGTTATTCAATTAGAAAAAGCCGCCAAAGGTTATAAGCCAACAGGAGCTGTAGAAGTAAAATTCACAGGGCAACAGGAAGAACAAGCCGAAACAGGAGCATTTCTTGGAAGCGCATTAAGAACTTCTATTGGAATAATTTTATTAGTACTCGTGTTGCAATTTAATTCTATAGGCAAACCAATTCTTATTTTATCAGAGATCCTTTTAAGTGTGATAGGCGTATTATTAGGTACCGCAATCTTTAAAATGGACATGAGTATTATTATGACAGGTATTGGTATTGTTGCCTTGGCGGGAATAGTCGTCCGGAATGGAATATTACTTGTAGAGTTTGCTGAAGAATCGCGGCACAAAGGCGTGAGTTTATGGGAAGCAACAGTTGACGCAGGAAGAACGCGTATGACACCGGTAATTTTAACAGCCACTGCTGCTATCTTAGGATTAATTCCTTTAGCGGTTGGTTTAAATATAGACTTTGAAGAATTATTAGCACACGGAAAACCACACATACATTTTGGTGGAGATAACGTTGTATTCTGGGGTCCTTTAAGTTGGACCATGATCTTTGGATTAGGATTTGCAACATTGCTTACTTTATTATTAGTTCCCGCCATGTATTTAATTAGCGAGCGATTAAAGCGTAAATCGGAAGTGATATTAGCGCATTTTGATCTTCCTAAAGCTACCATGTACATTCCTTTCTTTGTGATCGTTTGTAAAGTGGTTTTAAGATTCCAGGGTAAAAAACTGGATTATGGCAACCTCGATAGATAGAAATTCTCTTTAACAAACTGAACCGGCAATTAAGAATAGGATTGCCGGTTTTTTTTATTCCTAATTGAATAATTAGAATCTAAAAAAAGACCTATCTTTATTTAGAATTGAGAACCATCACTTTTAAAATATTCTTTCTTTTTATCCTTACACTCTGCTTGGGATCTGCTCTTGCATCAAAACCTGATAGTTTAAAAAAAGTTCTTTCCACAAAAACCACACCTGAGGAAAAGGCTTTTATTTGCGGCGCTATCATTTCTCACTTTGAAACAAATTACGATTCCGCTCTTTTTTACTATACCAAATACTCCGAACTCTTAAGGTCACTAAAAAGTAAATTTGGAGAGGGTTATTTGAATTATAATGCAGGATTTGTGGCCCTTGAAACTGCCAAATATGATGAAAGTAAAGATCACCTCAATAAAAGTATTGTAACTTTTATTGAATTGAAAAATGATACCATGCTTGCCAAATCATATATGCGTCTTGGTTTTATATATTACACATTGGGCGATTATGAAACCTCCAACAAAACTTATTTTAATGCGCTTGAAATTGCTGAGAGGATTGGCCATAGTATGATCACTGCTTGGGCGAATAATTTAATTGGACTCAACTATCGTTCAAAACCAAACCCTGATTATAAAAAATCATTAGAGTATCTTTTTAAAGCATTGGAAATTGACAAAAAAGCGCATAACTATGGCGGCAACATGGGCATGGTACTTTTACGAATTGGTTCGGTGTACACACACATGCGCGAATATGAGAAGGCTGAACTTTACTTGAATGAATCGATGAGACTTGCAGATAGCCTAGGCCGAATGACAAATAAAAAATGGACGCTCGAAGCTTTTGCAGGTTTATATAAAAGAAAAAAAGAGTATAAAAAAGCCGTAAATATTTTAGAGAGGTCGCTTGCTATCTCAAAGCAAGAAAAAGAAGTGCCGGGAATTATTATAACGTATGCTAGTATAGCAGATAATTATATGAATCTTAAAGATCTTAAACTCGCCGAAACCTATATTGACAGTGCCATAACTCTGAGTTTAAAAACAAATGTATTTCAAACGCTAAGCTCGGTTTACCTAGTGAAGTCGAAGATCTGCGAAAACAAAGGAGAAACTGCTATGGCTTTGCAGTATTACAAAAAAGCCATAATGGTAAAAGACTCGCTTTTTTCGGTACAGAATAGTGAAAACATAAACCAACTCGAAACAAAATTTCAAACACAGAAAAAAGAAAAAGAGATCACCCTATTGAACAAAGAAAAAGAGAACGATCAAAAATTAAAAAGTATTTATATGATGGCGCTTTGCGTGGCCGCGCTGTTTATTTGCATCATAATTTTTTCTCTCTTTAAGATCAACCGCTCTAAAAAATTAATTGCTTTACAAAAACTCGAAACCGAAAAGCAAAAAGATCTGGTATTGGAAAAACAAAAAGATATTACAGATTCCATTAATTATGCATTGCGGATCCAAGAAGCTATTCTTCCTTCACCTCACATTAATGAAGATCTTTTTGAAGAATCGTTCATACTTTTTAAACAAAAAGACATTGTAAGCGGGGATTTTTATTGGTACAATAATAAAAATGGGAAAAAGATAGTTACCGCTGTAGACTGCACAGGACATGGCGTTCCGGGCGCCTTAATGAGTATGTTAGGAATGACATTCTTAAATGAGATAGTGAATCATATGGGTATCACAACGCCGGCAGCCATTTTAAGTGAACTGCGCGACAGGGTAAAAGATACTTTAAAGCAAACGGGATCTGAAGGAGAAAGTCAAGATGGCATGGATATGGCTTTGATAAGTGTTGACTCGAATACTTTACAATTAGAATTTTGCGGCGCTAATAATCCATTATGGATCTATAGATTGGAAAATGGTAATACAGAACTAATAGAAATAGACCCGGATAAACGACCTGTAGGTTATTTCAGAGGTTTGGGCATACCTTTCACCAATAAAGAATTTCAATTAAAAAAAGGTGATCGCATTTACTTATTTACCGACGGATTTGCTGATCAGTTTGGCGGACCAAAAGGTAAAAAATTCAAGTACAAACAACTACAGGGCCTTCTTGCTGTTATTGCCGAAGAAACAATGACCGAACAATTTAAAATACTCTCTAATACATTTGATACCTGGAAAGGAAGTTTAGAGCAAGTAGATGATGTTTGCGTTATTGGGATAAAGGTTTAAAACTTCTCTCCTTCTAATCTCGCCACAACCGCGCTCGCCACAGCATTACCAACAACATTAGTTGCAC
>JAGPDW010000147.1:0-7653 GCA_018057345.1 Bacteroidia bacterium | reverse complement strand
TTTTCGCCTACTCCATTTCCTTTGCGCAACAATTTAGTGACCCTCAATTATACCACTATGTGTTTTTAGGCGCGTCAGGAATTGTAGGTTTTACAATTGGCGATTACTGTAGCTTTAGATCTTTTGCTTTACTTGGTCCCAAACTCAGCAGCTTGTACATGACCTTTGCACCGGGATCAGCACTCGTAATTGGCTTTTTCCTATTAGGAGAAAAAGTAAATCTCATTGGAGTATTTGGAATACTTATTACAATTGGAGGAGTTATTTGGCTCACTCTTTCAAAAAAAGATGCCCAAGCAGCTGAGAAAGTAGGATTTGAAAGAGACAGAACAGGGATTGTTTTAGGAATTGTTGGTGCCTTGTGCCAAGGTGCTGGATTGGTTCTATCAAAATACGGCATGGATTATTACGCAGAAAAACTTCCAACAATGCATGCTGTTTGGATACGATTGCTGTTTGCTTTTGTTGCAGCTTTTATTGTTTCAATTATTACAGGGAAATTGATCACAAACTCAAAACCGGTATTTAAAAATACAAACAACGCAATTCCCTATATGATATTAGGAACTTTTCTTGGTCCTATTGCCGGAGTAACGTGTTCTTTACTTGCTATTCAAAAATTAGAAGTGGCCGTTGCGCAAACTATTTTTGCTTTGCTACCTATTGTTGTTTTTCCAGTAAATCTTTTAGTATATAAAGAGAAGATAACTATTCAATCCATCTTTGCATGTTTAACCGCCATTCTTGGCGTAATTCTTTTAATATGGCGAAACGACATTTTATAGACCTTCAAAAAGAATTTGAGAACATTCAATACTTCTCATTAAAGAGAGTAAAGCTCGCGGTAAAGCAAATAGAACATCAACCGCAATTGATAGTGGATGCACGCAAAATGATGTTCAATAAAGATCCGCAAAAAAGTATGCGAGCGGCGTGGTTAATGTTGCACGCCTCTTTTGAATATCCCGAACTCGTAAAAAAACAATTGCCGTATGTCATCAAATTATTAGAACAACCTAATTTACATACCGGCACCATCAGAAGTAGCATTCGCCTTTTTCAGGAATTAGATCTTCCCGAAAAATATGTGAGTAAAATGTTTGATCTATGCCTTAATTACACAAAAAACAGTACACTGCCTCACGGCGTAAGAGCCTTTGCCATAAACGTACTCGGAGTTATTTGTAAAAAATATCCCGACCTAAAACACGAGGTATTATTGGTATTGAATGAATTAAGCTCTTTCCCGCAACCTCCTTCCATTAACTTTTGTATTAAAAAGACCAGCAAAATTTTGTTAAAGCTGTAACATTAGTGCGTTCTTATGCGTTACACCTGTATGCGCAAAAAACTCCTCCTCTTAACAGCCCTATTGGTTGTAGCATTTTTCAGTGCCTTTCATGGTACTAAATTCAGTAAACTCAAAAGATCGAATGGTACTGCTTTAAAAAGCGGTGATATTATTTTTATAATCAATCCTGCCGGACAAGGCAAAGCCATTCAGTTGGCAACAAAATCAAAGTACACCCATGTAGGCATTATTTTTATTGAAGATGGTAAAACCTATGTGTATCACGCAGTAGAACCTGTAAGCAAAAGCACACTGAGCGATTTTATTGGCATGAGCGAAGACGGAACCTACAGCATTAAACGTTTAAAGGATCAAAGTTTGCTTACCGATAAAATTCTAAAACAAATGAGTTCCGAAGCCAATTTAAAATTAGGCATTCATTACGATCTTGGTTTTAATTGGAGTGATGAGGAATTATACTGCTCAGAATATGTTTGGAAATTATATGATCATGCGCTTAAAATTGAAATTGGAAAACTAAGACCCTTAAAAGAATTTGATCTTTCGCATCCTAAAGTACAACAGATAATGAAACAACGTTATGGAAAACATATTCCTTATGAAGAGAAAATGATCTCGCCTGGCGATATGTATAATAGTACTCTTCTAGAGGAAATTAAACTACAATAAAGTAGAGTAGATTTATGGCATTCATTAAACTCACGGCAATAAGTGAGTAATTCACTAAATTCATGTTGTGCGCAAACACTAAAAATGTGATCAGTGAAACGGCAATGCCCAAAAAAACCAAGGGAATAACTCGCCAAAGTCTATACTCCTTTTCAGAAGTACTCACCATTACTTTTATTTCCTTTTGAAGTATAAAATCTCTGCCGACATAAAAATCCGAATTGGGTTTTGGCAATTGAATATTCTCTCCAATATAAAGTTGGTAGTGCGAACTATTTTGTCCCCAAACACTCAAGAACTGAATCACACGCTCCGGTCCTGCATCACGTACATAGGCATCTATGCTTGCTTTTTCACAAACCTCTTTAGTATAGATAGCAGGACCATACATGCAAAACACCATCTCGCAATAAACAATTACACTAATAATGTTGAAGATGTTTAGGATCTTATACCAAGTTGTTTTTTTAAGGTTTTCAATTTGCTTTATCTGCTTATTGCGCTTGTAAATAACAATATCCTTGATCTGTTCGGGAGTTAAAGGAACGCGGGATTGCTTCTTGTTTCCTTCAAAGGTCATCTTAATTCAGATTGATCTTTTTATCTAAAAGATAATTGTTGCGAATAGAACTATTGCGAAGAACAAGTTCGCCAATAAAACCTGCCAGGAACATCATACTTCCAATGATCATGCAGGTTAACGAAATATAGAACGAAGGGCGTTGTGTTAGCAAACGCGCAGGGTGATGCATGAAAACGCAATATAATTTGTAGGCGCCTAAATAAAATGCAAAAGCAAAACCCACAAAAAATAAAAGAGTACCTAAGAGTCCAAAAAAATGCATTGGTCTTTTTCCAAATTTTGAAAGAAAACTAATGGTCAAAAGATCTAAAAATCCATTAATAAAACGACTCCATCCAAATTTACTTGTGCCATATTTTCGCGCGCGATGTTGCACTACCTTCTCTCCTATTTTTGTAAAGCCTGCGGATTTTGCAAGCACAGGAATAAAACGATGCATCTCACCATAAACCTCTATACTTTTTACCACTTCTTTTTTATACGCCTTTAAACCGCAATTCATATCGTGCAATTTAATACCGCTCATTTTACGTGTGGTATAATTAAAAAGTTTACTCGGAATGTTTTTTGTAACAGCGTTATCGTAGCGTTTTTGTTTCCATCCACTCACCAGATCATAATTTTCTTTTACGATCATGTTGTAAAGGCCGGGGATCTCATCAGGACTATCCTGAAGATCTGCATCCATGGTAATAATAACATCACCTTCAGCCGCTTCAAAACCAACGTATAAAGCAGGAGATTTACCGTAGTTCCTTCTGAATTTAACGGCCTTTGTATTGGGGTTTGCTTTACTTAACGATTCTATGACCTGCCACGACTTATCTTTGCTTCCATCATCAATAAAAATGATCTCGTAAGAGAACTTATTCTCAGTCATCACCTTCACGATCCACTCATGCAGTTCAGGCAGGGATTCTTCTTCGTTTAAAAGGGGAATTATGACCGAGATATCCATAAAGCACAAAGCTAATAAAAATGGGGAAAAGCTGGGTTTTAATTAGTTAAGTAAAGCAAAATAAGGCGTCATTTTTGATCAAAAACATAAAAAAAACTGTATTTTTGCGGTGGGTAAGTCCTCCACGACCAGCTCCTGCTGAATCCCCCAGGCTGGGAACGGAGCAAGGGTAAGTGGTTGAGCGGTGCGATGGAGGTAGCTTACCCTTTTTTTATTCTCCTCTCTAGAGGCAGAAACCGCAAAGCAACCTTCGGTTTACTCAAAGGATGTGCAAAGCACGCAAAGAAAATTTCATTGTAAAAGAAGGCAAAGAAGCTGCGCTTCGCAAAGATGCGATCGAGTGAATTTTGCGTAAAATGAAAGTCTTTACCTTCTTTTTGTTTGGTGATAATTTTGCGCACTTTGCGCCTACTTTGCGAGATGCGATTAACATCTTTGCGGTTTCTGCCTCTAAAAGATCAGCCTACCTTGGTAACTTCCGCAAAATTACCTTTGATCTTAAAGCGCCAGGTAGTATCAAATATCTTTGGAAGATAGCGTTTGTATAATAGCATTCGAGCATTTTCTTTTTTATCATCCTCCCCTTCTCTGCCTACTGCATTGAATTCGTAAAAATTTACTTTAGGATGTTCTTTAATATAATTCAAAACGATCTCAACAATGGTATTCATCACCGTAAATACCTCACCACGATTTGTAGTTACATATTCTTCGCCTTCAAATTCATCGTTGATTACACCAAAAACAATATTAGAGTGTAATATATTATCTTGCAATCTTCCAAAGCGCACTTCGTATCTTAAACCTGTTGTGGTATTAAAATAGTAAACGCCCGCACTTGGAATGCTTGGAAATTCTATATCGAATATTCTATCTTTAGCCAACTACTAATTCAAGTTTTTTTTTAAAACGGTCGGCTACTACTAGATCTTTACTGCCGGGTGTGTAATTATAAAATCCTTTTCCGGTTTTAACTCCTAAGTGTCCTGCAGTAACCATATTCACTAACAAAGGGCAAGGCGCATATTTTGGATTACCAAAACCATCTTGTAATACGCGCAAGATATTCAAACAAACATCTAACCCAATAAAATCAGCCAACTGTAAAGGACCCATAGGATGTGCCATTCCCAATTTCATTACGGTATCAATTTCTTCAACACCTGCTACACCTTCGTGTAAAGTAATAATAGCTTCGTTGATCATTGGCATTAAAATTTTATTAGCAACAAATCCCGGATAATCATTTACCTCAACAGGAACCTTCGCTAATTTTTTTGATGTTTCCATGATGGTATTACACACAGCATCGCTTGTAGAATATCCACGGATCACTTCTACCAATTTCATTACAGGAACCGGATTCATAAAATGCATTCCTATAACTTTATCAGCACGTTTTGTAACTGCACCAATTGTTGTTATAGATATAGACGATGTATTGCTTGCTAAAATAGTTTCAGCTTTACACAGCTCATCTAATTGTTTAAAAATATCAAGTTTTAATTTTACATTCTCTGTTGCTGCTTCCACAACAAGATCTGCATTTTGTACCGCGCTTTTTAGGTCGGTGAATGTTTTGATGTGAGATAAGGTGTTTGCTTTATCAGCTTCGGTAACCGATCCTTTTGCAACTTGCCTATCAATATTTTTTGCAATGGTTTGTAAAGCTTTTTGCAAGGCAGCTTCATTCACATCCATTAAACTTACATTATACCCAAACTGTGCAAATGTATGCGCAATACCATTACCCATAGTACCGCTTCCTATTACTGTTATATTCTTCATAATCAAAAGGTAAATCTACATTACCTGCTACTAATAAACAAGGTAAGTTTTTAACTGTAAATATTAAAAACTTTTAATGAATAATAAAGGAATTTACATACTATTTTTTTGAAGGAAATACCTTAGAAATGCATGTAATAATCCATGGTAAGTTGCTTGTATTCGGGCGAATACTCTAAGGGATGACCGGTTCTTATGTGCAAAATATCTTCGGTAAAATGATGCTTGCCAAACTCAAATTGCATGATATGACGTTTATCCTCTTCCTTATCGGGACTATTACGAACGCGCAGTAATTTAGATAAGTAAAGGTTCTTTTGCTCAGCGAGTTTGCAAAAAAATTCAGCCTCTTTTTTAGGAAGAATTACGCAAAATTTACCGCCTTCTGATAAGATCCCATTTACACCTTCTATTAGCTCATTAAAAGGCAAAGCATCGGCGTGTCGAGCAGTAGAGCGGGTTGTATCATTGCTTTTTAAAGAATCAACAAAATAAGGCGGATTAGACACAATAAGATCGAACTTTTCCTTGCTTGCCCTCCAATACTCCTGAAATGCCTTATTTACCACGTTAATTTGGTTCTTATAGCTACTTCCGCTTACATTTTCAGTGGCTTGTTCAAACGAGGCATGATCAATTTCTAACGCAGTTATATAAGCCGGAGTTTTTTGGGCTAACATCAATGCTATCATACCTGTTCCTGTTCCTATATCTAAAACACGTTTACATCCTGCTACACTCACCCACGATCCAAGCAATACACCATCGGTGCCAACCTTCATGGCACATTTGCTTTGCCTTATGGTAAATTTTTTAAATTCAAATACGTCATTAGACATAAATTGCTTTTGATACTACTAAAGTTAAGCAAATTCCCTGAGAAAGTAAATAGGTCTAACAAATAGCCTTAAAGCAAAATGTCAGGCGGTTTGGCCTGACATTTTTAATTTCTTAATAGGATGCTTTGGTGTCTGTTCTACCTAAGTTTCTTCCGTATCCGGATGAGGCATTATAACGCAGCATGATCTCTAATCCTCCTTTTAATTTTGAGGCGGGAGTTAACTGCGAGACGTTCACGTCATAAGCAAAGCCAATAGCATATTTATCATATTGCCATAATAAAGCCGGAATGATCGCGTCTTTGTAACGGTAAGAAGCTCCAAAAGAGATAGCGCTTGGTTTTTTAATAGATGTGAATTTAGATTCATCAGTAATAACATACTTGAACATTAAACCTGTGATGAATTCACGACTCTTTCCTTGTAAATTAAAGATGATACTTGGGTCTAAAGCTATGCGCATTTTTGGAACAAAAAATTCGCCTGTTGTATAGAATACATATCGTGTCTTTATCTTTTCAGTAGTAGTAAAAAATGAACTCTTTGGAACGCTAAAGTGATAAGCGGCCATACCACAATCAAATTTACTTCCATCTTTAGAGCTAATGTATCTCTCACTTTGTGAATAACTGTAATGAACTCCGCCACCAAAATCGGTTGACAGAACAGAACTGTGTGCAGGTTGCTCTCCATTTGGTAAGCTTGCATCATATTCGTAATTTCTATATTGAGCTCCCCAACGCAAATTTGATGTACTTACTGTTCGGTAGTTCAATCCAAACTGAAATCCTGCAGAAGCTTTTGTATGGCGATTGATACGGCCGATATAGCTAAATCCAAGACTTGGCAACAATGAACTCATTTTTGAATCCCCTGCTACATCTCTCACAATATTTAATCCCCAACCAATACGCTTTCCTCTTAGCTTTTTTCCGGTACCACCATCATATGAAATACCATATGTTTGGTAAGCTTTAGAAGCCGAAGTAACATAACTCCATTGGTTACGATAATTCGCAAGGATGCGAGTATCGTAATTTAAACCAAACAAAGCAGGGTTTAATGTAGTTGGCGTTTCAAGGTATTGAGAGAAATGAATATCCTGCGACTTGGCATTAGATGCAAGCAGCATGATCATTCCTGTAAATACAATTCTATATATAGTTTTCATAATCTTTTTATTCTTTTTAGTTTCCTTTTATTCTGCAATGCTTATCAGAACATAAAGGCTGTTTAAAAAATTTACTTCCTTTACCTTATGAGTGAGACGTTTCCTTTGAGCGAATAGCCTTTACCCTTAAAGTCCTTTCCTTCGAGTCGATAAACAAACACGCCAGTGTTCAATTCCTCTCCTTTAAATGTTCCGTCCCATCCAATGTTTTGATCGTTGGTTTCCCAAACTTTTTGTCCCCATCGGTTAAACACTTGGAACGTCATACTTTCTAAACAAAAACCATACACTTTCAATGTTTCATTCTCAGGGTCATCTCGTCCGTTAGGAGAG
>JAGPDW010000146.1:0-7681 GCA_018057345.1 Bacteroidia bacterium | reverse complement strand
CTGAGCCGTCCACTTTTTGTTCATTTTTAACTGGAACCACAATCCTCCTAAAAGATTTCCGCCAGGATGACTCTTAGTAAGATCTCCCGTGAGCGTATGAAGCGAATATCCCAGCTTAAGCCCAACGAGAAATGGTGACTTGTAGTTATGCTGAGCGCATAACCAAAAACAATTAAAAATGGCTATTATAACAAGATTTTTTTTCAATGTATTAATAACGTCATTTTCTTTGAAAAATTGTACTAAACTAGATCTTAAAAGTAGCGCAGACTGTTTATTTTCTTGATATGATTCGTTCGGTTTTACCCGCCCGCGCGGATTTTCAGTCCGTGCAAAGGTGGAGAACATTTGCGCAAAAAAAATAATAATGCTACTTTTATTTTATGATCGCTATCCTCAGAAAAATTATTTGTCTGTTAATGGGGGTGTTTGTAAGCTACTGTTGTAGTAATTTGTATTATGTAAATGATCCCGTAATAACTGCTAATGTTACCAAGAAGGCTGACCTTAATTTAGCGGGAGGACTTAATGCCGGTAATGTAACAAGCGGCGGCCACTTTCACGGCAGTGTAGCTGTTTCAAACAACATATTTATTTCAAGTGCGTTCTCAAATTATTCGGGTGGATGTACCGATAGATCTACCGTAAATGGAGTTACAACCGATAATAGCATAAAATACTCAGGGCAATCTTTTCTTTTGTGTGGTGGTTATTATAAAGCGCTTGGCAAAGGTTTCTATTTTGAAGGATCAGTTGGTGGTAAATATGGCAACAGCCAAAATAAAAAATCAATTGAAGATTTTGAATACCGACATGTGAAATATATTTTTCAACCCGGCATAACATTTACAACAGATTATTTCCAATCCGGAATAGCATTTCGATTTGGAATGATCGATTATCTCCCTTTTAAAACGGGCTCGCAACATATAATTCCTGAAATTGCAAAACAGAGTGCTATACCCTACGTAGATCCCGCGATCTATTTATGCGGTGGTGGAAAATACGTTAAGGCCGGCTGTCAACTATCATATACAATTGCCGATAACTCCACTATTACTTATGACCCTTTAGGTATATTTTTTGGAGGCATAAAATCAGATCCATTATCCGTATCACTATTCATTAAGATCACCGTGCCTTCTAAAAAAGCAAATAACTAAACGCTATCTTTTTACTTACAAAAACACAGCCAAGTTCATTTTCACTTGTTCAAAAAAAAACTTATCTTCATATCATATGATCTTAGAAATAATAAACCTTTTAATATTAACAGGGTCTGTTCTTTTACTTTTAAAGATCATTTTTCATTTTCAAAAACTTACCAAGAAAGCGATCGTACTTTTTTATTTAGCATTCATTCTAACTGGTCTTAGCGCCTTAATTATAACGTGTATTCTTGCGCTTTCAGGAGCATTGCCAAATCATTATATGAGCGAATTTGATACCAAGATCATTAATGACGTATCTTTATTTATTGGTGTCGTTTCTATCGTACTATCAGCTACGGGACCAACGATCCTTCTATCAAAGCAAATCTTGGGAAGAGCCAAGAAAATTTAAACCCTAGCTCTCGCGAATTTATAATCTGTGTAAAAACTCCCCCGATTTCAAAACAATGTTAAATCATTTTGAATCTCCTTTTAAAAGGAATAATTTAGATAAAGAGAAATTACAATGAACAAAACCGAAATAGCCGTAAGTGTTTTTGATCGCCATGCCAATTTGTATCAGGAAAAATTTATGAATGTGGATCTGTATGCAGATGCATTAGATCTATTTTGCAAACATGTAAAAACAAACGGCGATGTTTTAGAATTAGCATGCGGCCCCGGAAATGTTACTAAATATATTATAAACAAACGTGCTGATATAAAAATACTAGGAACGGATCTTTCGGAAAATATGTTGGAGTTAGCACGAGAAAATAATCCGAGTGCTGTTTTTACAAAAATGGATTGTAGGGATATTTCTAAACTCAGCAAAACTTACGATGCTATAATTTGCGCTTTTGCACTACCCTATCTTTCAAAAGAGGAAGCAATGACCTTAATTAATGATGCTTCTAAACGCTTAAATAAAGAAGGATTGTTTTACATAAGCACCATGGAAGATGATTATTCTAAATCGGGCCTGGTATCTTCAAGTCAGGGCGATCAACTATTTATGCATTACCATGAGGCAGAATATTTAAAGGAAAGCCTTGAGAACAGTGGGTTTGAGATCATCCATTTAAGCCGAAAACAGTACGCGGGCCCTGATGGCAAGCCAGTTACCGACCTTTTGATATTGACAAAACTACGTGGAAAACCCCTTTAGTTGGGTTTTTTGCTTATGAAATAATTTTTTAACTTAGTGCTATAGAAAATTGTCATGAAAAAATCAGTGCTCTTCCTTTTCGCCATTTGTATAACGTCTACTTCGTGTCTTAAAACAAGAAGCTGTACATGTAAAGACCCAAGCGGTAAAATAGTTTACAATGAAGTAAACAAAACCAGGAGCAAACAAGAGGGAGTTCATTTTGAAGATAAATGTCTTAAAAGAGAATCAACCTATTATACAATTGGAACCGGTTCGGTTGCAACAACTCAAACTACTGTTCCTTGCGAAATAAGCTAGAATTAAAATTATAGAATTAAAAAGGCCGTTGTAGTATTTACAACGGCTTTTTTATTTATTGTATGATAAAGAAAAAATATATACAAAAAGAGCAGGTATTACAACCATTCCAACTTGCTTTATTATTTGTAAATTTACTCTTCTGAAATCCTTCCTTCTTAAAATACAAAACTGGATCCTCCGCCACAAGATCAAAACAGGAATCACTCTTGTTCTACTGTTCCTTTATTGGCTTTGGCTCCCTTCTACTCTATTTAATAAACCTTGCAGTACGGTTTTGGTTGACGAAGATGGTCAGTTGCTTGCAGCGCAAATTGCAAGTGATGGGCAATGGCGTTTTCCACAAATGGAATCGGTGCCGGATAAATTTGAAAAGTGTATCACGCATTTTGAAGATGAATATTTTTATTATCATCCGGGATTTAATCCCGTTGCTATTTTTAAATCGCTAAAACGAAATGTTGGTGCCGGAAAAGTAAAAAGCGGAGGCAGTACAATTACTATGCAAATTGCCCGTATGATGCGTGGTAATAAACATCGTACGTATTATCAAAAAATAGTGGAAATACTTTTGGCCATAAGAATTGAATGTTCCTATAAAAAATCAAGTATCCTAAATATCTATGCAAGTAACGCGCCTTATGGAAGTAATGTAGTTGGTTTATCTGCCGCATCTTGGCGTTATTTTGGAAGAAGTCCCGAAAAATTAAGTTGGGCCGAAAGCGCATTATTGGCTGTGCTTCCTAACTCTCCATCTCTAATTTATCCCGGTAAAAATCATAAAGCACTCATTAATAAACGCGATCGCTTATTAAAAAAATTGTTCAACAAAAAGATCATTGATGAATCTACTTACAATCTATCATTAACCGAAGGACTTCCAGAAAAACCATTTCCACTTCCACAAATGGCACCGCATTTATTAAGTAGGTGTATTGCCGAGCATGGTCCATCTAAAATTTATCATTCGAGCATTCGCAAAAGCTTGCAAACACAGGTAAACTCCATTATTAATAAACATATTCAAAGTTTGAGTGCTAATGATATTCATAATGCTTGCGCTTTGGTGGCAGAAACTGAAACAGGAAGAATAATTGCTTACGTTGGTAATAGTTCTAATCCAAAAAATGAATTTCAAAATTATGTAGATATCATTCACTCTCCACGTAGCACAGGAAGTATATTAAAGCCTTTTCTATATGCGTTTCTGCTTAATGAAAACAAAATACTTCCAAAGAGTTTAATTGAAGATATTCCAACTCAAATTGGTTCATACGGACCAAAGAATTTTAATTTAACCTACGATGGTCTTGTACCGGCCAACGAAGCCATTGCACGTTCCTTGAATATTCCTGCCATAAAAATGCTACAGGATCTTGGTCCTGCAAAATTTCATTACCACTTAAAACAATTAGGTTTTAAAACATTTACAAAACCAACCACGCATTATGGTTTATCATTAATTCTTGGAGGTGGTGAGGCCAATTTGCATGAGATCGCTTCAGCCTACTCTTCTATGGGAAGAGCATTAATGCATTACAATAATTCAAGTGGTAAATATGCCTTGAACAGTTATTTTCCTTTGAGTTATTTGGAAACTGAACAAGTAGAAACAAAACAAAATTTAAAAAGCGATGTTTTAAAAGCATCCAGCATTTGGTTCACGTTTGATGCAATGACGGAATTAATGCGTCCACAAGATTATGTAGGTTGGATGCAATTTTTATCAAAAAATCGCATAGCCTGGAAAACCGGCACCAGCTTCGGTTTCAGAGATGCCTGGGCCGTAGGATTAGATTCAAAATACACAGTAGCAGTTTGGGTTGGAAATGCCGATGGCGAAGGAAGACCAAATTTAACGGGAACTTCAGCTGCTGCGCCTATCATGTTCAATATCTTTAATATTCTTTCTCAGAAAAAATTCTTTGCAAAGCCAACTAAAGATATCATCAAACAAACCGTGTGTAAACAAAGTGGTTATAAAGCTTCCGAAATTTGTCCTGATAAAATTGAACAAGATTGCCCAAGCGGATCAGAGAAAACAAAACAATGTCCTTTTCATAAACTCATTCATTTAGATGAAACCGGAGTTTACCGCGTAAATAGTAATTGCTATCCTGTAGATAAAATGAAACATGTTCCTTGGTTCATTGCTTCGCCGGCGCAAGAATATTTCTTTAAACAACGAAATTTATTTTACCAAAGCGTTCCTTCGTATTTAGAAGCTTGTCAAAATGAATTAAATTTCCGTCAGTTGGATATTATTTATCCGCGCGAGGGGTCCAAAGTTTATATTCCTGTTGGCGAAAGTGGAAAACAAAAGACCTGCATCTTTAAAGCCACGCATAAAAACTCAAACGCTACTCTCTTCTGGCATATAGATGGAAATTACGTTGGCACTACCGAAAAATTCCATCAACTCTCGCTTTTACCAGCGGTTGGAAAGCATGTTTTGGTGATAACAGATAATGAGGGTGAAACTTCTACGGTTAAGTTTGAGGTTATTGGGAAGTAGCCTGTTTTTAGAGACAGAAACCGCAAAGGCGCTTCGCGCTTTCCGCAAAGGAGACGCAAAGGTCGCAGAGGAACAACTAAACGCTTATTTGCTTTCGTAACAGAAGCCTCAAAAAACGTTAATTTAACTTCCTTTATAGATCCCACGCGCCTTCCAGAGCCTCAATTTTATTTACTTTATCAATGAACCTTGATCAACATTAGGTGTATTACTATTCAATAGGCCTATGTTTTCATGTCAAACATTAATAATAGATGCATGATCAATTAAATAAATTCGCCATGTACACCGACGAAGAGCTCATGCATTTTATTATTAATGGTGAGGAGTTTGCCTTTAATGAACTCTACAAGCGTTACGCCAAAAAATTATTGGGATATTTTACGCGCATGTTGAATTATGACAAGAATTTGGCCGAAGATGCTTTGCAGGATGTGTTTTTAAAGATAGCCGAAGCGCCAACCAAGTTTGATAATTCTCGTTCGTTCAGAACATGGGTATTTACTATTGCTTCCAATCAATGCAAGAATTTTTACAGACATCAAACCGTAGTAAATCAAAAGCGAGACGAAATAAAGTATTTGAATTCCCCGGTAAATGAAAATGATCTTAGCAAAATAGTTTCAAAATTGGATGCCGTAAATTTTAATACTATGCTCGAAACTATTTTAAATGAATTACCAATTGAAAAGAAAGAGGTGTTCATTTTAAAATACCAAGAAGAAAAAACACACGAAGAAATTGCAGAGATCCAGGAGTGTTCTATTGGAACTGTAAAATCGAGATTACATTATACATTAAAAACACTAGAAGAAAAGTTACATCAGTTCAACCCTAAAAATTAAAGTCATGGAAAAGAGTTTAGATATAGCACTTAGACAGCAAATGAATGTGGATGACATGAGCAATTTGGGAGATATTCCTCTATTGAACACCAGAGCGTTTGAAATGATAGCGGCCAGAAAAAAACCAAGTGAACGGCCAGCATCTCCTTCGATCAGCATATTTGATCTGATCTTTAACCGCTATAAAGTGATTTCTCTTTCTTTTTGTTTGATTGGAATTATTTCTGCTATCAATTTTTTAATGACCTTCACTATTGAAACCGGTGCCGGAAAAATATCCAATTTACAAGCCGATACAACCTTAACCGTTTCAAGCAATACGTATTTGGCTACATTAAATCAGCCAACTATTGTGGAGGCCCCTGCAAATACAAGTACAGCTTTAACGAGCATTAGTACGTTTAAGAATTAATGATTCGGTTTCTTAACCACGAAAAACACTAAAAAAAACCTACACAAAAATCACAAAAGCTTTGGTGAATTGCGTGCTAAAGTTTTGTGCGTTTCGTGGTTACTGTCTCTAAACAAAAAACCCCAACATTTCTGCTGGGGTTTTTAATTTTTATAATTAAAGATTAAGCTTCTTGCTCGATCTCTTCTTTACTTGCCATTAAGCGCTCGTACTCTTCTTTGCTTCCGATCACTAATTTTTCGTACTGACGTAAACCTGTACCTGCAGGAATTAAGTGTCCTACAATTACGTTCTCTTTCAAGCCGTTCAATGTGTCTACTTTTCCGTTCACTGCTGCTTCGTTCAATACTTTTGTAGTTTCCTGGAACGATGCTGCTGAGATCCAGCTGCTGGTTTGTAACGATGCACGTGTGATACCTTGCAAGATAGGATTTGCTGTTGCAGGAACCGCATCGCGGGCTTCAACAATTTTCAGATCCTTACGTCTCAACACTGAGTTCTCGTCACGTAATTTACGCGCAGTAATAATTTGTCCGCGTTTCAATTCAGTGCTATCTCCTGGCTCTAAAACAACTTTTTTACCAAATACATTATCGTTCTCTGTCATGAAATCGATCTTGTTCGCTAATTGTTGTTCTAAGAACATTGTATCACCCGGATCAACGATCTCAACTTTACGCATCATTTGACGCACAATAGTTTCGAAATGTTTGTCATTTAATTTCTGACCTTGCAAACGGTATACCTCTTGAATTTCATTCACTAAGTATTCTTGTACCGAAGTAGGACCTTTGATAGATAAAATATCTCCAGGACTTACAGCACCGTCTGATAAAGAATCACCGGCACGAACGAAATCGTTCTCTTGTACTAAGATATGTTTACTTAAGTTAACTAAGTAACGGCGTTGCTCTCCGGTTTTTGCTTCAACGATCACCTCGCGGTTACCACGTTTGATTTTACCAAATGAAACAATACCATCAATTTCAGAAACAACAGCAGGATTACTTGGATTACGAGCCTCAAATAATTCAGTTACACGAGGTAAACCACCGGTGATATCACCAGTTTTTCCTGTAACACGAGGGATCTTAACCAATGTAGTTCCCGGTTCAATTTTTGCACCTTCAGCTACGATGATATGTGCACCAACCGGAATGTTATATGTTTTTAACGGCTCACCTTTTTTATCCACAATGCGGATCATAGGGCTCATCGTTTTATCTTTACTTTCAATGATCACTTTCTCTTTAAAGCCTGTTTGTTCGTCAGACTCTTCACGGAAAGTTA
>JAGPDW010000145.1:0-7689 GCA_018057345.1 Bacteroidia bacterium | reverse complement strand
ATCTAGGAGAGTACAAAGTAAAAGGTAAGAAGATACCATACCATTTAATTGATGTCTGCGATGTAAATACCCAATTTTATTTACATGATTTTATTCGTGAACTAAAAAAGAGTTTTACTGAACTAACAGAGCGAGGTCACCTTCCAATAATTTGCGGAGGAACAGGATTGTATTTAGAGGCTTTGGAAAAAGACCATCACATGACCTTAGTACCCGAGAATGAAGCCCTACGAAATAAATTATCAAAGGCATCGCATGAAGAATTAGTTAAATTGTTATTCTCGCTGAGAGGTCCTCACATAAAGTTAATTGATCCCACCTCAAAAAAAAGGATCATACGTGGATTAGAGATCTATGAATACTCAAAAGAAAATCCCGTTCCCGAAAAACGTGAGCTTATCTACAAACCAAAATACATTGGCATTAAAATTTCCAAGGAAGAACGCAACAAGCGAATTGATGTCCGTTTAAAACAGCGATTAGAAAATGGTTTGATAGAAGAAGTGGAAGGGTTATTGAAAAAGGGCGTTTCGCACGAACGTTTACAATTTTTAGGATTGGAGTATAAATTCATTTCTCAATATCTTTTAAAACAGATCAACAAAAAAGAACTCTTTACACTTTTAAGTACTGCCATTCACCAATTTGCTAAACGCCAAATGACCTGGTACCGAAGAATGGAAAAGAACGGAATAGAAATTGAATGGGTTCAACTAGAAGAGGCTGAAGAATTATTGATCAATATTAAAAAAGCATTTGACTAAGGATTTTCCGCCTTAAAAACCGTATCTTCGCCCCCGCAAATGCTTACCAGTAAACAACATTATAAAGAAACTATTCTCCTAGCATGGCCCTTGATACTAACTCAAGTTGGTCATATTATTACCGGAATGGTGGATACTATTTTTTTGGGTCAAATAGGTGTGGCCGAACAAGCCGCAGGGATTTTTGCGAATAATATTTATATTTTGCTTTTAGTATTTGGCATAGGTTTGAGTTACGCCACTACTCCACTTGTTACAGCAGCCAACGAAAAAAACAATCTGGAAGAAAAAGCATCTCTATTTAAAAATTCGCTGTTCCTTAATTTTGGAACATCTATCATTCTGTTTTTTATTTTATTTTTCTCGGCACCACTTTTACAGTATTTGCAACAACCGGCAGATGTAGTTGCACTGGCAACACCTTTTTATGAAGTGTTGATCTTTTCTTTACTTCCTCTTTCTTTGTTTTTTGTTTGCAAACAATATTGCGAAGGCTTAAGTAATACAAGTGCAGGTTTAATAATAAGTGTATTGGGAAATCTCTTAAATATTGTTTTAAATTATTTATTGATCAATGGGTACATGGGCTTACCAAAAATGGGCTATATGGGTTCGGCCTGGGCAACTTTTATTGCACGAAGTTTTATGGGAATAGGGTTTTTATATCTCATGTATAAAACCCCAACGCTCAATGCCATATTTACCGTTTACAAAAAGGTAAAAGTGAATATGAAACACTTGGGCGAGTTAGCAAAAATTGGTTTTAACTCGGCCATGCAATTTACGTTTGAGGTGGCAGCTTTTGTAATTGCCGGATTAATGGCAGGATCATTTGGTAAAGAACAAATTGATGCGCACGGCATTGCACTTCACATTGCTGCATTTACCTATATGTTTGGCAGCGGCATTGGAAGCGCAGCAACAATAAGAATTGGAATTTTTAATGCGCAAAATAATTGGCCAGAAGTAAAGAACGCAGGTTTAACTGCTATAAAATTGGTATTAATGGTTATGGGAGGATGCGGTTTAATATTCTTAGCGCTTAATCAATATCTCCCCACTATTTTCAGCAGCGAAAAAGCAGTGATCGAATTAGCTTCTGAGTTACTTCTCATTGCAGCACTCTTTCAATTGTTTGATGGGCTACAAGTATCCGTTATTGGAATTTTACGAGGCTTGGAAGATGTAAGAATTTCTACGCTTATTACGTTTATTGGATATTGGGTTATTGCATTAGGACTTTGCTATGTATTAGCCTTTACATTTAAACTCGAAGTTATAGGTGTTTGGATAGGTTTATTAGCCAGCTTGATCTTTGTGGGACTAACCCTACTCTGGAGGTTTAGGTATTTATATAAGAAGCACCTTCGTTTTTAACCACGAAGAACCGTAAAATTCTCGTAATGTTCTTTCTTTACCGTACTGCCGCGTGAGCGATTGTAGCGGAAAGCCCTGCGCAGGACTTTGCCAATGTTTGTTGGGCGAGGAAGCGACTTTAGAAGCTACCGGAGCCCTACAAACATGGCAAAGGACAAGCAGGCTTGCAGCGAAAAGCGCGACCCCTGAAGTAGAAATTGCTTCAAATTTTATTCGCAATTTCACTTCAGGGGGCACGCCCAAATAATAAAATAAATTAACATTATGGAATCGTCCTTTCTTCTGCATCTAAATATAAAACTATTGTCATGGAAAGGAAAATTAACAAGAAATTCTCGGTTTTGTCGGCTGTTGGCGCCATTGGCATCAGTACACTGGCTTACCTAACACCAAACAGCTATTATCAAGCCGCGTTGGAAAACGATTTTATTAAAGGGCTGAAAGAAAAGCTCGCAATGTATAACAAAACTGCAGCCGAAGACAGGGTATATCTGCAATTAGATAAACCCATGTACGAACCGGGTGATGATATTTGGATCTCGGCATATATAAGAGATGGTATTACATTAAAAGCATCTGATAAAAGTGATATCATTCATGTTGAATTAATAAATCCAAAAGGAACAGTAGAAAAGAAAATAACTTTAATAGCCAAGAACGGTAAAGCGGCTGGCGATTTTGGAATTGATAAAGAAGCTTTAGGTGGTATGTACAAAATTCGTGCATATACGAAGTGGATGAAAAATGACGGGCCTGAAAATGCGTTTGTAAAAGACCTTCAAGTTCAAGAAGTGATCCTCCCGAATTTAAAAATGAAATTAGATTTTGAACGTAAAGCTTTTGGCGCAGGAGATAATGTAATTGCAAAAATTGAATTGAACACCAATGAAAATAAACCATTGGCCAATTACAAAATAAAATGTGTTGCTAATTTAGACGGACAAAAATTATTGGATCTTACCGAAGTTACCGATGAAGAAGGTATTCGCTATATTAAATTTGATCTTCCGAAAGAATTAAAAACAAATGATGGTTTATTAAATGTGATGATTGATTACAACGGAAGTACCGAAAGTATTTCGCGTTCTATTCCTATTGTATTAAATAAAATTGAATTAACGCTTTTTCCAGAGGGTGGTGATCTTTTAAATGATGTGGAGAACGTTGTTGCTTTTAAAGCATTAAATGAATTTAATAAACCCGCCGATATTGAAGGTGTTGTATTAACCGACAAAGGAAGTAAAGTAGCTTCATTTAGTAGTTTTCATCAAGGGATGGGATCATTTAAACTGAATCCGCAATTAGGAGAGAATTATGTGGTGAAGATCACAAAGCCTACAGGCATTACACAAACTTACAAACTTCCTGAAACACTCGAGCGTGGTTATGCTTTACATGTTGAGCAAACAAAACCAAACGAAGTTGAAGTGGCGGTATACACAACCGAAAAAGAAGAATTATCGTTAGTGGCACAAGTAAGAGGTAAAATTTATTATACAACCGTGTTGGATGTAAAACCGGGAAGCAATAAGATCTCTTTTCCAACTACTAATTTCCCAATTGGAGTTTCACAAATTACATTGTTCGACTCTAAAGGTATTCCACGTTGCGAACGTTTGGCTTTTGTAAATAAAGACAAGCAAATGAACATTACCGTTGAAACAGAAAAAGAAAAATATTTACCACGTGAGAAAGTAAAAATGACGATCTCGGTAAAAGATGAGCGCGGCTTACCAATGCCTGCTAATTTGTCAATGGCTGTGGTGAACGATCAGTTCTTAAGTTTTGCAGATGATAAAACCGGAAATATCTTATCACAATTATTATTGGAGCAAGATATTCATGGAAAAGTTGAAGAGCCAGCATTTTATTTCAATAAAAAAGAAGCAAAAGCTGATAAAGCATTAGATTATGTTCTAATGACCTCAGGCTGGAGACGTTTTACTTGGGAAAAGATAATTGAAGAAGAAATGCCGGTGATCGCTTTCTTAAATGAAAAAGCAATTGTTTCAGGAATTGTTTATAATTCGGAGACCGGAAAACCAATGGATGATGTGAAGATAAAAGTTAATAATGGAACCGAGATCACAACAGATAACAACGGTAAATTCTTATTCAAAAAATTAGATCTTGTAGATCAAGTAAATCTTTCATTTAATTATGATGGTTATTATCCTCAAGTGCAATACGTAAGAGATTATAACCAAAACATGGTGATCTACTTATACAAAAAACAAAACAACTATTACGGTTATCGTTCAAAAAGCAAAAAAAGTGGGGATTGGTTAGCAGAAGCTGATAATGTTCCTGCTTCTGCTCAAGGTGCAGGCATGGCTAACGAAAAAGCCGCTATGTTCAAAGCTGAACCAATGATGGCTAAAAATGTTCCTGCTGATAATGTTGCTGTGAACAAACGCAAAGAAGTAAAAAAGGATGCTAATGCCCCACTAAAGATCGCTAAAGGTCCAAAATTGGAAGAACAAAACAGAGAAGTAAAAGATCAGAAAGCCTTAGCTTCAGTTGCTGGTAAAGCATCACATGCAAGACTAGCCGACAGACGCGATAAATTTGCTATGGATGATGAAATTGATGGTGATTTTGATCAACCAAATCAAGTTGTACAAAATGTGTATTACCGTGCGCGTCAATACTACGCTCCTAAATATGAAAACCAAACCAATGTTGAGAATCGTACTGATTTCCGTAATACCATTTATTGGAATCCAAATGTAGAAGTAGGTTTTAGCGGTAAAAAAACAATTGAGTTCTATGCCTCTGATGATATCACTTCATTCCGCACAACCATTGAAGGTATTGGAAATGATGGAACAATTGGAAGAACAGAAAAGAATTTCTTCTCGCAATTACCATTTGCGATGAGCACAAAAATTCCGGTGGAAGTTGCCACTGAAGATTTTGTTTCTATTCCTTTAACTTTAAAAAACAATACAGATGGTCCTTTAGGTGGCGTAATTTCTATCATTGCGCCTGATGGATTAAAAGAAGTTGGAATTGTCCCTACAGTTCAAACCATAATGCCTGGTAAAGCCAAAGTAATTTATTTAGATTATAAAGTATTAGATAAAATTGGTTATGGCGATTTCACCATCAGCTTTAAAGCGTGTGGTTTAGGTGATGCCTTTACTCAAACAATTCGTATTGTACCTAAAGGTTTCCCTGTTGAAACTTCATTCTCTGCACAAGAGGTAGAAAAGGAATATGAATTTGAGATCAACAAACTAGTGAACGGTTCCTTAAAAGCAACATTTAGCGCGTATCCAAATGTGGTGAACGACTTAATGAAAGGTGTTGAAGGAATTTTACAAGAGCCTTACGGTTGTTTTGAACAAACATCTTGTACTGCTTACCCTAACGCTATGGTAATGGATTATTTAAAAACTACGGATAGCAAAGACACTAAAACTTTAGCAAAAGCTACTGATCTTTTAGAAAGAGGTTACAAGCGCTTAATTGGTTTTGAAGCGTCGCAAAAAGGTTATGAGTGGTTTGGTTCAAATCCTGGTCACGAAGGTTTAACTGCATACGGTTTAATGGAATTTAACGACATGAAAAAAGCAGGACAAGCAGTTGATCAAACTATGTTAGATCGTACTTCAACCTGGTTAATGAGCCATAAAGACGGTAAAGGTGGTTTTGCAAGAGAAAAACATGCTTACCATGATTTCGGAAGGATTAGTGATGATATTTTGAACGCTTATATTGTGTACGCTTTAGCGGAAGCAGGTTATAGCGATTTCAAAAAAGAATTCAACACCTCTTTTGACAAAGCAATTGCAAGCAAAGATCCATATATGTTAGCTATGATGGCAAACGCAGCTTATTCTTTAAAAGAGAATACAAAAGGTGATGAAGCGATGAAAGCTCTGATGAGCAAGCAACAAAAAGATGGTGGCTTTAATGGTTTAACGCATTCGATCACTTATTCGCAAGGACAATCGTTATTGATCGAAACAACTTCGTTAGCGATAATGTCGATGTTGAAATCGAACAAACAGGCCGGTGAATTAACCAAAGCTGTTCAATACTTGGTAAGTATGCGTCAGGGTTCAGGTGTATTTAGTTCAACGCAAGGAACCATTTTAGCCTTGAAAGCTTTAACTGAATATGCAAAGGCCAGCAAAAAAACTAGCGAAGATGGTACGATAGCAATTTATGTTGACGGTAAAAAAGTAATGGAAAAAGAATACAAAGCCGGAGATAAAAATGCCATTACTGCGGAAGGTTTAGAGCAATTCATTAAAGGCGAAGGTAAACACACTGTAAAAGTGAAATACATTGGAGTGAAAACACCATTGCCTTACTCTTTAGCAATTAACTGGAGTACATCTTTACCACAAAGCGATGCGGAGTGTAATATCGATCTAAAAACAAAGATGGCTGCTACAACTGCTAATGTTGGCGAAACAGTTCGTTTAACTGCAACTATTTCTAACAAGAAGAACGAAGAAGTACCAAGCACGATGGCTATTATTGGTGTACCTGCAGGTTTCTCTATCCAACCTTGGCAACTAAAAGAAATGCAAGAAAAAGGAGTATTTGATTATTACGAGATCAAAGGAAATAACTTAGCTGTTTACTACAGAGGTATGGCTTCAAAAGCAGTAAAAGAGATCAACTTAGATCTTAAAGCAGAAATGCCGGGTGAGTATGATGCTCCTGCTTCAACAGCATACTTGTATTATACCAATGAATTTAAAACATGGGCAGGCTTAAGTAAAATAACAATTAAAAAAGCATCGTAATTGAACTTTAGCAGAGGAAATAATCAAACTGGAAATAAGAGAGGTATACTTACCGCTCTTATTTTCCTTTTTGTAAATGCTTTGGTGGCGCAAACGTCTTATCCAATTACCGATCCAAGAAATCCTAATTGTCCTTGTCACAAATACCAAAAGTTAGCCGATGATGAGTTTAAAAATTTGTTGGCTCAAAATAATGTGTTGAAAAAAGAAACAGGAATAAGCGATGATGACCAAGGAAAAACTAATAAGCAATTCAACGAAAACAATAAAGAAGATCATGAAGGAATAAGTTCTGATGATCTTGCAAGGATCTCGGTCTTTGAAAGCGATAATGTATTAGGGAAAATAAACGAAGACCCCGGAGAATTAAAAGTATCCGAACAAAAAATGGATCGTACAGGTTCAAGTTCTTTTGGATCAAAAAATAAAACAACCAAACACTGGAAAGGTAAACGCAAAAAACACAGTTCTCGCTACAAGCAATTAAAGAGGATCTTTTACGTGGGTGGTTGGGATATTTGGAAAAGGAAGAGAACTACTTCGGCTTGTTTTCATTGGAAGTAGATCTATAACCTGCTAATGATCCTATCAGCTATAGCATTTTGGTAATACCAAATACCATTGGTTTGTCCTTGAAAACTTGGCTCTCCTCCTAATTCACCAGAAGGAATAAATCCAGTGGCAAGTCCCGTAGCATATACATTACTAATTACACTTCCATCTTCATCCAAAAGTTCGCAATTATCATTCACCCAATGTCCCGTTTTTTCCCCTTTGAATAAGAT
>JAGPDW010000144.1:0-7714 GCA_018057345.1 Bacteroidia bacterium | reverse complement strand
GGTGTATGTAGCGGCAGTAGGATCAAAATCGGCAACACTTCTGAAAATTCCGGTGACATACACATTATTTGATGCATCAACATCCAAACCGTAACAATAATCATTCACACCTGAACCAAAAGCAATAGCAAATTGACATACTCCTGCTGAATTGTATTTCGCCACAAAACCATCCGTGTTCCCATTTGTTGCCAGGGTATAAGATGGTCCGGCTGGATTAAAATTTACTAATGCAGTTGGCTCTTGACCCAAATGTCCCGAAATAACTAGATCTCCCGCCGCATCAAATTTAATTCGAGTTGGAACCACGTTAGCTGAGTTATTTCCTATTGCGCTTACCGAAATAAACGCGCCGCTGGAAGAGTACTTTACAATAAACATATCTTTACCGATAGCATTACTTGCTAGAGTATTTGTTCCAGGTGATGCTAAATTAAAATCAATGTTACCATTTTCAAAAGTTCCAGCAACGCAAATATTCCCACTCGCATCAACTGCAATAGCACTAGATTCAGAATATGCCACCGATTCTCCATTAAAATTCCTCGACCATAGCATAGTGCCATTTGGAGAAAATTTAGAAAAATAAGTCTGTGTGCTATTTACTATCACAGGAACAAATGGTGGCCCAGGATCAATATCAAGTGAATATTGTATTCTACCTGTCAAATAAATATTACCCGATGCATCAACACAGCTATGGTACATATTATCATTGCCTAACGCACTACCAAATCCATTCATCCAAACTGCATTTAAAGAAGTTTGTGCGCTGGTTGAGAAATAAAAAACACTCAGTAGTAGCAGTAATCCTTTTTTCATAATATCTGTTTTATGAGTACGAAAATATAAAATTTATGCTTTGTTTATTTAACATTCTCTCAATAGAATAAACAAAACCATGATTTCGATGAGATTTAACATTGCCTAAATAAAAAAGCCACCTTTTATGGTGGCTTTTTTTCTAAATATTTCAGATTCTCTTATTTCTTTTCATTTGCGCTTGCAAACACATACTCTCTGTTCATACGAGCAATGTTCTCCAATGAAATTCCTTTAGGGCATTCGGCTTCGCAAGCTCCGGTATTTGTACAATTACCAAAACCTTCAATATCCATTTGATGAACCATATCTAATACACGCTTTTGTGCCTCTACTTTACCTTGTGGCAGCAACGCTAATTGAGAAACTTTTGCCGATACAAACAACATAGCACTTCCATTTTTACAGGCAGCAACACAGGCGCCACAACCAATACACGCCGCCGCATTAAATGCATCATCCGCATCAGGTTTTGGAATTAAAATATTGTTAGCATCCTTTGCATTTCCTGTATTTACAGATACAAAGCCGCCGGCTGCAATAATACGATCAAACGCTGCGCGCTCTACTACCAAGTCTTTCACCACAGGAAAAGCACTACTTCTCCAAGGTTCAACAACAATAGTATCACCATCATTAAAACTGCGCATATGTAATTGACACGTTGTAACCGCATTCTTTGGACCATGTGGTCGGCCATTAATATACATACTGCACATACCGCAAATACCTTCTCGGCAATCGTGATCAAATGCCACGGGGTCTTTTCCTTCGTTAATTAAACGTTCATTTAATACATCGAACATTTCTAAGAACGACATGTCGGTTGAAACACCTTTCATATCATGTGTTTCAAACGTTCCTTTTTCGTTCTTGTTTCTTTGGCGCCACACTTTTACGGTGACGTTTATCATTTTTTCGCTGGTACCACCCATAACTTCTTTATTAATTATTTATAACTACGTGCTGCAATTTTAATGTTCTCGTATTTCAATTCTTCTTTGTGCAATTCAAAATTACTTTCGCCCTTGTATTCCCAAGCCGCTACGTAAGCAAATTTTTCATCATCACGATTTGCCTCTCCCTCTTCAGTTTGATACTCTTCGCGGAAATGACCACCACAACTTTCGTTGCGATGTAATGCATCCATACACATTAATTCGCCTAGCTCAATAAAATCGGCCACGCGCCCTGCTTTTTCCAACTCAGGATTGAATTCATTTAAAGCGCCAGGTACCCGAACATCTGACCAGAATTCTGAACGGATCTTTTTGATCTCTTCAATAGCCCATTTTAAACCTTCGGCATTGCGCGCCATACCGCATTTATCCCACATTGCTTTTCCTAAGCGTTTATGGAAATAATCAACTGATTTTGTTCCTTTGATATTTAATAATTTGTTCAATCGATCACTTACTTCTTGCTCTGCTTTTACAAATGCTTCGCTATCGGTAGGAATTGCTTTTGTGCGAATTTCTTCGGCTAAGTATTCTCCAATAGTATATGGGATCACAAAATAGCCATCCGCTAAACCTTGCATCAAAGCAGAAGCCCCTAAACGATTGGCGCCATGGTCAGAGAAGTTTGCTTCACCCAAAGCGTATAATCCCGGAACAGTTGTCATCAAATTATAATCCACCCATAATCCACCCATCGTGTAGTGAACTGCAGGATATATCATCATTGGATTTTTATATGGATTAACGCCGGTGATCTGCTCGTACATATCAAATAAGTTACCATATTTTTCTTTGATAACTGCTTGTCCAAATTCCGTCATTTGTTCTTCGGTAGGATTCTCGATGCCTTTTTTTGTGGCTTCTATTTTGCCGTATTTGTATTTCATGTTGAAAGCAAAATCCAGATACACCGCTTGACCGGTTGCATTTACTCCAAAGCCTGCATCACATCTTTCTTTTGCAGCACGAGAAGCAACGTCGCGCGGAACTAAATTTCCAAACGCCGGATATCTTCTCTCTAAATAATAATCTCTATCCTCTTCTTTCAAATCATTTGGATTCATTTTTCCGGAAGCAATTGCCTGTGCATGCTCTTTGCTTTTTGGAACCCAAATACGTCCATCATTACGAAGCGATTCTGACATCAACGTTAATTTCGATTGATGATCACCACTTACAGGAATACATGTTGGGTGAATTTGCGTGTAGCAAGGATTTCCGAAGAACGCTCCTTTTTTATGCGCTTTCCATGCTGCAGTTACATTACTTCCCATTGCATTTGTAGAAAGAAAGAATACGTTTCCGTATCCACCGGTACACAAGAGTACAGCGTGACCAAAATGTCTTTCTAATTTTCCACTTATAAGATCGCGTGCAATGATACCACGGCACTTGCCATCAATATTCACAACATCTAACATCTCGTGGCGTGCCAATAATTTTACAGCACCCATTCCAACCTGACGCTGCAATGCAGAATATGCTCCTAATAATAATTGTTGCCCTGTTTGTCCTGCTGCATAAAACGTACGTTGAACTTGTGTACCCCCAAACGAACGATTACTTAACATCCCACCATACTCGCGGGCAAAAGGAACACCTTGCGCAACACATTGATCAATGATGCTTCCTGACACTTCTGACAAGCGATGAACATTTGCTTCACGCGCGCGATAATCTCCACCTTTAATGGTATCGTAAAACAAACGGTAAACGCTATCGCCATCATTTTGATAATTTTTTGCGGCGTTAACACCACCTTGCGCAGCAATTGAGTGAGCACGACGAGGCGAATCTTGAAAGCAAAATACTTTTACTTTGTATCCCATTTCCGCCAATGTAGCAGCAGCAGATGCTCCGGCTAAGCCCGAACCAACAACCAACACTTCTAAACTACGTTTATTAGCAGGGTTAACCAAGTGCACAGTTGAGCGGTAATTGGTCCACTTAAGTTCTAGTTGACCAGCAGGGATTTTTGCATTTAATTTTGGTGATGAAGCCATATCTTGAAATATAAAAGTTGAATTATGAGTATAAATTATTTTACGAAACCGAAGTGCATAGCTATTGGCATTGATGCAAACAATACACTAATAACAATTGAAAATACAATTCCTGCCTTTTTAATCAGTGGCGTGTATTTACGATGATTTAATCCTAAGGTTTGAAAGACGGATTGAAATCCATGAAGCAAATGATACGCCAATGAGATCATGGCTAAAACATACACAAGAACTACGATTGGATTTTCAAAAACCTCTAACATTTCATGGTACATGGTTTCCTGACCCGCCAATTTTTCATATTCATTATGTGCAATATGATCAGTAAAACGACTTTCTACCCAAAAATGTCGCAAGTGAATGATAAGGAACATGAGAATAAGTGTTCCTAATAATCCCATAGATCGACTATACCAAGAACTATTTGCAGCACCATTTACTTTGGCGTAAGGAACAGGGCGAGCTTTGCGGTTCTCCAGCGTAAGCACTAGAGCTTGCACTACATGTAATATTAAACCAACAAAAAGGATTATCTCCGTAGCACGAATTAACCAATTGGTTCCCATAAATTCGGCACCCTTATTAAATGTCTCTCCTCCATCATTAAAGAAAATTAGCATATTAATGAAACAGTGTACGACAAGAAAAGTGATAAGAAAAAGGCCGGTTGCCCCCATAATAACCTTCTTTCCAATTGAGGATTTTAAAAAACCTGAGTTACTCATATTTGTTTAGAATTAATTTGATTTTAGAGCTACAAATCTATCATTCAAAACCTAAAAAAGCAATTAATGTAACTTTTTAATCCTACAACTTTTAAACTCATACGGCGCTCATTATTAGTAAGATACAGACGCATGTTAGATGGGTTCTTATTTAGATTTGTTTTAAGATCAATTCATAGGTAAAAAAACACATAACGGCTAAAGCATTTTTGATTGATGAAAATAATTGCTTACTTCGTTAGTTCTATTTTTATGGAGAAAGAAGTCCTTTTAGAGATAAAAAACCTTGTTACCGAATTCAAAACTGAAGACGAGTACATCAAGGCCGTTAACGATGTTTCTTTTACGCTCCATAAAGGCGAAACCATTGGTATTGTTGGAGAAAGCGGTTCAGGAAAATCAGTTACCTCGCTTTCGGTAATGGGGTTGATCCCAAATCCTCCGGGTAGAGTTACCGGTGGTGAAATTCTTTACAAAGATAAGAACGGAAAAATTATTGATCTGGTTAAAGCACCCGAAACAGTAATGCGCGGTTATAGGGGAAATGAAATCGCTATGATCTTCCAAGAGCCAATGACCTCGTTGAATCCGGTTATCAAATGTGGCGAACAGGTGATGGAAGCCTTGGTGCTCCATAAAAAATTGTCGAAGAAAGAAGCTCGACTAAAAACACTTGAGCTTTTTCGTGAAGTTCAGCTACCTACTCCTGAACTAATGATGGACCGTTATCCACATCAGATATCTGGTGGACAAAAGCAAAGGGTAATGATCGCCATGGCCATTAGTTGTGATCCGAAAATTTTGATCGCTGATGAGCCAACAACTGCGCTTGACGTAACTGTTCAAAAAACAATATTAGATCTGATGCAAAAATTGCAGCAGCAACACAACATGGGGATCATGTTCATTACCCACGATCTTGGAGTTATTGCCGAGTTAGCTGATCGTGTTGTGGTAATGTACAAAGGTAAAATTGTTGAACAGGGAAATGTATTAGATATTTTTAGCAACCCACAACATCCTTACACAAAAAGTTTATTGGCTTGTCGTCCACCATTGGATATGCGCGTGAAACGTTTACCTGTGGTGAGTGATTTTATGATCCGTCATGAAGATGGTGAGATCGAAGAGATCAAACGCGATGTGAACGAAGCGCTTAAGAATGTGATGGTAACAAAGGAAGAGCGTGTTGCACAACATAAAGAATTATATCAGCGCGATAAGATCCTTGAACTAAGAAATGTGAAAACATGGTTTCCTGCAGAAAAAACAATGTTTGGAAAAATATTAAACTGGACAAAAGCAGTAGATGATGTAAGTTTTGATATTTTTGAAGGAGAAACATTAGGATTAGTTGGGGAAAGCGGCTGCGGCAAATCTACTTTGGGAAGAACCATTTTAAAATTAACTGAAGCGAAAGAAGGTCAGATATTTTACCGTCGTCAAGAAATTTTGCGCATGAAGGAAAGTGATTTCCGTTCTTTAAGAAAAGATATTCAGATCATTTTTCAGGATCCATACTCGTCATTAAATCCACGTTTAACCATTGGAGATGCCTTAATGGAACCAATGACCGTACATGGCATCGGTAAAAATAATAGTGATCGTAAAAAATTGGTGTTGGAGCTTTTAGATAAAGTTGGCTTGGAATACAAATACTACAGCAGGTATCCGCATGAGTTTAGTGGGGGGCAACGTCAAAGGGTTTGTATCGCTCGCGCTTTATCATTGAATCCAAAATTCATTATTTGTGATGAGAGTGTAAGCGCGCTAGACGTGAGTGTACAGGCGCAAGTATTGAACCTATTGAACGATCTTAAAAAAGAATTCAAGTTCACTTATATTTTTATTAGTCATGATCTTAGTGTTGTAAAATTCATGAGCGATCGCATGGTGGTAATGAACCAAGGAAGAATTGAAGAGATGGGTGATGCCGATGAGATCTATAACCACCCAAAAAGCGAATACACTCAAAGGCTTATTAGTTCAATTCCAAAAGGAAGAGCAGCTGATATTAAAAAACATCTCGAAGAAAAGAATAAAAGTCATTCCTTCAACGATTGGTTAAAGACACCGGGAAAAGATTAATTAGCGATCACAAACTTTTGGCAACTTTGTTTTCCGTTACTGCCGATCATCAAAAAGTAAATTCCACTTTTACATTCGTTCAAATTAATTTTTTGCTCGCCATTTGAAATAATGTACGTTGCAACTTCTTGTCCTAATGCATTTACAACTCTCACTTTTGACCCTTCCTCTGCATTGATCACAAAACTTCCATTGTTTGGATTTGGATATATCACAACTTGAGAAACATTAGTTTCATTTTCATAAATAGAAGTAGTGAGTTGATTTAATTTTACGATACAGCCATCGGCTGAACCCGCTGATGTGATAGTTGATGAAGTTGCTGTAGGATCAAAATCCCTCGTTAAAGTAAATCTACCGGTTAAAACAATCTCTGAAGTTGTGTTCACAACAAACGAATTCCAAACATATGGAAAACTCTCTGCTATTAAATAACCACCCGAGGCATCGAGTTTTGTTACAAATGTATCGAACCCTGTTGTGGCGTTAGAATTATTAGTTCCGGCACCCGGATCCAGATCGGCAATACCTTTGTTGTAACCCGACCAATACACGAAACCTGCAGGAGAAATAACGATTTTGTTACCAAGCACATCATTTGATCCGCTAATATTTTTTGCCCAAACAAAATTTCCGGCGCTGCTTAACTTAACTGCGTAACTAGAATACAAAGCTCCGGTTGATGTTACGGTAAATGTTCCTGCGCTCGGATCAAGGTCAACCGTATTTTGATATTCTCCAGTTATATAAACATTCGTAGTTCCTTCCAGCGCAAGCCCGGTTCCGCTTTGGCGATCTAAGCCACCAAATTGTTTTGCCCAAACAAAAGCACCATTTCCATCCAGCTTGCAAACAAAAGCATCTTGTTGGTCTAACGATGAAAGCGTGAATGTAGAAGCGCCAGTATCAAAATCAGCAACATCTTCAAAAGAACCTGTAACATACACATTAAATAAAGCGTCAACAATAATGCCGTTAGGATTATCAACACCAACCCCGCCCATATTTACAGCCCACACAAAATTTCCATTAGCATTAAGTTTACTTACAAAAACATCTGTACCGCCCGATCCAAAAGGAGTAATATTAAATGTTCCTGCACCCGGATCAAAATCCA
>JAGPDW010000143.1:0-7731 GCA_018057345.1 Bacteroidia bacterium | reverse complement strand
GGTTTAAAATTTTTACACGCCTTGTAGGAAGTCATTTTATACATATTCATCAACTTGTAGATTATTTAGAATTTTGAAATTGAAAAAAGAAGGAGCGTTCTAATTTAATGTCGTTTAAGAATATAATAATCTTTATAAGTTTAACCTTGTTGCACCTTTTTTCCGGTGCGCAGATCAATCTTCAATCCGGCGGCAACAACGGTAAAGAGGCACTAGCTATTCAATTCTTCGAACAAAGGGAATATGAAAAAGCAAATGTGTACCTCGAAGATCTTTTTGATAAGAATCCCACTATTTGGTATGGTTACTATTATAAAAGTTTGATCGCTGTAAAGGATCTTGATAAAGCAGAGAAGATCACAAAGAAACTAGTGAAGAGTAATAAATATGATCTTTCGGTTTTAGTTCATTTAGGCAACATTTATAAATTAAAAGAAGAGCCAAAAAAAGAAACGGAGTGCTACGAAAAGGCGCTAAAAGAATTAAACCCTGTGCAACCTTTTATTAATAATTTGGCGCAAGCTTTTGTAGATGCAAAATTATACGACTATGCCATTGCGGTTTACAATAAAGGAAGAAAAGCAACACCCGATTATCCTTATTTTTACGAACGTGCCGATGTACACAAACTAAAAGGTGATGTTGTGGCCATGGTGAACGAATATTTGGATGCCATTGATTTTAGAGATTCGGAATTATACATGGCGCAAAATAATTTGCAAAATTCTTTAGGATACGATGAAGAAAGTGCAGGATTAAAAAATCCTATTTTAAAACAAGAATTACAAAAGCGCATTCAGTCAAAACCTGATAAAATTGTGTTCGCCGAATTTTTGATCTTTATTTTAAAGCAACAAAAAGAATTCGACGCGGCCTTTGTTCAAAGCAAATCAATTGATAAGCGCAATAAAGAAGATGGTCGCCGTATTTACGAATTGGCGCGCATTTGTGTTTCTAACAAAGCATGGGAAACTGCACAACGTTGTTACCAATATTTGATTGATAAACCAAATTGCATCTATGCCGAATCTTCGAGCATTGAAATTTTAGGTGTAGAATATGAATTGGTATTAGAAAAACCGCAGGCCACAAAAGAGGAATTAACTGTTGTAGAACAAAAATTACAAGCCGCTTCCGATAAACATAAAGGAAGCTTTATGCAAACCTTTGTAGTAAAGAATTTAGCAACGCTTAAGGCTTATTATTTAAATAAACCCGAAGAGGCCATCGCACTTTTAGATGAGGTGATCAGTAACCCAAGTATAAAACCGGTGGATAAAGCTGATTATAAAATTTTGCAAGCCGATATTTATTTGGTGAGCGGCGCTATTTGGGATGCTTCCCTTTTATATTCGCAAGTAGAAAAAGATTTTAAATACGAAGCCATTGGTCACGAAGCTAAATTCAAAAATGCAAAACTGAGTTTTTACGCAGGCGATTTTAAATGGGCCAAAACACAATGCGATGTTTTAAAAGGGGCCACCACAAAATTAATTGCCAATGATGCACTTGACCTTTCGCTTATTATTACCGATGCAATTGGTGTGGATACAAATGAAGTGCCTTTGCAATTATTTGCTAGCGCTGAACTAATGATCTTGCAACATCGTTATACCGATGCGATCGCGCGAATGGATAGCGTTAATTTATTATTTAGTAATAATACCCTTGGTGATGATATCTTTTTTAAGAAAGCCGCTATTTACGAACGCACAAATAGATATACCGACGCCGAAAAAATGTATAAGGATATTATTGAATTTTATCCAAGCGAATTATATGGCGATGATGCCCAGTATAAATTGGCGCATCTATACGAGCACAAAATAAAAGACACCACAAAAGCCAAAGAAGCTTACGAAGCCATTATTACCAATTATCCCGGAAGTATTTTTGTTACCGAAGCCCGCAAACGCTTCCGCGAGTTAAGAGGTGATAAGATCAATAATTAATAATTGTAAAACCATTATATGACCATTGCAGTATACGCGCGTTCTACAAAAGATAACCTTCCGGTTTATATTGAGCAGCTTTACAATCTGCTCACTAAAGAAAAAGTAAAACTTATTATTTTTAAAGAGTTTTACGAGTTCCTTAAAACCGAACACAACTTCAAATTGGATCTGAATACGTATTCAAATTCGGAAGAATTAATTTCGAAAGCAGATTATGTGATCTCTTTAGGAGGTGATGGCACCATGTTAGAAACTGTGGCCTTAGTTCGTAAATCAGGTATTCCGGTATTAGGTGTAAATACCGGTCGCTTAGGATTTTTAGCCAACGTAAATAAAGATGATCTTGAAAAAGCTGCCACACTTTTAATAAAAGAAAAATTTACTTTAGATAAACGCGAATTAATTGAACTCAGCGGTTGCGATAACTGTTTTGGTGATGTGAATTACGCGCTCAACGAATTTACAGTTCACAAACAAGAAGGCGGTGCCATGATCCATATTGATACCTATGTGGATGGTGTATTTTTAAACTCGTATTTTGCCGATGGATTGATCGTGTCAACACCAACAGGCTCTACAGCATATTCGTTAAGTTGTGGCGGACCAATTATGATGCCCGATTCGGATAATTTTATCATCACACCAATTGCACCACATAATTTAAATGTGCGTCCGGTTGTAATTCCAAATAAAAAAGTGATCAGCTTTAAAGTTAGCGGACGAAACGAAAGTTTTTATGCGTCTTTGGATTCAGTTACATCTTCTATTTCTCCCAAATCGGAAATAAAAATAAAACTAGCCGATTTTAAATTCAACCTCATTAACCTCGAAGGCTCGCACTTTTTTGGCACCTTACGTAACAAATTGCTTTGGGGAATTGATAAAAGGAGATAATGAAGAAAAAGACTCATTATATTTTATTAGGCCTTAGTTTACTTTCGTTAACTACTTGCAAAAAATATCCCGAGAACAACTTGTGGTTTAAAAATCCCGAAAAACTTTTTCCTTTCTATGGTCACTTAACAAAGTATACTGTAAATGGCATAGACAGTTTGGATTTATTGAATGCATATTATGGAAATTTTCCAGGATTGGTTAAGGATATCAGACAAAGTAAGTTTATAACAAATTATCGAAAAGGACGTAATGATTGTAGCTTGAATCATGGCAATTCATTAGCAAATCAAATGAGCTATAGTTTCATAAGGAAAAAGAAATATGTAACAATTTTTTTTCATCAAGATACATCAATTTATCGTAAGCATCTTTTTATTACCCATTCAACAGAGTGGAAAATAATGAGATTGGCAAAAACTGGACCTTTTAAAATTGAAACAACTCTAGATAATGGCAATAAATATGAGATCCAAATTGAATAAGCCATTAACAATAAATCCACTAATTTTACGTTATAACTATTGATGCGCTTAAAGCTGGTATATATCTTATCTTTTTTAGTGGTGTTTTCGGCTTTTGCCCAAACAGCTAAGCGTAATTTTCGTCAGCGCGAAGTTGGTGTGCTTTTAGGAGGCTCTTATTACATTGGCGATATCAATACCTTTAAGCATTTTGTGTATTCAAAACCTGCAGCAGGCATTTTTTTTAGATACACCACCAATTACCGTTACGCATTTCGTTTTGGATTTAATTATGGAAGAATTGCGGCGGCTGATTCAAAAAGCAAAAGCGCCGATCAAATCTTACGCAACGCGAGTTTTCGTTCGGATATTTACGAATTACATATTCTTTCTGAATTCAATTTTGTGGAATATCGCATTGGACATAACAAACATTATTTTACCATGTTCATTTTTGCAGGTGTTGCTGGTTTTCATCATAATCCCCAAGCAAATATTGATAACGGCAGAGGATGGCAAACCTTGCAAAACATTCACACCGAAGGACAAAAAAGAGGTTACCCCCTTTATCAATTTTCCATTCCTTTTGGAATTGGATTTAAATACAACCTTTGGGATTTTATGGGCATTGGTTTAGAGTGGGGCCCACGCAAAACTTTTACCGATTATTTAGATGATGTTTCGGGGCTTTATCCTGACCCTTCGCTAAGTCCAAATGCGGTTGCTTACACATACCCAAATAAAGTTCCTGCCGATCTTGTTGGCACCATGCGTGGAAATCCTCGTACAAAAGATTGGTATTTTTATTATGGGCTTTCTGTAAATTTCAAACTCCGCGATCGTGGGGGCCCTTGTTATGGCGTGAACAATAACAAGTATAATTAGATCTTTTATTTAAGCATTTAATTTTTTTGGGCGTGCCGGCAAGCTCATCACATATACGCTGGAAATTCGCTTGCCGTCGCGCTTTTCGCTACAAGCCTGCTTGTACTTTGCAATGTTTGTAGGGCTCCGGTAGCTTCTAGCTATCGCACAAGCTCGCTCAAAAGTCCACTGGACTTTTGCCGCCTCGCCCAACAAACATTTTGCAAAGTACTAAGCAGGGCTTTTCGCTTCAATCGCTCACGCAACATTCCGGTAATAAGAGTCAGCTGCCTCTTTTTACTGTCCCGCGTGAGGGATTGAGCCATTGTTTGAGCTCCTTTTTTATCTCGGGAATAAATTTTTTGGAGAACGAGATAAAAAAGAGCGAGTGGCGAAAGCCCGACCCCAAGAAGTAAAAAAACTTCCAGCGTGTGTCCGGTTTTTCTACTTCTTGGGGGCACGCCCAAATAAGACCAATAAAAAACATGTTTAAGAAAGCTCGCTAAAATCTCCATAAATGCTTGTTAAACAAGCCATTATCGTCCGTAATTTTTATCAATATTCTTTTGAATTAAGGGATATTATTCTAACTTTGCCTTCCTAAATTTTTGATTGAATATGAGCATTTTAGAAAGTATTAGAAAGCGTACCGGTTTATTAGTTGGTATAGTTGGTTTAGCCCTTGTGATCTTTATCCTCGAGAGCCTTTTGGGTTCGGGTGGTTCCATTTTTGGTGGCGATGTAAATGAAGTGGGAGTTGTGAACGGAAAAAAAATTGACCGAAACGAATTTTACACCAAGGTTGAGAATCAGTTGAACGGTATCCGTCAACAAAAACAAACAAATGATATCGACGATCAAACGCGCAAGCAAGTGGTTGAATATATTTTCCAATCGTATATTTCTGAATTGGTTATCAAGCCTCAATACAATATGCTTGGTCTTTCGGTTGGTGAAGATGAGTTGTACGAGAACATGGTGGTTAATCCATCACAAGTTGTTATTCAACGTTTAACCGATCCAAACACACGTCAGTTAAATCCTCAATTTGCATTACCCGATGGTTCATTGGATCGTAACAAATGGAAACAAGTGGTTGCAAGTGTTACAGGCGATCAAGAATTGGCAGTAAAGCAAATGGAAGAAGATGTTGCTAATACACGTTTGGCCGAAAAATATTCAGCGCTTATTAAAAAAGCAATTTATGTTACCTCTGCCGAGGCAAAAAATAACTACCAAACACAAGGCACAAAATTAAATGTAAGTTTTGTAATGAAGCGTTACGACTCAGTTGGAGATAGCGCGGTAAAAGTAAGTGATGACGATCTTAAAAAATATTACGAAGAAAATAAATACAAATACGTGAACAATAAACCGAGTCGTAAAATTGAATACGTATCGTTTCCAATTGCTCCAAGTATTGACGACGTTGCCGCTATTGAAAAAAACGCGATGGAAGTTGCAGATGCATTTAAAGCTAAAAAGGCTTCTGAAGATAGCGCGTTTATGATGGCGGAGAGTGAGAATGGACAAATTATTGTACAGGATTTTAGTCGTAAAAACATGGTGATTCGCGATACAACAGTTTATGTGGATCCGATCGGAACTGTTTATGGTCCGTACAACGAAGGTGCTTATTTTAAGATCTACAAATTATCAGAGACCCGTAACATTGCCGATAGCTGCAAGGTTCGTCACATCTTGATTGGAACCATCGATCCTCAAACACAAAAGCCAACACGCGCTAAAGCCGTTGCTAAAAAAACAGCGGATAGTTTATTGGTTTTGATAAAGGATAAAAAAGTAACCTTCGACACTTTAGTAAAAACTATTAGTGATGATAAAGGAAGTATTGATAAAGGTGGAGATTATGGTTGGTTCAATGAGACCACTCAATTTGTTGAGCCGTTTAAAAATGCAGGTTTACAAGGTGTAAAAGGGAATATTAGCGTTGTTGAAACACCATTTGGTTATCACATTATTGAAGTGGTAGACCTAAGTACAACACGTCATACAAATTATCGTTTAGAGCAGATCTTTAAACCAATTGTTCCTAGCGAAGAAACAACCAAGCGTATCTTTGAAGAAGCAAAACAATTTGCAGGCGAAAATAGCAGTGCCGAATTATTTGACAAAGGCATTGAAACAAAAAAATTAACCAAGCGTTTAGCCGATAATATTGATGAGAACGATATCACTATTCCGGGTTTAGAGAGTGCAAAGGAATTAGTACGTTGGGTTTACTCTGCAAATAAAGGAGATGTGAATTTATTTAGCTATAACGACAAGCACATGGTGGTTAAATTATCTTCCATCAAAGAAAAAGGGTTTTTACCTTTAGAAGATGTGAAGGATGATGTAATGGCAGAAGCTATTCAACAAAAGAAAGCAGAGCTATTCATGAACGAGTTCAAAGCAAAAGCAGCCGGTTCAACAAACGTGGATGATATTGCTAAGAAAATGAATTTGGAAGCTATGACACAGGATAATTTAGGACCTGAGTCGCACAACGTTCAAGGCATAGGACATGATGATGTTTTAGTGGGTACTGCAGCCGGAACAAAATTGGGCGCTGTATCTAAAGTGATAGCAGGTGAGGTAGGGGTATTTGTTGTAAAAGTAAATGCGGTAATTCCCGGCGCTCCAACAACGGATTATAGAGAGCACAAGAAAATGTTAGAGCAAATGTATTCGTATCGTGCCGATACAGAATTCTACAGTGCTTTAAAAGAAAAAGCCAATATTGAGAATCACACAGGTAGATTTGAATAAGAATAAAGGAATTTTAGAGAGCCCTCCGCCAAAACGGGGGGCTTTTGCTTTACATCATTTTTTGAATTATCTTTAATAAAACCAAAATTCGCATTTATGAAAAGAATTATACTTTTATTTTCAGCTATTATATTGAGTAGTAACACAAGCGCGCAATTTAATTTAATGTGGGCAAAAAGTGTTGGCGGAGTAGATCCTGATGAAGGTCTAAATGTTGTTACAGATGCTACAGGAAATATATATACGGTTGGAACTTTTTCAGGAACAGCGGATCTTGATCCCGGTGCTAGTACATTAAACTTTACGTCAATCGGCGAAGAAGATGTGTATGTGATCAAACAAAATAGTGTTGGTGGTTTAATTTGGGCTAAAACTTTTGGCGGAACAAATACGGATATACCGGCCGGAGTTGGTGTAGACAATTCGGGCAACGTTTATATTTCTGGAACGTATGGTGGTGCTATAGATCTTGATCCAAGTGCGGCAACGTTTTCTTTTTTTACCGGATCTATTGAAGTGTTTGTTTCAAAATTGGATGCTTCCGGAAATTTTGTTTGGGGTGTAAGTATGGGAAGTGGAGCAAATGATAGAGCAACTGCCATGAAGGTAGACGGTTCGGGAAATGTATATACAACCGGAAGTTTTGAAGGTATGATGGATTTTGATCCGGGTGCAGGAACATTTAATATTACTCCTTTTGGATCGGGCGGTACAGATGTTTTTGTAAGTAAACTTAATGCTAATGGAAATTTTGTGTGGGCTGTAAATATGGGCGGGGTTGG
>JAGPDW010000142.1:0-7737 GCA_018057345.1 Bacteroidia bacterium | reverse complement strand
CTTATTATTAGTGCAAGTGGTTTTTGCAGTATGGTTTTGAGTAGCATTATATAAGGTCACATTTGTTGAGTTGGAGATGTTTCCATTTATCGGTACCAATTCTACCTTATGCATTTGCGAAGGAATTATATTGGTAACAGCAAAATTTCCAAAGCGATCGGTTTTGGTTGTACGTAATTTATTTCCCTTTGCATCGTAAATATTTATCACTTGATTTTTTACTGCTAGTTTGTAATCATTTAATAACACACGTGCTGCAATGGTGGCGGGTACTTCAATGTTTTCAGCAACTGTATTTACTGTTTTTGGTTTTTGAGCTTTGATCACTTTTTTATAAAAACTGGTGATATAAGCTGTATCTGTTACCATTTTGCTTTTACCGTCGAAAAAAACCAATTGGCATGGCTTAGAGAAGACTGTAGTATCAACATCTTCATCATTCTTAAAATAAAAAGGAAGATCAAGTTCGTGGATCATTCTAATACTTTGCTTATCAGCAGGCACCTTGGTGCCATCGATCTCAAAATACATTACAGGACAATCGGGATGTTGAACAACGATATTATATTTTTTTCCGAAACTAAGTTGAAGATTGAAGGTTGGTTTTTTAGAGGTGTTGATACTTTGCTCAATGGTTTTCCCACTAACAACGCTTACTTGTATCCCGGTAATAGGTGTTCCATTAAGTTGCGTGTGGCCAATAACTATTATCTGAGCTTGTGAACTGCCAAGCACAAAAGAAAATAAAGTAAGCAATAATAATTTCCTCACGATGTACTAATATACAAAATTATTTGATCTTTTCGAGTACTTGCTTGGTAATGTGTTTGCTTGTGTCTTTACCATAACTGTTAATAGAGTAATGAAGTTGTGGCACACTCAGCTTTGCCAAGCCTTTTTTATATTCTTTATCTAATTTTTTAAGATAATCTGTTTTTATACCCTTTTCGTAAATACGCCCTCTTTTGGAAATGTTGTTCTTTAAATTTCCTACCGAGGTTTCAAGATAAATAAACAGATCTGGTTTTTGCAGAGCTCCCGATACCAAAGTAAATAATTCTTTAAAAGCTTTGTATTGGTATTTCTTTAAATTAACCTTAGCAAACCACAAACATTTATAAATAGAATAATCGCAAATGATGTGCTTGTGCTTTAAGCTCATAACTTTTTGTAATTGTTCAAAGCGATCTAATAAAAAACTTAATTCAAGTGCAAAGGCAAATTGTTTTGGGTCTTTATAAAAGGAAGGCAAAAGAATATTATCCTCAAAACGTTCCTCTATTAATAACGCATCTAATTCTTTTGCAAGATCACCGGCAAGTGTGGTTTTTCCACTGCCAATATTTCCTTCAACGCAAATGACTTTAAATCGCTCGGGGCTGAATTTTGTCACATTCAATTTATCCTTACACTGTTTATTTAGAACACTTATGGTTTTTTTGAGTTTAGGATGAACAAACTTTGGCGCTATTTCAGCCAAAGGAACCAAAACAAACTTTCGGAGATGTAAACGTGGATGTGGAACCTGAAGAATTTTCGATTTGATAAGGGAGTCGTTAAAGAACAAAACATCAATATCAATACTCCTATCGGTGTTTAGTTTGCTCGTTCTTGTTCGTCCCAGTTCCTTTTCAACCTGCAAAAGTGTTTTCATGAGATCAGGAGCGTCTAATTTTGTGTGTATCTCAACGCACATATTTAAGTATAAATGGTCCGAACTTCCGCCCCACGACTGGGTTTCGTAAATAGAAGAGCGTTTAACGATCTTTGCGAATTTTTTAATGCGAACAAGGGCCTTTTCGATGTTTTCCAATCGATCGCCTAAATTTCCGCCCAAACATAAAAATGATCTGTTCATACTAAATTCGGCTTGAAATTACAGTATATCCTGTAACTTAGCCTAGGTTTTTAAGTCATATTATTTAAAATTATAAACATGAAACAATTTTTTGGCGCTTTTTTCGGATCGTTTGTTGGGATACTAATAGCAACCATATTAGCTGTAGTAATAACTATAGGAATGATAACCTCTGGATTTAAGGATGCATTAAAGGATGTGGAGGGGAATGACCTTTACACCGCTAAAGGAAATGCTATATTGAAAATGACGTTCAACGGACCTGTTGTTGATAGAGAACGTTCTAAAATGGAGAAAACATTCGGCAAAATTCGCGGTGGCGAATCGGGTATGGGATTGAATTTGATCTTAAATAATTTAGAGAACGCAAAATCTGATACAGCAATTAAGGGTGTTTATTTGAATTTTGGTGGTTTAATGGCTGGAAGAGCTGCGATGCAAGATATTCGCAAAGGCATTATTGATTTTAAGAAGTCAGGGAAATTTGTCTACGCTTATTCAGAGAATTATTCTCAAAGCGAATATTATATTGCTTCAGCTGCTGATAAAGTATTTTTAAATCCGCAAGGAGGAATGGATTGGAGAGGTTTATCAATGGGTTTAATGTTCTTTAAAGGTGCATTGGAAAAATTGGGAATTGAAATGACAATTTACCGTCATGGAAAATTTAAAAGTGCCATTGAGCCATTTATATTAGATAAAATGAGCGATGCTAACCGTTTGCAAGCCGAAACATTTTTAAATAGTATTTGGAATAGTATGTTGGTGGATATTGCAGCCAGTAGAAAAACAAGCGTTGACGTTTTAAATAAGTTAGCTAATGGCTTAGCGATAAACTTTCCTCAAGATGCGGTGAGTTATAAGTTAGTTGATCAATTAGCATATGAAGATGAAGTATTGAGTGAACTAAAAGCTAAGGTGAAACTAAAAGAAAAGGATAAATTGAATTTTGTTTCTCATGACAGTTATACCAAATACAATCCAAAAGGTGCATATTTTGGAAAGGAAAAAATAGCCGTGATCTATGCGGTGGGATCTATAAGCAGTGGAGAGGGAAGTGATGATGAAATTGGAAGTGATCGGATTTCAAAAGCAATTAAAGATGCTCGTTTAGATGAGAATGTAAAAGCAATTGTGTTACGTGTAAATTCTCCGGGAGGAAGTGCTTTAGCTAGTGATGTTATTTGGCGCGAAGTTAATTTAGCTAAAAAAGCAAAACCGTTTATTGTAAGTATGGGAGATCTTGCAGCAAGTGGCGGATATTATATTTCGTGTGCTGCTGATCGTATTTTTGCTCAGCCAAATACCATCACAGGTTCAATTGGCGTATTTGGAATGGTGCCCAATATGAAAAAAGTATTTGAAGAGAAGTTGGGAATTACCTTGGATACTGTAAACACAAATAAACATAGCGACCTAATGTCAACTTTTCGCGGCGCTACACCAACTGAATCGGTATTTATTCAAAAAAGTGTGGAAGCTGTTTACGATGTATTTATTGGAAGAGTTGCTGAAGGGAGAAAGATATCAAAAGACCAAGTTGATAGTATTGGGCAAGGTAGAGTATGGAGCGGAAGTGATGCTTTGAAAATAAATTTAGTTGATGAATTAGGCGGATTGCCTGAAGCTATTGCTTATGCTGCTAAAAAAGCAAAACTGAAGGAGTACAGGACAGAAGAACTTCCATTGCAAAAAAATCCTTTCGATGAGTTATTTGGAAAATCAGAAGCGGATGCAGAAGCGCGTATCATGAAAAAGAGTTTAGGCCCTAATTATATTTACTTGAAACAGGTAAGAAGTATCCTTAATTCAAAAGGTGTTCAGGTGAGATTACCTTACGAGATCATTATTAATTAAAACGCTCCGTACAAAATACGGCCTACAAGAAAATAAATTGTTATACCAATAATATCGTTTAGGGTAGTTACAAATGGTCCGGTTGCTAAGGCAGGATTTATTTTGAATTTATTCATGGTCAACGGCACAAACGTTCCAAGGAAAGAAGCAAAAAGGATCACCGTGAATAGAGCAACACTTACGGTTGCTGATAATTGCCAATCTTCGGTTAAAAAAGCGTAAGCGAGGATCAACATTGAACAAATAAATCCGTTCACCATTCCAACACTTAGTTCTTTTAAAAGTTTAGGACCAATTCTATCACCTATCAATGTGTTGTTTGCTAAGGCTTGAACAATTATAGCACTACTTTGTACGCCCACGTTTCCGCCCATGGCTCCAATTAAGGGAATAAAATACGCCATCTCTGGATGTATCATGATCTGTGATTCGTAAGTTCCAATAATTCGTGACCCAACAATTCCGCCACACATTCCAACCAATAACCATGGAATGCGTGCGCGTGATAAACGCCAAACGTTATCATTTGTGTCAACGTCGTCGGAGATACCACTCATGCGTTGAATGTTCTCATCGGCAGCTTCTTTGATCACGTCAACCACGTCATCGATAGTGATGCGTCCAACCAATCTTCCTAATTGATCAACAACCGGTAAAACAACAAGATCGTGCTTTTGCATTACTTCGGCTACTTCTTCGCTACTTGTGTTTGTTTTTACAAATTGGGCATCGGATTCGTAAATTTCTTCAACACGCGCTAGAGGGTGTGAAACAATTAATTTTTTGAGAGAAAGTACGCCAATAAATTTTTCGTTATTATCTACAACGTAAACAGCATACATTACATCTACATTGTCGGTTTGTTTTCTAATTTCATCAATACAGGCATTTACCGTTTCAAAAGAGTATACGCTCACTAACTCTTTTGCCATTAAGGAACCCGCGGTACCTTCTTCATAATTGATCAACTCCGCAATATCGCTAGCTTGCTCAATATCCTCCATGTGCGATAATACCTGATCTTGCATTTCTTCAGGTAATTCGCTCACAACATCGGCAGCATCGTCGCTATCCATGTTGTCGATCTGTTCGGCAATTTTTTTGGCGCTAAACTTTGCTAATAGTTCCTCACGTGTATCATCATCAAGTTCCAATAGAACTTCTGGTGCCGTATCTTCATCTAATAATTCGTAAACGTAAGAGGATTCCGCAACGCTGAGTCTATTTAAAACTTGGGCAATATCAGCAGGGTACAATTCATGTAATTGTTCTTTTAAAAAACCAACGTTCTTTTGTTCGATGGCATCTTTAAAATTATCAATGAATATGGATGTAAGTTCAAACGGCATTTCTAACCTCGCAAAAGTAAGCAATTATACTTAAAAACGACAACAAAAAAGCCACAGCTGCGGGCTGTGGCTCATTTGATAACATATGAACTTATTTATCTTCGGCTTCTGATTTACCTAAATTACTATGTCTTTTACTGTACATAAAATATACAATGATCCCAATAACTCCCCATATCATAAAGAACTTCCATGTTGCAGCTCTTACTTGCGTCATTAAAAATATATTGAATCCAACTCCTAAACATCCAACCAAATAAACGGCCGGAGTTTTATAAGGCCGTTCTAATTCCGGTTTTTTATAGCGTAAGATCATTACGGCTACACAAACCATTGCAAATGCTAGCAAAGTTCCCATGCTACACATTTCACTCACGTTATCGATTGGAGTTAATGCAGCAACAATTGAAATAATACCACCCACTAAAAACGTGCTCTTGTGTGGGGTTTTAAAATTAGAGTGTAGTGCTTTAAAGAATGGAGGCATTAGCCCATCTTTTGCCATTCCTAAAAATATACGCGTTTGTCCTAGCATCATTACTAACATTACTGAAGTTAAACCGGCAGTTGCAGCAATGGTAATGATAAATACGGCCCAATTTATTCCTATCCCTGAAAAGGCAGAAGCAACCGGCGCTGCTTTATCTAACTGATCATATTTTACCATTCCGGTTAAAACTAACGATACCAAAATGTAGAGAACAGTACATATCACCAAAGATGCAATGATTGCAAAAGGAACATCTTTTTTAGGATTGATAGCTTCACCTGCTTGCGTTGACACAGCGTCAAAACCAATATAAGCAAAGAACACAATTGTAGCAGCTGTTAATACACCACCAAACCCAAAGTTAACCCCACCTGTTGGATTTCCAGCATCATCAAGTACTGGTACTTCTGCAGGAATGAACGGCGTCCAATTTTCTGTATTGATATAAAATGCACCAACTATGATCACAAATAGAACAACAGCTATTTTTACGATAACAATAATGTTATTTGTATTGGCAGCTTCTTTGATCCCTTTTACTAATATCATTGTAACGATCCAGGTAATAATAAATGCAGGAAGATTAAAAGCGAATGAAGGAGCATCGAGTCCAAGAGCAATACATTTTTCGGTTGCTGTATGAAGATCATTGCAAAGGTAAATAGGAATATCAATGCCGAATAGATGTAAGAGTTTTGTAAAGTAACCACTCCAAGCAACAGCAACGGTTGTGGCACCCATCATATATTCTAAAATTAAATTCCAACCAATGAACCATGCAAATAATTCTCCAACGGTTCCGTATGCATACGCATAAGCTGATCCTTCCACAGGAAGTACCGAAGCAAATTCAGCGTAACATAGTGAAGCAAATAAACAACCCACACCTGCAATCACAAATGCAAGAGCTAAAGCCGGTCCTGCATAATCGTGAGCAGCAATTCCGGTTAATGTAAATATACCACCACCAATAATGGCACCAATTCCTAACGAAGTGAGACCCCATTTTGTAAGTACGCGTTTTAGATCACTTTTTTTCATATCGGCCTCAAAGGCTGATACGGGCTTTACTCTCCAAACTGACATAATTTTTTGATTAATTTATAAGTAGCCAAATTAAACACTTATAATTAGATATGCAAGCCAAAAAGCACAAGTGGCACTGCAAACGAAGCAATATACAGAAGTAGGAAAAGTATGCGCATGAAGGTGCTAAGGTCGTTGGCCATGTTTATTTGCAAAATGGTATTCACCTGCTGAATAATAAGGGGTTCGATAATGGTGTATTGATAAACCCCGGGCTGTAATCCTGCAAATTTTTTGGGATAAGCGAATAAAATGCAATCTCTAATAAGCCAATATTCTTTATTGGTAAGCGCGTTGTATGCCTTATGGTAATTAATGTTCTCACTCTTTAAAATATTTCTGATCTTTTGATTCTTTGACTCGTTGAATAATTCAATTCCCATAAAAATGGGAACAATGATCATAATTGTACTTGCTGTTGCAAAGAGTACTGCTAATAATATAATTGAAATGATACCAAATACTAAGCGTATATAATAATTTTGTTTAAAGAATAATGTTTCTATTATTCTTCCACCATCTAATGGATAAATGGGTAAAAGATTAAATAAGTTAATGAACAAAAAACAATTGGCTAACATTTTCATGGTATCGCTATTTATATCCTTGTTTAAAAAATAGAGGATGCAGGCAACGATCAATCCCGGTAATGGCCCAGCTAAAATAATAATGCTTAATTGTTTTTGAGATACTTCTTGTTTTTTTCCGGAAGTAAAAGCGCCAATAAGTGGAATGAAAAATATTTTTACATTACTATAATTGAAAATTTTCATAGCCAAAAGATGTCCCATTTCGTGAATGATAACCACAACGGTGATGGCGGCAATGTACGCGATGTTTTGATCGAATAGAACATAGAACAGTACCATGTAGATCAATAGACTAATAGCAGATCGAGTCCATGAATTTTTAGTATTCTCTTGTAACTCAGGCTTTGCTGGATATTCGCCAGCTGTGAATGGATCTTGTTGAGCGCTCTCGTTTATATTACTGAATTCGTCCACTTAAACAGTTTTACGCGTTAGATGAAAGATCAAATAAATACTTATGGCAAATAAAAAGAAGGCTCCGGTTTGATGTAAAGCGCCCATAATAAC
>JAGPDW010000141.1:0-7817 GCA_018057345.1 Bacteroidia bacterium | reverse complement strand
CTCGTTTGCCGGTGCATGGATGTTGCAAAAGATGAGTAGCTCTAGTTTGATCGTACACAGTTATCATCTGGGCGATAAGGAATTTCATATCACATGGCATGGACTTATAATTGGTTGTGTTATTTTATTTTTCTCAATTGTAGAGTTAAATAAAAGATTAAGCGAAATGAGTTTTGGATCAAAATTTCTGATCCCTGGTGCTATACTTACCGGTTTTTTTGGAGGACTAAGCGGCCATCAAGGAGCTTTACGAAGTGCATTTTTGCTTCGTTTAAAATTAGACAAAGCTGTGTTTATTGCCACCGGTGTTGCTATAGCCTGTATGGTTGATGTGGCCCGTTTAAGTGTGTATTCGTTTAGCTTAAAAGATGTAAGTTCCAATGCCGCTATCTTGATCACAGCTGTTCTATCGGCATTTTTAGGAGCTTTTATTGGCAATAAAGTATTTCAAAAGACAAGTATCGTGTTTGTAAAATGGATTATTGGTATCTTTATGTTCGTGGTGTCGTTGCTTATCATAGCCGGCATTATCAATAAATGAAAAAATACATTCCACTTATACTTGTAGAAGGAGCAACTGTAATGACCGTTGAATTATGCGGCGCCAAATTACTTTCGCCTTTATATGGAGGAAGTTTATTTGTGTGGGCTGCTATTCTTGCAGTAACACTGGGCGCCTTAGCATTTGGATATTATTACGGAGGAGTGCTGAGTAGCAAACCTGAACCGCAACAAAAATTATTTACCGTTGTTATGATCGCTGCAATTTGTATTGCGCTCATGCCTTTTTTAGCAAGTTATGTTGTGCCATACATCAGTTATATTGAACTTAAATTGGCAATAATTTTAAGCGCCTCACTTTTAATTTTCTTGCCTATCTTTTTTTTAGGATGCACCACGCCTTTGTTGGTGAGATTGAATACGGTGAGTGCAGAAACTGCAGGTCTTATTAGTGGTAAAGTTTACGCTATCTCTACCGTTGGAGGAATTGTATCTACATTGTTGTGCGGGTTTTTTCTTATTCCAAGTTTAGGTTTAAAAATAACCTTGCTTGCCTTTGCCATACTTTTATTCATTACAGCCATTTTAGTATTAAAAATCTTCAAAGCTAATTCTACAATCCCATTTATTCTCGTTCTATTATTCTCATTAAAAACCATGATCGGTAATGATAATGGATCGGTTATTTATTACAAACATGGTATTATGGGAGAGATTGGCGTGGCAGAATATTTAACTGAAAAGGAACCTATTCGTCAGTTATTGATAAATAACATCGTACAAACAGAAATGATCATTCGCACAAAACGTTCCACTTCCAACTACATAAAAAGTATTGATAGCATTGTTCCATTTCAAACACAAACATCAAATGCCCTTGTTTTAGGTTTAGGAGGAGGTTCGCTTTCAAATTTGATCGAGGTAAAAAATTATAAAGTCGATGCGGTAGAATTTGATCCGCGAATTACCGAAGCTGCGCAAAAGCATTTTAATTTGAGTTCAACTATCAATTGTTTTAATGCTGATGCGCGAACCTACATTAATCGCTGCAATAAAAAATACGACCTTATTATTTTCGATCTTTTTAAAGGCGAAGAACAACCAGTTCATACAATTACCGCTGAGTGTTTTCAAAAAGTATCTTCTTTACTCGCCCTTAACGGAAGAATGATCATCAATTGGCACGGCTATGTGGATGCACCATTAGGAAAAGGGACTCAAATTCTTTTAAATACGCTGCGCCATTCAAAATTTAACGTCAATTTAATTAAAGGTAAAGGCGGCGCTGACCATAGCAATACATTGCTTGTTTGCAATATAGATCCCAATATTTATTCAAATGATAATGAGCTTGTTAATACCGATAATAAGCCTGTATTAGAGCTTGCCAATGCCAAAGCCAACCTTCGATGGAGGCTTAATTATTTAAGATATTACCAACAAGGTAAATAAATTAAAGTAGTATCTTTGCTGTCTATTATTTATGGCACAATTAGTTATTTTCCGTCACGGACAAAGCACTTGGAATTTAGAGAACAAATTTACAGGTTGGGTTGATGTTGATCTTACTCCAAAAGGAGTGGATGAAGCAAAAGCCGCAGGAGAGAAGATCAAGAATTTTAAATTCGATCACGCTTACTCCTCAGATCTTAAGCGCGCGCAAAAAACATTAAGCACAGCGCTTGAAGTTGCAAAGCATCCTGCAATTACTCCGGTATATAACAAAGCGCTAAACGAACGCATGTATGGTGATCTTCAGGGTTTAAATAAAACGGAGACAGCAAAAAAATATGGCGAGGAGCAGGTAAAGATCTGGCGACGTAGTTACGATATCCCTCCTCCAAATGGCGAAAGTTTAAAGGATACCGCAGCACGCGTTTTGCCGTATTTTGAAAAAGAGATAGTTCCTAAATTAAAGGAAGGAAAAAATATTGTGATAGTGGCTCATGGTAATAGTTTACGCGCTTTGATCATGTACCTTGAGAAAATGACACCTGAGCAGATATTGGAATTTGAAATAGGAACCGGACAACCACGCTTATATGAATTGGATAATGATCTTAAAGTAATCTCTGCAAAGAATTTATAAGATGAAAATGATGGATCAAAATAGCAAAACGATCGCCGTTGATTTCGATGGCACCATCGTTGAACATGCTTATCCTAGAATTGGGAAGGAGATGTTGTTTGCTTTTGCTACATTAAAAGAATTAAATAAGCGTGGACATAAATTGATCTTGTGGACATTTAGACATGGTGAGTATTTGGATGAAGCTGTAGAGTATTGCAAAAAAAATGGTGTTGAATTTTATGCGGTAAACAAAAATTTCCCTGAGGAAGTTTGGGATCAAAGTGTAGCTCGCAAATTGAACGCCGATATTTTTATTGATGATCGTAACGTTGGAGGTTTTATTGGTTGGAGTGATGTTTGGCAAGCCTTACATCCGGAAGGTTTGGATTTTAACCATCAATTTAAAAATCCGGAAGCACATATGAATTATAATAAATCCGGAGGTTCATTTCTGGGAAAACTGTTTGGTAAAAAATGATCTATTTAAAAACTAGCGAAGAAATTGAATTGATGCGCGAATCGGCATTGATGGTCTCAAGAACTCTTGGGCTTATTGCTGCTGAAATAAAACCCGGTGTTATTCCTTCAAAATTAGATAAGTTAGCTGAAGAATATATTCGAGATAATGGTGGTATTCCTGCTTTTAAAGGATATAAAGGATCCAACGGACCATTCCCTTCAACTTTATGCGTTTCTATAAACGAAACAGTTGTGCATGGAATTCCAGGTGATAAACCTGTAAAAGAAGGCGATATTATTTCGGTTGATTGTGGCGTAAAGAAGAATGGATTTTTTGGCGATCATGCATACACATTTCAAGTTGGTGAAGTTGCGTCGGAGGTAAAACGATTATTGGAAATCACAAAGGAGTGTTTGTATAAAGGCATTGAGCAAATGATCGAAGGTAATCGCATAGGTGATATAAGTTATGCCATTCAACAGCACGCCGAAAAAAACGGTTACGGTGTTGTTCGCGAATTAGTAGGGCATGGTTTAGGAAAGAATTTGCACGAAGAGCCCGAAGTTCCAAATTACGGCTCGCGTGGTAATGGACCAAAAATAAAAGAAGGATTAGTACTTGCCATTGAACCAATGATCAATATGGGCAAAAAGAATATCAAGCAATTGAATGATGGTTGGTCGATCGTTACAGCTGATAATTTACCAAGCGCGCATTTTGAACATGATGTTGCCGTAATAAATGGTAAACCCGAAATATTGAGTACCTACGCTTTTATTGAAGAAGCGTTAAAGAAAAATAAATAAATGTGTTTGGCCCCTCTGGGGCCATTTTTGGTTTTAGATCTTCTTTTTAGAAATGTTCGGCTCCTCTGGAGCCTTTTATTTTTTAGAAAATTTTTTTGAGTCGGTCCCAGAGGGACCGAATGTTTTAAAAACCAAACGAAACAGAAACATTGCCCCAGAGGGGCAAAACATTTGGCTACTTCAACAACCCGCTCTCGATCAATTCATTTAAATAAAGACGTTTGCCATTATATACTGCAAGAATGAATGCGTCTTTTGCTTTTGTTTCTTTCAGTCGTCCTAATAATTCGTAAGCCTCATTATAGGTTGCATAATTTCCCATAGTAAAACGTGTTATATAATCATCAAATGTTTCGCGAATGATGATAGGCATTCCGGCAACTGAATTATAATTAAAATTCTCAATGAATTTATAAGCACCTATTTGTACTTTGAACGTAAGGCCTTCTAACTTTTGTGTTCCGTATTTTTCAGAGAATTGTCGCAGAGAGATCTTGTTATAAACCTTTAACATGGCCAAGAACAAACTATCTTGTTTTGTTTTGATCATTTTTTCGAGGCGGGCCGACATAAAATCTACGTAAACATTTATGGAATCATTATCCTTATTTTTTTTGGTATCAATATCAATTACCTGTGGGGGAGAATCTTTTACATGGAATTCAAATTCATATTCTTCTCCGGCCAAAAGATTCAATGTGAACTTACCTTCTTTATCGGCAGCCACCTCCGGGTAATATAAAAAATGTTTATTCACTGATTTTACAACAATGTTACCTGTAGATGGATTTCCATTTACGGTAATATTTCCATGTATGGTTACTTTGGTTATTTTATTGGTATCGCTCGTATTTCTATAGAAGTCGAATTCACTTAGGTCAGGTTCGTATGTTTTTCTACGTTTAGCTTCTAGTTTATATATTTCTGTACTTAATTCTTTTAAATAAGGAATACCAATGCTTTCGTATTCGTAAGAACCACTTCCAAAACTATTGCGTGAATTGGTGTACAACACAGCGCTCAGCATAAATTCAGTTTTTGTTTTATAGTTTACAATATAAGCGCAATCCACTAAAAAGCCGTATGAATATCCTATCATATTAAATACGCGCAAAGTGTCAGAATCAATAACCTTTACTTTATTGCCATATATAAAATATTTTTTGAACGAATCATCGAACTGTTTTGGATCGTAATGCGGATAGCCCGCTTCGCGTGGATACATGCCAATGTGTTTTACTAAAAAGGCCCAATCGCTATGTGTAATATTGAATCTGTTCTTTTCAGGGAGATGGTTATGAAACAATAACCGTTTTAGTATGCTATGGACATTGCTTAAAGGAATGTAATTGGAATACGTAAAATCCTTTTTCTCGGAAACAAGTTTCTTCTTTTTATTATAAACATCTTGGCCTAAAATAATTGTTCCAAGTGGATTAGGCAGTGATGTAAATTTTGGATCCGCGTCTTGTTTATATACAAGTTCTAAATTGGGATCAAAAAAACGTACTTGGTTCATGATGTGATTAACTTCGGGTTTGCAAATAGGATCAAAACGATGAACGATCCTAACTTGCGGATAACCGTAAGCGTTTAGTTTTTTATGAATGTATTTTGGATTCAAAAATTCAAATACTCGGCTATAACTTGAGTTATCGCTTATCAATACCATTTTTTTAATGTAATGCTCAATACTTGGATAGCCACTGGCCGAACTGGTATCTTTATTAACGGCGGTTTGGCAAGCAATGGTTTTGTCGGTAAACATGTATGTATGTTTATTAAGGCCATTAATATTCAGTTCGTTCAATTTCTCAAGCGCTAAAATAGAGCAGGGGAGTTTTACTAAACTTGCGCAATAAAAGTAATTGGTGCTATCTAGTAAGTAAGTATGATCGGTGAAAATTGGATCATTATTTTTATCGCGATCAATTTGCGTATAAATGATCTGGGGCTTGTAGGTTTCTTTTTTATCTATGATATTTTTAAGAATTGGATCTCCGGAAATAATAGATGCCAATAACGGTGAATTGTTTTGCGAGAAACAAAAATTAAAAAAGAATGAAAGGATGATGTATACTCGCTTACTCACGCTTATGATTTTTTAATAAGCATAAAGCTACTATTCTTATCGCGGTAGTTATAACCTAAGCCAAAGCCAAGTTTTTTAGCACCTTGCGTTTTGTAAAGTGAATCCAGGTCGGCTTGATAATGTTTGGCAAACATATTAATGGGTTTTGTATAAGCTCCGTAAAAGGTAAATTTCCATTTGTTAGAATCATTAGTAATGTAACGCAAAGCTATACCACTATCATCTTGTACAATATTTTTTGTATTAGCCAATATCAACTCTCTTATTTTTGAGAACGCCGAAAGATGCATTAAATACGAAGCGCCTTTAAGGTAAGTTGTTTCAAAATGTAAATTATTGATATAAGTAATTAAACCCTTGTTTTTCCTTAATGCTGGATCGCTTAGGTCAGTTGAAGTATAAGTTACAGTTTTGACTTTTTTGTTTTTATCAATGGCGGTTATCTCAATGCTTTTATTTTTATAATTTGATTTACTTAAGGTTGTCGTAGATTCTAGATATTGTTTTGCGCCTGTAGTATCAATATAAAATGGTCTTACGTTTGCAATTTGATGCCCCGTTTTATTTAAGAATAACAAAAGCAAATGGATCGTACCATCCACTTCATCATTACGTAGATCTTCCTTCATACTTATTGTTCTGAAGAAGCTGAATTTCAAAATGGCATTAAGCGATGAGTTGATCTTATCCACATATTTTTGAATGGAGTCGGCCACAATTTTTTTATCATCCACAATAGGTAATGTTCCTACAGGTTCTAAGCCAATCATCGTATAAACGTCTGCCTCAGGAAAAATGGTGTTGGCATACAAAATATCAGGACCAGAGAACGGATAAAATAGATTTTTGATCTTACTTTCTGAAACAAACTCTGTAGAAACAAAATTTTTGATCGGTAATAGTTTTGTGGAATCAAAATTTACCCAACGCTTTGAGAATCGCGCCGAGAAATCGGTATAGGAAGCATGTTTTCTAAAATCTTTAAAGTACTTTGTTGAATTTGAGTTTCCGCTAATAAAATGTGCGAGGTCGTTCAATGTATCGTTGATCCGTGGAAGTGTTTCGGTATTCTCATTTGCAAGATCCTTGAATTTTGTAGTATCCACATCCGGAATGATATATTCAATGCTGTCTTTTTTGTCTTTTTGTTCACTTTCGTTTGAATTAGTATTGCAGCTAACAAATGCCAGCGTAAATAAAATGCAAACATAGATCTTAGTTAATTTCATTTTTTTTCTTGTCTAAATAAACTGTTATATAGTAAAACCCCAAACCTCCCAATACTGTTAGCAAACCTAACAATGATTCCATCGGTTTTTCAATAAAAACATTCACTAGTATCCATCCTAAAATAAGCAAGAACAAAATAGGAGGAAGCGGAAACAGTGGTGTTTTAAAAGGGCGAACTACATCACGCTTTTTATAACGGAGTATAAAAATACCAAAAACAGTTAGAAACGTAAAAAGATTTAATGTAAAGCCAATATAATTTATCAACGATTCAAAACTCGAAAAGGTAACTAATACTATAGCGATCAACGATTGAAAGCCAATAGCGATGTAAGGCACCCCATTCTTGTTCGTTCTTGCCAGTCCGTTAAGCGAAGGAATGGCCTTACCCATACTTTGCATAACTCTTGGTCCGGCCAAGATCATAGCGCTTATGGTTGAAATAAGCAAAACGGCAATTGCTAAACTCATGTATTTTCCAATGTTGGTACCAAAGATCTGGTTAGCGCTTAAATAACCAACCTCAATTTGTCCTTTTAAAGATTCAATAGGCGTTGTGTATAAAAATACAAAATTCAAAAGGGTATAAACTACAAGTACAATGAGCGTTCCAAATATCAGTGCTCTTGGTAAAGTTCTATTCACGTCTTTTATTTC
>JAGPDW010000140.1:0-7888 GCA_018057345.1 Bacteroidia bacterium | reverse complement strand
ATCAAGTATAGTGTGCCTCCTAATAATTTATTGACCCATCTTTTTTTAGAGTAAGAGCCATGAACAGCATCGTGCATAATTCCCATGCCAATACCCGCAACTCCAATACCCATAATTACTGACAAAGCAAGACCGATCCAAGCATTCATAGGAATTAGTACAATTGCCACAAAAGGAATAATATATAGACTCAACATGATAATGGTTTTAATTATTAGCGTTGCATTTCCTTTTGGTGAGATCTTGTTTTCTGTAAAATACGCATTTACATTTTTTCTAACATTAAACGCGAACTGGCGTTGTTGGTCGGAACTTATAAATTTTACATTTTCAGGATTCATTATCATTAATTTATAAGGTTATAGTTAAGTTGTGAAAGAATTCGTAACGGATCTCTCTGTTTTTTTATTGATAGCACAATCTTGTCCATCTGTTCTGTAAGGGAGTTTTATGAATGCGTACATGCATGAAGCTAATTCCTGCGTAATTCACTACAAAAAACCCACAGCAAGATAATCTTTAGTTGTTCAGTAATTCTTTCTCGATATCAATTGCTTTTGGAAAAAGGATGTTATTCTCAAGGTGGATATGTTGATGCAAATCATCCTGATATTCCTTTAGCTTAGCGTAGGTAACACGGTAGGTAGTGCATGCATTAGATGGCGGTGTGAAATTATCCGAAAGCGATTTTATCTTTTCAAACATTTCGCCAACTGTTTCGTGTTCATGTTCCATCATGTTGATCGGATTTTGTACAGTACCGAAACCAGCAGGGGCAACCCCTTTTCCAACTCTTTTTGAGATAGCAAGATTTTTGATATACGGGAAAAGCATATTCTCTTCCTTCATCATATGGCAATTTAATTCATTCATTACTTCCATAAAGATCTCAGCGATCTCAACAACCTCAGGGTGGCGATCACCATGTACTCTGGCAACCTTTTGTGTATATTCAAATAAAAGTAGATTGGCCTGCGTTACATATTTATGATGCGTGTTAACAATATAATCAGCTAAAAAGTCGATCTCCCAATTATTATAGTCCTGTGAACCAAGTGTAGTTTCTACAAGATCAATGGCTTTTAGATCCTTGATAACTTCAACTACATCTACTCCTTTTTCTGCACAGGTCTTGCTAAGTGTTTTTTTACCGCCGCAACAGAAATCGATCCCATATTTTTTAAATACTTCTGCTTTTCTAAAATCTTTCTTCACTAATTCGCCTACTGTAGGTTCTGCATCGCCGTCTTTTAATTTGGAGATCTTCACTTTCCAAAAATCTGGACCCTCTTCTAAATATTCCCACTTGAAGACATTTCCTCGTTCGCCTATCATTTGATAATAAAGTGGTTTTGGATCATGATCATTATGAATGATGAACTCATCACCTTTTTCAAGACTGTCGAATTTTTCAAAAATGGTTGGATGTTTCAGTTTTGGAGCCAAAATTGTAACGTCTATTATTTCTATTGTCATAACTTAAAATTTTAATGGTTTATAAATCGTGCTGTTATTACAATTTACCTAGATAAATCGTAGTTATACGACTACAAACTTAAAGAGTTGTATGTATATTTTGACTGACAATAATCATACATAAGGGCCTAAAGGAATTAATTTAACAAAAGTTCTCCTTGTACAATGGTATTAACCTCATTATATGATTTAAATCATATAATGTCTTTGTGTGTTTTTGGAACTTCGCACTTGGAGTTTTTCCTATTTATGCCATGATAAAAACAAAGTACTATTCATATGCGGAGTATGCCGCATTGGTTTCTGATTGTGCAGCGAACGGAAGCACTACAGGTTTGGAAAATAGCGCCAAACAAATTGAAGCAACTAAGTTAAATGCGCATAGGATGCTTCGGATAAGTAAGACCTTTGTGCCTGAAAAGAAGTTATCTGATTTGATCCGTTCTGTGAATAAAAAATTGGAATGGGTAGTGATCTCAGAAGCGTGGTGTGGAGATAGTGCGCAAAATCTTCCAATTATTGCTGCTTTGGCTCAATTGAATAGTAATATCACTTTACGGATCATGTTGCGTGATGAGAACAACGAGTTTATGCTTGCTCACACTACTTCCGGAAGTCGCTCAATACCTAAACTGATCTGTTATGATACACTTACTCATATTGAGCTTGGTGAATGGGGCCCACGACCTAAAGAGATCGGGGCTAGAGTGCAATCCTTTAAAAAGGAGAATCCTAATATAAATCATGATGATTTTGTTAAGGAATTACACCTTTGGTATGCGCGCGATAAAGGACTTTCTATTCAATCAGATCTGTTCGCTTTGATAGGGCAATGGGTAAGCGCTTAAAAATCATTTAAAATATCAATAAAAACTTTGTATTGCACAAACTATCCGGGTTGGATTGAAATAAGAAGCACTTTATTGATTAAGGTGTCAATATCTGTCAGAATATTTTTTTTGTAGTCTTCTGTTTCTTTACTCATCTTGTAAACAAGCTCATGATAATATTTAAGCCCTGCTAATATATTCTCTTTAAAAGAAGAAAAATATAATTCTTGTTTCTTGTTCAAGTTTGCCTTGCTTTTAGCTATTTCACCTTTTAAATAATCAATATAGAGTACCGTTTCATTCACAAACATACTTGGTCGTTTAATATTATTCAAAATATTAATACGGCCATATATATGTCCTAGCATATCTGCCAAGGAGTGAACACCCGAAAAGAAAGCAAGATTAGGTCCCGGACAAACGGCTACGCCTTGTGGTCTTCTCTTGTCAGATAGATCACTTAATATAAGCGTACCTACACTTAGTCCTTCGCATAAGCATTCTTTCTCAAGTACCTTACTTATTTCATTCTGTAATTCATTTGCCGGTAATTCTAAGCTTTGCAGTTGTTTGATCTTAAGATCTTGATATTGACGTGATGCCGTACAGATTGGTTTTTCGGTAAATTCTGTATTGAATGCCAGGAATTCTTTCACGCAAGGACTTCCTGGGCGATCAAGTTTTATTCTTTCTTTTAGCTGTTTTATAGAACTGCTTTGTTTGAAGTTATTGAAACGTATTCCCAATGGCGATGCTTCGCTTAAATAGAAATCTTCCGGTTTTGCATGTGCTAGTTCATTAAGTGTATTGGTCTCAACAGAGGTGGCTTCTGGCACTAATAAAAATGGGCTACCCCAACCAACAGAGTTAACGTTGTAATTACTCAATAGAAACTGATGTTCATTGGCAGTTCCTACTCCTCCTTGTACTGATATCTTTATTTGAAAAGAAGAGGGGAGTGTTCTCATTTCACGTGACTCCAAGTTAGCATTACACAATTCAAGCAATTCGTTCCTTATTGCGTCTCTTTTTTCTTTAAATTCTTCAAGTATAGGTCCTAATAAAAGCCCGTCGGTGGCAAATGCGTGACCGCCGCAATTCAAACCTGATTCGATCCTGAACTCCGAAACCATCATGCCCTTTTTTGCAAGAAATTTTCCCTGAATCAGAGCAGAACGATAATCTGTAACCTTTAAAACAATTTTCTTTTTTATTTCTCCGCTTGGATCAGGATAAAAATCGCTGAATTTAGCGCAATAAGAAAATAAACGTGGATTTAGACCTGCGGAAAAAATTAGTGAAGATCTTAATTTGCTATTTGCATATCCTCTTAACGCTGAATGCGCGTCTGAATATTCATCACTAAGCTTTAATCCGTTTTTGTCATAGGTTGGATTATCGCACTTTGTCATGATGTTTACGTCAATATCGCCAATGATCATCTCATTCCGCAATTCATTCTCTAATGCTGTTCTTTCTTCTGATTCAGGCATTGAGATAGCTTTAGAGTATGTGTTCTTTAAATTAGAATCTGGAGGAAGAAATGAAAAATATTTATCCAACTCAGAATTAGTACCGAATTGAAGCGACTTCAATTCTGCGAATTGAGAAATAACGATCTTATTCATGAGGTCGAGGTAAGACGTTATTCGCCTTGCTCTATAATCATCATCTCCATTTTTTATCTCTGTGTAAGGGTAATTATATTTTACTGAATAAAATTTCCTCATTTTTTCTATCATATTGTCTTCGATGATCGAAACAACAGAAGAGATACCGTATTTTGCGACCTTGATAGGAGTGTCAACCGTGTAGCCTAGTCCCATTACAGGAATATGAAAAGTATGTAGCATTGGAATTATTTGCTTAACATGCAAAGTAACCGTTTTAGTATTTGTTAAAATATGACTATAGTCATAAGTCACACTGAAAAGGAAGCATATATACTAATATGTGTTAATTTGAATGAATTATGCGCGACCTATAGTATAGAGCACAAATCGTTAGGCGTTTTGAAATAAGGGTGGTCTTCTAATTGATGTTGACAGAATTAATGAAATGAATATTTATAAAAAGAATTGAGAATAAAGTCCCATACATTGGTCACAGAACGTCATAATTGAATTAAGTCAAAGTAGTATTTGCAAATTTTGATCATCGGGTATTGAAGAAAGTTCTTGAATGTGAAATTATAGACTTACGAAATAACTGATTCATATCAGTATGTTTAAAAAGGAATAACGAAAGTGTTTTTGAGAGGATCTATTTTGTATTTTTGCTAGGTAGATATTATGAGTGAATCACTTTTCATTATAGCCCTTCTATTGTTTTTTATTATTGCAGCCTTGTATTCTTCAATTGGGCATGCAGGTGCTTCTGGTTATCTGGCAGTAATGGCGTTACTTTCTTTTGCCCCGGAAAGCATCAAGCCAACTTCACTTATCCTTAATATTGTAGTAGCTGCTATTGCTTCATATAAGTTCATAAAGGAGGGTTATTTTGATAGGCGCATTTTTATTTCTTTCATTTTATTTTCTTTACCGGCAGCATTTATTGGTGGTTATATAACGGTTAGTTCGTTATACTTTAAAATTCTGGCGGGACTTTTTCTCATCGTATCTTCGATACTAATTGTTTTAAAAAAGAAAACAGATGGTCCCGTTGATAAGCATTCCGAAAGATCATTAGTATTGACCGGGATCATTGGTGTTACGATTGGTTTTATATCCGGTATTATTGGTGTAGGAGGTGGGATATTTCTTACCCCGGTTTTGATCATGATGAATTGGACCACGGTAAAAAAAGCATCTGGCATTTCTGCTTTGTTTATTTTATGTAATTCAATTTCCGGATTACTGGGCCACCTTTCTTCGTTGCCAAAGATCGATAGCAATATTGCTTATTGGGTGATAGCTGTTGCTTTAGGGGGGGCTTTAGGTTCTTATTTCGGAACTAAAAAGTTCAACAACCGTATTATTATTTGGTGTTTGTTTTTGGTGCTATTGTCTGCCGGATTAAAATTTATTCTTGTTGACGCTTTCAAATAAAGTGCTCATTTACTTAATTCACGTTTTTTATTTAAGTGAAACTGATGGGTTACGCTAAACCAAAATACATTTGTTTTTAAGAATGTAGTTGGAACATTCTTTTTCGCATATGAGTAAACATAATTAAAGTTAAACGTTAGTGAATTGTTTAACTTAATTCCAACTCCTCCAATGATACGGTTTTGATCAAAGAAATTATTTTTTATTTCTTTTCCATAATTTAGAAAGACCTCATTGGCTAGGTTTAGAAATATGGTTCGGGCGATCAACTCTTTGTTATTTAATGGAATAATTGCATTTAATCTGTAACGAGCCCTGTGATTGAAATTATCGTTTGTGGAATTAAGATTATTAAAATACCTCTGTTCCATTCTGAAACGATGAGACAGTTTGACCCAGCTGATCTGTTGTTCAAATAGTAATTCTTGCCATCCTCTCCATTCTTCTACGCTGATCCAATCCTCATGATTTTTGTTGTTAGAAAATTGAGAGAAGTACGCGGCACCAACTGCTAATGATAAATTATACTTCATTTTATATTGTATGCCTGTCCTAAAAAGTGTTGATGATCGGTGATTGAACTGATCTTTCATTCGTATGCCTCCATCGGCCAACAAAACCCATTTTTCCGACAACTTGCATTGCTCATATACCTGAAACCAATACTGATCTGAACTTCTTGATGTTATTTCCTGACAGTAGAGGGAGTTCTCCGTAAGTGTAATTGCGAAGAATATAAGTATGTATACTCTTAATATTTTAGAGTAGTGCATCATTGAGTTTTATTTTTTTGGCCGAAATACTTTTATTACTTCTTCGTTGCATTCGATAAATGGCCCATTAAGTAAATCGATGCAATATGGCACTGCGGAAAATACCGCATCTAAACATTCTTTAATAGAACTAGGCTTTCCGGGTAGATTGATGATAAGACAATTTCCTCTAATGCCGGCAGTTTGCCTTGATAATATGGCGGTAGGCACATATTTTAAACTCACCTGACGCATTAATTCTCCAAACCCCGGCATCATTTTATCGCAAACGGCTTCGGTTGCTTCCGGTGTAACATCTCTTAACGCCGGGCCTGTTCCTCCTGTAGTTACGATCAAACAACATTTTTCTTTATCGGAAAGTTCAATAAGAGTTTCTTCAATTTTTGTTCGTTCATCCGCTATCAATCGGTAAACTTGCGTCCATTCATTTTTGATGTAGCTGTTAAGTGTTTCGATAATTGCTTTTCCGGAAATATCCTCATACACGCCGGCACTAGCTCGGTCAGACATTGTTACTACTCCTATTTTGATCTCCTTTAACATCATAGATTATCATACTTAGAAAGATCGCTGGTCTTATCCATCATTAATGCATATATATGCGTAGGATTCAAAACATAGATATCAATACCAAAGTTAATGATCTTCTTGTCCTGCATCTGTTTAAGATCGTTGTGGTGTTTATTGTTATTTTCGAAAATAAAGAAGGTCTTATCTCCAAAATAGTCAAGAACTTTACTTACCACCATGATGGGAGTATCTTTAAAGGAGTCCTTGTTCTCATTCATCTCTGAATATGGAAAACCGTATTCTTCGTTGAAAATCTTCTGAAGCATTTCATCATCTTCAAAAAAATGGTCAAGTGATTTAATTTCCCATACAGCCATGTTCTCAAACATCTTGTAATTCTTGTCGTAATCAGTTATTGTCATTATTTCTTTTTTTTAATACCGTTTTCAAATAGTTCTTCTTTGTTCAATGTGCCGTCTATATTATACTCCTTTAATATTCCCTGTATTGCATCATTCAAAAAAGTGCCTTCACTTTTTTTGTTGCCGTTAGCATACCAATCGCTGAAAGGGCCGTTCAATTTATCATTCTGGTAAAATCTTTCATTTATTAGTGTTTCGTTTTCATCCCACATTAACCATTTTCCGCTACGCTTGCTGTGTATAAAAACACCTTCCATTTGCCGCCTTCCGTTAGGATAATACCAGATCCATCTGCCTTCATTGAATCCGTTCTCGTGTCTTCCAACATATTTCAATTGTCCGTTCTCAAATCGGTCATTGTTTCCCATTGTACTGTATTTGATAAGTATGTATGTAAAAACGATACATAGTACAAATATGCGATGGTATTTAAGTAATGGTTTATATTTTTTCCAGTCAACAGGCATTTATTTTTTTGTATTCAGCATTTTAAAACTATGAAGTACATAAGGAAAAAGTGCATCCAATGTTTCTTTTACTCCGTTGGTTGAGCCTGGCATGGTTAATACCAAAGTATGACCAATCAGTCCGGCCATTCCTCTAGAAAACATCGCATAAGGCGTTCTGTTCTGTCCATACCAACGTGCGTATTCCATAATTCCCGGAATTTCCACATCAAGTAAAGGTTTTATTGTGTCGGGGGTACGATCGTTTTTTGTGAAACCGGTTCCGCCGCTCACAATTAGCAAATCTACCTTTGAAGAAAATTCCTTTACTTTATTTCTGATCAATTCTTCATTATCAGGTAAAATTTCATAAGCAATATTTTC
>JAGPDW010000139.1:0-7922 GCA_018057345.1 Bacteroidia bacterium | reverse complement strand
ATGATCAACATCGCATCTCCATAACTATAGAAACGATATTTTTCTTTGATAGCTTCTTTGTATGCTTTCATAACAAGATCATATCCACCAAAAGCAGCAGTCATCATTAACAACGTACTCTCTGGCATATGAAAGTTAGTTATCATACAATTGGCAACATTAAAGTCGTACGGAGGGAAGATGAATTTGTTTGTCCAACCCACATACGGATTTAATTGCCCTGTTGTAGATACCGACGATTCAACCGCACGCATTACTGTAGTTCCAACCGCACATACTTTTCTCTTTTTCTCCTTTGCAGAATTAACCATTTTGCAAGTATCGCTGCCGATCAATACTTCTTCGCTTTCCATTTTGTGCTTAGTAAGATCTTCTACCTCTACTGTACGGAAGGTTCCTAAACCCACATGTAACGTTAATGGTGCAAATTGCACGCCTTTGATCTCCAACTTCTTTAATAATTCGCGGCTAAAGTGTAAACCTGCAGTTGGAGCAGCTACTGCACCTTCATTTTTTGCGAATACGGTTTGATAACGCTCAATATCCGATTCTTCGGCTTTACGTTTAATGTATTTTGGTAATGGTGTTTCTCCAAGGTCATAAAGGATCTTGCGAAACTCTTCATAACTACCATCATATAAAAAACGCAGTGTACGTCCGCGCGATGTAGTATTATCAATTACCTCAGCAACTAACGCATCGTTATTCTCTCCAAAATATAATTTGTTACCGATACGGATCTTACGAGCCGGATCCACCAATACATCCCATAAACGACTTTCGGTATTTAATTCGCGAAGCAAAAACACTTCGATCTTAGCGCCAGTTTTTTCCTTATTACCGTACATGCGGGCAGGAAATACTTTAGTGTCGTTCAACATCATCACATCACCTTCGTCAAAATAACTTAATATATCTTTGAATTTTTTGTGTAGGATCTTTCCAGTAGCGCGCTCAACAACCATTAAGCGTGAATCTTCGCGGTTCTTTGCCGGATACTCTGCCAATAATTCTTTTGGCAGGTTAAATTTAAACATGGATAACTTCATAGGTCTTCTCTCTTTCTGTTTAGTGTAAGACTATGAAATGTTGTTGGGAGGTTAAGCCAGAATTCCAAAAGAGGAATTGCAACAGCATTCGCATAATCTTACGGGATTATACAATTATTTTTATCCGTTCAGAGCTTCTGCACCTGAAACGATCTCAAGGATCTCTTTGGTGATAGAAGCCTGGCGGGCTTTATTATACGTAATTTTTAATTCTTTTTGCATTGCGGTTGCGTTATCTGTTGCTTTATGCATTGCAGTCATACGCGCTCCGTGCTCACTTGCAAACGAATCTAATAATGCTTTGTAAAATTGTGTCCTTATCGAACGCGGAATTAATTCATTGATAATATATTCAGTTCCTGGTTCAAAATCGTAATCAGCTTTTTTCTTAGTAGTATCTGCTTTTGGAGCTTCTAATGGTAATAATTGCTCTTCGGTTGGAATTTGAACAGCTGCATTCTTAAATTGATTATAAACGATGATCACTTTATCGAACTGCTTGTCTGCATAAGCATTTATAATGCTATCGGCGAACGGTGCTACATTTTCAAACGTTAGTTTATTGAAAAGATCATTTCCATGATCAGGGATATCGCTACCATGAATATTGTATTGAGTTCTGTTGAATACATCGTAAGCTTTTTTACCTACGGGTATTACCGTAATACTCATATCTTTTAATTCGTTAATGATGGTCCAGGTTTTTTTGATGATGCTTGAGTTGAAAGCACCAGCCAAACCACGATTAGAAGAGATAGGAACAATAAGCACACTTTTTACAGCGCCTTTTCTTGCGAACTTATTTTCGCTTGCATCTACGCTAGCGCTTACATTCTCAAGGATCTCTTTCAATTTATTAGCATAAGGGCGCATTTGAACAACGGCATCCTGTGCGCGTTTCAATTTAGCAGCACTCACCATCTTCATGGCGCTTGTAATCTGCATGGTTGAACCAACTGATACTATCCTATTTCGAACCTCTTTTAAATTTGGCATCTTATTAAGTTTGAGTTGGTGAATTTGTGAGATGGTGAATTAACTCACCACTTCACTTATTCACTAATTCAGTAATTAATTATATTTTCCCATTAGATCCTTAGCACATGCTTCGATCGCATCTGTGATCTCATTAGTGAACTGACCTGCTTTTAATGCATCAAGCGTTGATTTATATTTACGCTCCATCGAATCCAAAAATTCTTTTTCAAATTCCTTTACTTTATTTATTGGAACTGATTTCATTAAATTTTTAGTTCCTAAGTAAATGATCGCAATTTGTTGCTCTACACGTAAAGGCGAGAATTGTGCTTGTTTCAACACTTCCACGTTACGAGAACCTTTATCCAAAATAGATTTTGTTGCAGCATCTAGGTCAGAACCAAATTTAGAGAACGCCTCTAACTCACGGTATTGAGCTTGATCTAATTTTAAAGTACCGGCAACTTTTTTCATTGATTTGATCTGAGCATTACCACCCACGCGAGATACCGAGATACCTACGTTAATAGCAGGACGAACACCTGAGTTAAATAAATTCGACTCAAGGAATATCTGTCCATCGGTAATTGAAATTACGTTGGTTGGAATATACGCAGATACGTCACCAGCTTGCGTTTCAATGATAGGTAATGCGGTTAATGATCCACCACCTTTTACTAAATGCTTGATAGATTCAGGAAGGTCGTTCATGTTCTTAGCGATCTCGTCGTTACCGTTAACTTTTGCGGCACGCTCTAATAATCTACTGTGCAAATAAAATACGTCACCAGGATATGCTTCACGTCCCGGAGGGCGACGTAACAATAAAGATACTTCACGATAAGCAACCGCTTGTTTTGAAAGATCATCATATACGATCAAAGCAGGGCGACCGGTATCGCGGAAAAATTCGCCGATAGCAGCACCGGCAAACGGCGCATAAAATTGTAATGGAGCAGGATCAGAGGCGCTTGCAGCTACAATAACTGTATAGGCCATTGCACCGTTTTCTTCTAACACACGAACAACGTTCGCAACTGTTGATGCTTTTTGACCAATAGCTACATATATACAAAACACAGGCTTGCCTGCTTCGTAAAATTCTTTTTGATTAATGATGGTGTCAATACAAACCGCTGTTTTTCCGGTTTGACGATCTCCAATTACAAGCTCCCGTTGTCCGCGGCCAATAGGGATCATGGCATCGATAGCTTTAATACCAGTTTGCAAAGGCTCATTTACCGGCTGACGAAAAATTACACCCGGAGCCTTACGCTCAATTGGCATTTCGTAAGTTTCACCTTTTATTGGTCCTTTTCCATCAATTGGATTTCCTAACGTATCAACCACACGACCTAACATTCCTTCTCCAACTTTTAAAGAGGCAATTTTACCTGTACGTTTTACCGGACTTCCTTCGTTGATACCAACGCTAGGACCTAATAATACGGCACCAATATTATCTTCTTCAAGATTTAATACAATAGCTTGTAAGCCTGTTTCAAATTCGATCAACTCACCCGATTGAACTTTTGATAATCCATAGATACGAGCAATACCGTCACCCACTTGTAATACGGTTCCTACCTCTTCCAATTCAGCCTCGCTTTTAAAGCCCGCTAATTGTTGTCTTAAAATTGCAGATACTTCTGCCGGTTTAATTTCAGCCATTTTATTTTTGGTTCTTAATTAACACTAATATACTTACTGTCCAATAAATTCTTTTTGAGTGCGGTCAGTTTATGTTTTACACTTTCATCTAATTGTCTATCGCTTATCGAAAGCACAAATCCACCAATGATGGAAGGATCCACTTTTTCAATAAGTTCGATCTCACCATTTCCGGCGGTTTGTTTTACGATCTCGAGTACACGTTTCTTTAATTTATCATCCAATCCAATTGCCGTTTTAATTACAGCGGTGGTGATATTCATTTTGTTCTTATATAATTCGTCAAACGATGCGGCGATCTGAGGTATAAATCCTTCGCGGCGTTTATTTGCCAAAAGAGTTAAGAACGACAACGATAATTTAGAAATGTTCTTTCCGAAAATATCTTTCAAGATCGTGATCTTCTTATCTGTTTTTACAACAGGGCTATTAAAAAGGGTAACAAGTTCGCGATTTTGGTCGCAAACTGTTTTAATGATCTTCATATCATTCCTTGTCTCGTCTAACTGCTTTTTTTCAAGCGAAAGATCAAGTAGTGATTTAGCGTATCTTGAGGCAACGATCATTCTTAGTTCAGGTTAACGTCTTTCATTAAATTACTTACAAGCGCTTTTTGTTTTTCATCTGTTGAAAGATCGCTGCGTAAGATCTTCTCAGCAATTTCAATAGATAAAGAAGCTACTTGGTTTTTTAGTTCAGCAACAGCCGCATTCTTTTCATTAATTATTTGTTCACGAGCACTTGCCATTATGCGATCAGCATCTTTTTGCGCCTTGCTTTTTGCTTCAGCTACAATACTTTCTTTAGTTTCGCGCGCTTCCTTCATTAGTGCATCACGTTCGTTACGAGCTTCAAGCAACATTTTATCGTTATTTGATTTCAATTCACGTACTTCCTTTAACGCAGTGTCTGCAGCGCCTAAAGCTTTTTCAATTCCTTCTTCGCGGGTTTTGATAGCGTTCAAAATGGGTTTCCATGCAAACTTTCCAAGAATACCTAATAGGAGCAAGAAAACTATAGCGGTCCAGAAAATAAGACCTATTCCCGGGGTTACTAGCGATGCTAAAATAAAAAGACTCATTTTATTTAATTTTTGTTTCTAATAATTTTTAAAATTAAGCCTTTTACCAACCGTAAAAGGCTTAATTACTCTTTTGGAGAAGCTGACTACAATAAAGCAACCACAATACCGAATAAAGCGGCACCCTCAACAAGGGCTGCTGCGATAAGCATAGTAGTTTGAATTTTTGCATGAGCTTCCGGTTGACGTGCAATGGCATCCATTGCGTGTCCACCAATTTGTCCGATACCGATACCAGCGCCTATAGCTGCTAGTCCTGCACCGATTGCTGCGATACTTCCTGTCATTTTATTTGTTTTTATTTTGGTTCAAAAAATCGATTAATGTGCTCCTGCTTCTTCATGTTTATCTTCGTGGTGATGTTCAACCATCGCAGAGCCAATAAATAATGCAGTTAATAATGTAAATATATAAGCCTGTAAAACTGCTACAAGACACTCTAGAATGTCAATGAATAATGCAAACGCTACAGCAACGGGAGAAACCCATAATGTTTCGAAAACAAATATCAATCCAACTAAGCTTATAACAATAATGTGGCCTGCGGTCATGTTTGCGAACAAACGTATCATTAAGGCAAATGGTTTAGTGAAAATACCCACGATCTCGATTGGAATTAAAATTGGATACAATGCTTTTGGGGCAGGGGGTAAAAAGATGTGCCCCCAATATGCTTTATTCGCACTAACATTTGTAACAATTAAAGTGATGATAGACAGCACAAACGTAAAAGCAATATTACCTGTAACATTTGCGCTTATTGGTATAAGTCCGAATACATTATTAATTAAAATTATAAAGAATACAGTTAATAAATAAGGTACGTACTTTTCGTACTTTGGTCCAATGTTCGCTTTAGCGATCTCATCACGAACAAAAACAACAAAAGGCTCAAGAAAAGATTGTTTACCCTTTGGCGCTGAAGTAACACCTGTCTTTTTGTAAGCAGATGCCATCGATGTAAATAAAAATATAAGTATAAGTGCCGAGAAGATCAATTGAGCGGCATTTTTAGTTATTGAAAAATCAAGGGGCGCTTTATTTGTTACAGTGTTCTTTCCTTTCTCGTTAACTGCAAACTCTACGTACTCACCCTCGGCATTCTGCGACTCGCTGGCGTAGTAAATATCTTCTTTATAATTAACAAAACGTTCACCATTTTTTTCTACAACAACTTTACCATGAGTGTCATGATGAAATTCGCCTGAAGAGAAGAATACTAACCCTTTATCTGTTTTAAGTATTACCGGTAATGGAAAAGAAACCGGGTGTTCATGATCGCCCCATAAATGCCAAGAATGAGCATCAAGAACGTGATCAAAGGCTACCTCTTGAATGTTTACTTTTTCTTCGTGTTTTCCGTGATCGCCTGCTTTATTATGATCAGTTGTTGTTTTTGCATTAACAAGCTCCAAAGAATCCGGCTCTGTTGGCTCATGCGCCTTCATTTTAATACTAAGCAATAGAACTAAAACGATTAAAAATACTTGCTTAAGGTACGCTGGCTTTGGCAATATAGAGATCATATTCAAGAGAAAAACTACTTTTAATTCGGCCACAAATGTAGGCATATTTTAATGAAAACCATCAAATTTTTCCGGCTCTTTTTTCGATTTTTACCTAATTTTAATCATGTTTTTAAAACATTAGATTTTTAGGAATATAGTTTTGAGCTTATTTCTATCTTTGGTAATAAAAAGTCATTAAACACTCAAAAAACATGAATTATTGGCTAGTTAAATCAGAACCCTTTAAGTACAGTTGGGAACAGTTTGTAAAAGACAAGGTTACAACCTGGGATGGGGTTAGAAATTACGCTGCTCGCAACAATTTAAGGGCCATGAAAAAGGGCGATCTACTCTTGTTTTACCACAGCAACGAAGGTTTGAATATTGTTGGGATAGCAAAGCTGGTAAAAGAACACTTCCAGGATCCAAGTACCGACGAAGTTGCCTGGTTGGCCGTGCAAATTAGCCCGTATAAAGCCCTTAAAATGCCGGTTTCGCTGGTGGATATTAAAAAGAATGCCAAGCTCAAAACCATGCAATTGCTGCGTTTGGCAAGGCTTTCGGTAAGCGCGGTAACCGAAGATGAGTTTAATGAGATCATAAAAATGAGTGAGAAGTAGATGATCAAAACCACCACATTTAAAAAGGGTACTGTTTCTTTTTCCGACCAAGGAAAAGGCCGAGTTGTGGTATTATTACACGGTTATTTGGGATCAAAGGAAATTTGGGAGAAAAACATTTCTGAATTAGCCAAAACCTTTAGAGTTATCGCCATTGATCTTCCGGGGCACGGACAAACCGCTTGTTACGGGTATGTGCACAGCATGGAATTAATGGCCAAATGCGTGAAAAAAGTAATGGATAGCTTACGTTTGAAAAAATATGTGGTCGTTGGTCACAGCATGGGAGGTTACACGACTCTGGCATTTGCCGAATTATTTCCCGAAAATTTGTGCGGCTTATGTTTATGCCACTCCACCGCCCTACCCGATTCGGAAGAAAAAAAGAAAGACAGAGCCCGTGCGATCAAATTAGTGAAAGCAAATAAACGTGTTTACACAAAAGACACTATTAAGAATTTATTTGCCACAAAAAATTTAAAGTACTTAAAAGACGAGGTTTCTTTTGCTACAAAAATTGCCTTAAGCGTTAGTAAACAAGGCGCTGTGGCCTCATTAGAAGGAATGAAAGACAGACCAAACCGCGATATTATTTTAGGGATGGTAAGTTACCCTGTGATGATGATCATTGGCGAACATGATAATATTTTACCTTATGAAAGTTTATTAGCGCAATCGGAAACTATTCGAAATAAGCATGTGTTGGTTTTAGAACACGATGGACATATGGGATTTTTGGAAAGTCCACTCGTAGTTAACAAGGGCCTGAAGAAATTCATTAATAAATGTTTCTAAAGAATCATTTATGTGTATTAAATCGATTTTTGAATCGACCAAATTTGAGTATCTTAGCGTTTTAACACTTACGCCTTATGAACAATTCTACAAAGCTTAAACTAATCCTTGTTTTAACTTGCTTTACTTATTTTTATAAAGCTCAAAACATTCGCGATCGCTGGGACACTTTGTATGCAAATGTTGATTATGCAAACACTACAACCTATTTAAGACAATC
>JAGPDW010000138.1:0-7962 GCA_018057345.1 Bacteroidia bacterium | reverse complement strand
GATTAAGCGTAGTGAAAGCGTTAAAGTTAGATGTATATTCAACATTATAAACATCAGAGAAAGCATTACCATAAGTAACGTTTTGACGAGCTGAAGTTCCACCAATTCCGATCTCAGCACCGTAAACACCCTGAAGGCGACGGTATCCTCTTCTCATTTCATATCCAGCAGTGATCATGATGTTGCTTTTTGAATATTTTAATTTATCCTCAACACGAAGAAGAGTAGCAGCTGCGATATCTTCTGCAGTTCCTAAAGTTGCGTTGTACATTGCCTCAGCATCTTGCACGCGGTTAACCATAGAACCCGACAAAGTATTGTATCCAACTTTTGCGCGGATAGCTGTTTTATCAGTTAAAAAGTACTTTCCTACAATTTGATTGTTAGATCCTTGTACATACTGATTTGTTGGAGCTGCCACGTTAGCTGCAACAGGAGCACTGTTACCCATGATACTTACATAACGTAGAGAATTAAAAGCTAGGTCGAGAGCTGGAATAGCATTAAATCCTAATGCAATATCACCCGCCTTTGGTAAAATGGCGTGACCCTTTCTGTTTAATACAGGATCGTCACTTGTACAGGCAACGCTGTGTGACCCCTGGGCGTACGTAAACATTGACATAAACAATGCTGGTACAATTAGAACTGATTTCTTCATATTTGTTTTTTTGGTTAATTAAATTTGCTTTTAGCAGATTTGCTACAAAAGTAGGGAAAATAGGAGTTGCTTCCAAATTAACAGCATTTTTTCGTCACTCAATTACACACACTCATCTGTTAAAAACGCTAATTTATACTTGTTATAAATAGAGAAAAAACGAGCTGTAATAAACTGTAAATCAGGTTTCTAAAACATTTTAAAATTTTTAGGTCTACAAAAATAGGATAAAAGATCTTGATCGGACGAGTAAAATAAATTTGATAAGAAGGTTAATTCTTCAACATCTTTAATATTGAGCTCAGTTTCTCTTTCAATTCGGTACGTGGGATGATCTTATCAATAAATCCGTGCTCTAGAACGAATTCGGCTGTTTGAAAGCCTTTAGGAAGGTCTTTACCAATTGTTTCCTTCACAACACGAGGCCCTGCAAACCCTATCAAGCTATGAGGTTCAGCTATATTGAGGTCTCCTAACATTGCATAACTAGCAGTTACACCACCCGTTGTTGGATCTGTAAGCAATGATATATATGGAAGATGATTTTGTGCTAATTGACTCAATTTTGCAGATGTTTTAGCCATTTGCATTAATGAAAATGCTGCTTCCATCATACGGGCTCCACCACTTTTTGAAATAATGAGTAAAGGCGCTTTTGTTTTGATGCAAAAGTCAATAGCGCGTGCTATCTTCTCGCCTACTACACTCCCCATGCTTCCTCCAATGAAAGTAAAATCCATACAGCAAATAACCAGGTCCTCTCCGTTAACTTTACCATACGCGCTTCTTAAAGCATCCTTTAATCCGGTTTTTCTAATGGTATCAGTTAAACGATCTGTGTATTTTTTTGTATCGGTAAAGTCAAGCGGATCTCCACTCACTAAATTCTCATGAAGTTCCGTGAACTTGTTCTCATCAAAAATGATCTCGAAATATTCTTTGCTTGAAATGCGTTCGTGATGACCACAATCAATGCACACATATTTATGAGCCGAATGATCTTGAGCTGTATTTATCTTTTTACACGAAGGGCATTTATACCACAATCCTTCAGGAGTTTCCTTCTTCTCAGTAGTGCTTGTTGTAATTCCTTCTTTTAATCGTTTAAACCAACCCATGTTTTTAATTATAAATTATGAATTATGAATGTAGAATTTACACTCGTAATTTTAAACACTCTTATGCTATTGTGATCGTTTTATCCAAATAAACGTCTTGGATACTGTTCAATAAGCCAATTCCCTCTTTTATCGGCTTTTGAAAAGCTTTACGTCCACTTATTAATCCTTGCCCACCACCGCGTTTATTAATTACCGCAGTTTCAATAGCTTCAGCTAAGTCGCTTGCGCCTTTACTTTCTCCACCACTATTAATTAAACCCATACGACCCATATAGCAATTTGCTACCTGATAACGACAAAGATCAATTGGATGATCGGTAGTTAATTCCGAATACACTTTTGGATGAGTTTTACCATGTCCAACGGCAGTGTATCCACCGTTTTTGTCAGAAAGTTTTTGTTTAATAATATCAGCTTGTATAGTAACGCCCAAATGGTTAGCCTGCGATGAAAGGTCAACTGCAGTATGATAATCTATCCCGTCCTTTTTAAAAGCATTATTGCGTGTATAACACCATAAAACGGTTGCCATTCCTAGTTCATGTGCCATTTCGAAGGCTTTCGCAACCTCAACAATTTGGCGCGAAGATTCAGCAGAACCGAAGTAAATTGTGGCTCCTACAGCTGTTGCGCCCATATTCCAGGCCTCTTTTATGCTTCCGAACATTATCTGATCAAATTTGTTAGGATAAGAAAGGAATTCGTTATGATTTATCTTTACTATAAATGGAATCTTATGGGCATATTTACGCGAAACTGAAGCTAAAACTCCGTAGGTTGAGGCTACAGCATTGCAGCCGCCTTCAACAGCTAGCTTCACTATATTCTCGCTATCAAAATACATTGGATTTGGCGCAAAAGATGCACCTGCGCTATGTTCAATTCCTTGGTCAACCGGTAAAATACTCATGTAACCTGAGTTGGCTAAACGACCAGTATTGTATAGTTGATTAAGGCTTTTTAAAACCTGAGGGTTGCGATTACTAATCGAGAAGATGCGGTCAACAAAGTCAGAACCCGGTAAATGTATTTGGTCTTTTGAAATGGTTTTACAGGTATGGTTCAATAATCCATCAGCCTTTGAACCTAAAATTTCTGTGATCTTCGACATAGTATGATTTAAAAAATTAAGGGTACAAATATAATAAAAAACCCTCTAAAAACGGTTGTTTTTAGAGGGGGGAATTTTATTTAATTAGGTTAAAATTACTCGTTAACCATTACCATTTTAAATGGCACGTTGATGATAGCTTGATAATCTTCACCTGCCTCTAGCATATCCTCATCATCTTCTTCATAGTGCCAGTTAATTGTAACAGCGCTACCTCCTTTGTGGATGCTTTCTAATTTCTTGAAAACATCAAGTATACATTTTGAAGATGAAGTATTGAAATACTCTAGCTGAACATTTACGGTTGTTGCAGGCTTAGATGAAGAAGAATACTTATCTAAAGAATCAACCAAAGGTTTGTAAAATTCAATTGAATTTTCAGGGATAGAACGCCCTTTAATTTCCAATACGCCAGTACCAAGATCAAATGTAATTGATGGTGTTTTTGGCGAACCTTCTATTTTGTAATTATCCATAGTTATTTATATTAATTTTGTGTAGTTACTTTAATATTGAGCGTAAAGAAAGATATTTTATCGTTAATCTCCAAAAAATTATACTCAATTTTTTCACCTGTTTTACGAGCTATATCTATCATTCCTAAACCACCGCCGCCTTTAAGAGACATTTCTCCGTTATTCAGCACTTCTTTATAGTAGTGTTTGAGTTCTTCTTTATTCAAAGAATTAACCTTATCCAAACGTCCTTTTAACCCGGTGATATTCTCGTTTAAAATATAGTTTCCGGTAAAAATAGTGTAAAGACTATCAAGTTTGCCGATCATGAAAATAGCCGATTTTAACTTTTGCTCTCTTGCATCTGGCACTTCGTCCATATGATGATAAAGGTTTTGAAGACATTCTACAAGAACGTTGTAAACCTTTTTCTTCATTTTAGGCTCTTCCTGAAGATCAGCCATTTTATTCTCCATTATCTGGAGTATGGATGTTAGAAGATCTGAGGTTACTTCTCCTTTGAATGAAAGCAATATGTTATTGCGTTCCATTTTTTCATATATCTCAAAAACCTCTTTCATTCCGTTTGGAAATATCGTCTTATTTTAATTTAAAAGCAACAGTGTTACCATTTACTGAGAAAGTTGCATCGTCGTCACAATTCCCATTACCATAATCAACCGTTCTAGTTTTGAATCCGTCTGGTGTTAAATTAAGAATGCCTGAAGAAATGAACTGACATGATGCCTTTTTTACCAAAGGGGAGCTTTGAGGTACATCAACAGTGAAAGTACGATTTAAACGATTGGTTCCGTTTGATGTTCCATAAATCGAAATCTCATCGGTAGCCATATTGTGAGTGATCGTTCTGTCAGTGCTATACAATGTAGTCCAATTATTAGTTGGGCCAACACATTTTCCATTATAGATCTTAACGTTAAATATTCTGATATCTGTAGTTGGGTTGTTAGATACAGTCTTAACAACAATACTATCGCACTGATAACTAATCTTTTTTGCAGGATCTGTATTTGCCGCTTTATAACCAGCTAAAACAATCTTCATGCGGCTGCCTGCTGTTTTTACTTTACCATAGAAGGTAATAAACATTATTCCTTCTCTAAGTTTAGAATCTGGAATAGGTGAGCAACTAGAACTACCGGCTAAGGTTAAAGAATAGGTGGGATGAACGTGAGTTGGTGATGCCCAAAGTGTATCTCCTGAAACAATGTGAAGCGAATCGCAAGCTACAACAGCCGACTTGTTAGGATCTGCTCCCGTTCCCTTTGTTTTAATAGCAACGCTATTTACAGCAGGAACCATACTCATGAATTCTTGCTCTGCAACGGCATTATCTACTACTGATTGAGTTTCGTTATCAACTTCTACTGTTTCTTTTTTGTGACAAGAAGTTAGTGTAATAGCTGCTCCAACCATTACAGAAAATATAAAATTAAATGATCTCATGTTTTTATTAATTTGATGGTTATAAAACTAAAAGGTTTAAAACCACCTGATTTATACACAAAAATAGTACTTTTTTCTTATAAAGCAACACCTACAACTAAAACGTCATCTATCTGCTCGTGATCTTTTCTCCACCCCTCAAAAGCTGCATTTAACAATTCGCGCTGAGTGTCCATGTCTTTTAAATGGATCTCCATTAAAAGATCATGAAACCTGCGCACCATGAATTTTTTTCCATTATCCCCTCCAAATTGATCGGCATAACCGTCTGAAGATAAATAGGCCATAGAAGGTTTATTTAACTCAATCGTTTTTGTAGTGAACTCACGTTTGATGTCAAATTGTGAACCTCCTATTGGATATTTATTTCCGTCGATCTTTGAAAACTCACCATCATTAGAAATAATGATCAATGGCCTGTTTGCTCCTGCCCATGTGGCTGTTTTTTTATTGTTGTTTAAAGCAATAATAGAAACGTCCATACCATCGTTCGTGTTAATTTCATTATTACCCTGCCTTAACGACTCCTGAACTCCTTTATGCAAACTATTCAATATATCTCCGGGATCGGTAATTCCTTTTTCTTGAATAATCTGATGCATAAGATTGTGACCTATCATACTCATAAAAGCACCAGGCACACCGTGGCCTGTGCAATCTACCACTGCAAATATCTTCCATCCATTTTTTTCACCAAACCAATAAAAATCGCCACTTACAATATCCTTAGGCTTATACAGAATGAAGGCTCTTTCCAGTTTTGAGAAAATATAATCCTTTGAGGGCAAAATAGCTTCTTGAATACGTTTTGCATACTCAATACTACTTGTGATATCACGATTTTTCTCGGCCAATTCGCGCGTACGTTCTGCAACCTTATGCTCAAGAATTTTATTCTCTTCCTTGATCTTTCGGGTTCGCCACTGCGTAAACATTACAACTAAGCCTGTACCAACAATAACTACAACTACATAAAACCAAGTAGTTTTCCAAAACGGTGGAACTATAGTAATTACAAGTTCATAAGGTGTTTCATTCCAAACGCCATCGCTGTTACTTGCCTTTATTTTCAAAGTATATGTTCCTCCTGGTAATTCGGTATAAGAAATATACCGAACGGTACTCGGCTCCGACCAATCGTTGTCATATCCCTCAAGTTTGTACTTAAAAAGATTTTTTTCGGGATCAATAAAATCCAGAGCCACCACTTCTAATTGAAAGTAATTCTCGCGCCAGCTTAACTTAATGTGCTTTTTATAAATTAAGTTAGAATCGATAGGAATATCCTTACCCGATCGCTTATAAGATACAATATAAACAGGCGGAACATGTAGATTATCCTTGACCTGACTTGGCCTAAAAATATTATACCCGTTAGGCCCGCCGAACAAAATATTCCCAAGGGCTGAAGAACTGGCCGCCCCTATATTGTGTTCCGTATTAGTTAACCCATCTTTAAGATTATAGTTTTTAAAGAATGGTTTATTTGATTCCATTGGATTAAATGCAGTTATTCCTTTGTTGGTGCTCATCCAAAAACGTCCTGTGCTGTCCTTTAAGATTGAATATATGAATGTGTTTGCCAAACCATCTCCTTCATAATAGTTTCTGAAAGATTTGCCATCAAATCTAGATAAACCACTATTTGTTCCGAACCATAAACTCCCATTATTATCTTGATTCATTGAATAAACAACATCTGAAGGGATGCTTGATTCTTTTGTACTATTAGAGTGATGTTTTATTAACTTAAACTTTCCGTCTGTTTTTGAAAAATTTTCAATATTGTAAATACCACCTCCATCGGTTAATATCCATATTGTATTGTTTTTATCCAAGAACAAACTAGTTAAATTTAAATTATCTAAACCATCTTGCTCCGCATACTGCGTTTTAGTGTTCGAGTTAAGATCTATTTTAAATAAACCATCACCAAACGCTGCCACTAACAAATAATCATCTACTCGAAGAATTGAAAGTACCGTTCCTCCATTTTTATCGGAAAGAAATGGGGTTACTTTATTTGTTGATATATCATAACGTTTTAACCCATCTCCATAAGTACCGAACCAGTATATTGAGTTGCTTTCTTGATAAACAGCAAGTGCATCAAAATAACCCACCACATGATCGTACGACTTAAACTCCTTTTGACCTTTTGGAAGCATGCTTAACTTGCGGTCACCGCATAACCATACGTTACCTTGATTATCCTGGAAAGTCAAAAATAAATTTTTGAAACTGTTTAATCGGTACTTGAATTGATTAACAAATTTTTGAGAGCTTTTGAAGGAAACATTAACTCCACCAATAAAGGTTCCAAGCCATAAATTCTCATTCCGATCTATGTATACAGCGGTAACTTTATTATCGCTAAGAGAATTATTATTCTCTGAACTCTTCACGTAAATAGCAGTGTCTCCATTTAGAAGATTGTATGTTACAAACCCACTTCCAGTTCCACAATATACTGTACCTTCTTTTATTAGGAAATCTTTAATATGGTTTCTATCGCTATAATTTAACTTGAATTTTTTTTGCCCTTCGATTAAAAATGTTTTTGGGTCAACTTTATAAACTCCGGCTCCGTCGGTTGCCAAGTAAAGATTACCGCCATACAAACACAGTTTGTTTATGGACTCTAATCCTAAAACACCTTCAGAAACCTTTTCTTCATCAGCAAAAGTTACCCTTCCAAATTTTTTACTATTAAGATCTAATGTCCATAGCCCTTTTTTTAACGTCGCTATCAAAAGTCTACCCTTATCAACTTCTATATCCTTAACCAAAACTTCATCGTCAATACTAAATGGAAAGTATTTAAAATCCTTTTTATTGATGTTGCAAATAACTATTCCGTTACGTGTGCCAATAGCAACTTCGGTTTCATCAATTTGTTTGATGACGGTAACATGATTTTCTTTCGCATTATAATCCTTTGTGTCAAATATCAACCGATAAATACTATCATTAGTTAAACTCAAAAAATTCACACCATTAGGGGTACCTACTAACATTGTGTTATTCTTAAGTTCAAGCAAACAATTTACTTCCGAATAAGAAAGAGAGTTACTCTTGTTTGGCTCATGTTTATAGATCTTTATCTTATAACCGTCATATCTATTCAAACCTTCTTGTGTTCCAAAC
>JAGPDW010000137.1:0-8034 GCA_018057345.1 Bacteroidia bacterium | reverse complement strand
GGTGCTAACACATTCTTATGGTTGCCTGCAGAAAGTTTAAATAATGCGAGCATTCAGGAACCATATGCACAGCCGGTTAAAACCACTGTTTATACTGTGCAAGTTTCTCAAGATGGAAATTGTACTCGCACAGCAACAGTTCAGATAAAGGTAAATCCATTACCTGATGTAAATGCGGGTGAAGACATGATCATTAACCTTGATGAACCAATGTATTTAAATGGTTCAGGTACAGGTACTCTTAAATGGATCTCGGGCGAAGAAATTCTTTGTAAGGATTGTCCGGTAACACAAATAATGCCAAAGAATTCGGGATGTTATAAAATACAAGCTACTTCTGCTGAAGGCTGTATTCGTGTTGATGAGGTTTGTGTTGAAGTTACTAAAGATCATAACATCTATATTCCAACTGTATTTACACCAAATGCCGATGGCAAGAACGATGTGTTCTTAGTATACGGAACTGGTTTAAATAAAGTAGAAATGATCATATTTGATCGTTGGGGAGAGAAATTATACACTTCACAAGATCAATTAAAAGGTTGGGATGGAACTTTCAAAGGTACAGATGCGAAACAAGATGTATATACATACTTGATCAACTATACTTCATTGGATGGTAAAAAACATACCAAAACAGGACACGTAACTTTATTAAAATAAAAAACAACAACATATGAAAAAGATATTTTTAGTAGTTGCTTTGGTTGCAGGAATGTGTGTAACAGGTGTTGCTCAAAACCTTGAAAAAACCCTGCAGAAGAATAAGTGGTTCTCCGATGCTGATCTTGGATCAACACAAATCGTTTTAAGAAAAACAGAATCCGGAAAAGCACCATTTGATGTTAAATTCAATGGTAAAAGCGCGATGAACTTTTGTTACGTTACAAAGTCTGCCATCATGGATCCGAAAGGAACTGTTATAGAAAAAGGAGTGCATTATTGTGATCCGCAGTATTCTTATGAGATAGATGGAAATATTCTTACATTCAAGTATCCTTTGGTTAAATGGTCTTACCAAGTAAAAACGCTTAAGAATGGTGACCTGGAATTAATGGTGTTCCCTAAAGAGTAGTAAAATTTATTGGTTTAATTTTAGCGGTTCCGGCTTTGTCGGAACCGTTTTTGTTTCTTACCCTCTTCAAATCGTTATTTTTTTACTGAGCACTTGCGCAACACTCAAGGTGTTGAACTGGAGCTATTTGAAAAAGTAGAGGGAAGCATTCGTAAAAATTTGTATATTTATTCTTGTATTTTAAGATCTAACGCATGAAGAAAATATACCTTTCGCTAATTATTTTTTTAACTCTTACTATTGGCCATGCACAAGTGGCTAATTACGTTTTTAGTCAATTCATCGGAACATTTACATTATTGAATGTGCCGGGTTCAACAGTGGTTGCGCAGGGTTTTCAAGATGATAATGCATACGGTAATATCCCAATTGGTTTTCCTTTTTTATATAATAATACAACCTATACATCTGTTGGTGTAAGCACAAATGGTTGGATCACCTTTGGTTCGTATTTTCCTAACGATAATTTTGCGCCCATAAGCAATTCGGGTGGTAACGGTGATGGAGTTTCTATTTTAAGCGGAGATATGCAGTTAGGGGCTTATCACACGGCAACAGTAACAAACGGAAGTAATGTGATCGCTTTAACGTATACAACAACATTAGGATTATTTGGTGTTGGTGATGCCATAAGCGGAACGGGCATTCCGGGGGGAGCTACCATTACAGGATTTAGCGCAACCAATCTTACCATTTCAGCAAATGCTACAGCCAACGGAACAACATTTACAGTTCCCGGTATCATTTCTTATTTATGCACGGGCACAACACCAAATCGTGTTTTTACTATGCAGTGGAAACGTCAGAGTAGATATAGTAATGATGGAACAGGAATTGATGATTATATCAACTTGCAAATTAAATTATACGAAACAACTAATGTAGTTGAGCTCATCTACGGAAAATGTGGTACCAATAACGTTAATACACAACCAAGCGAAACAGGATTAGTTGGAGCAAATAATTTGGATTTTAATAATAGAGAAGTTCCCGCGTTTGTAAATTGGCAAACATCTAGTGCAGGTACTGCAAATAATGTAACCTGTATGTTTGGTATAAATAATGTTGTGCCGCAAAATTTAACTTACAGATGGACACCTCCTGCACCTTGCTCAGGAACACCTGCTGCAAATACCGCTGTTTCTTCTTCCTCTTTGGCTTGTATGGGTGGTAATATCAATTTAAATTTAAGTACAACGTATTCATTAACGGGTTTAAGTTTTGTTTGGAGTTCTGCATCTGTATTAGCGGGACCTTATTCTCCTATTAATACAGCAAGTGTTAGTCCATTTACCGCAACCAATGTTACCGCAAATACGTGGTATATTTGTACAATTACGTGCACTAATAGTTCGCAAAGTTATACAACAGCGCCAATTGCTATTACTTCTGTAGGATCAATTACAAATACTACGCCTTACTTTGAAGGATTTGAAAGCGTGCAGTTAAACAACATGTTGCCAAATTGCTCATGGGCTGCATCAAATCCAACAACTATTTGCCAAACATATACATCCATGACAAGTAACAATCGTTATCCAAATTCAGGAAATAAATTTGCAGCGTTTAAATTTGGAACAAACACAAATGGTGATCACTTCTTTACCAATGGAATACAATTGTATTCGGGAATTACATATTCGGCCGAAGTGTTTTATGTTACTGATGGAGGAAATGGTTGGTCGGAATTTTCGATATATTACGGTACATCACAATCTACAACAGGATTGGTGAATATTGCTTCCGAAACCTCAACTGCAAATTTAACCAGCATGTTCTATCTTCCATTAACAAATACGTTTGTAGTACCAAGTTCAGGATATTATTATATAGCCATAAAGGCAATTGGAAATACAACCCCGTGGTTCTTATCATGGGATGATCTTTCTATTACAGCGCCTTGTAATTTGAATACGCCAACTTTAGCAATAAGTGGAGGAACTGTAGCACAGTGCGCCGGAACGTCGGTAAAATTAACGGCAAGTGGTGCTGATGCGTATAATTGGAATACCGGGCCGCTTACATCCACGATTAATGTTATCCCAACAATAAATACAAGCTATACAGTTTCCGGATTTGGCCCAACGGGATGTGTTGCAACTGCGGTGATCACAGTTTCTGTTGAACCATTGCCTACTGTAAGTATAACGCCTCTTACACAAAGTATTTGCGTAACAGATGTTGCTACAATTACTGTGAGTGGTGCGGTAAGTTATACATGGAACCCGAGTAATTCTTTCGCGTCAACATTTACATTGAGTCCTGCTGCAAGCAATATTTATTCGGTCAGCTATACCGGTGCAAATAATTGTATTGCTACTTCAACCGCGCAAGTTGAGGTGTCGCAATGTGTAGGATTAAATGAACTAGCATTAAATAGCGAAACAAAGATATTTCCAAATCCAACACAAGAAATAATTAATATTATAGTTTCAACAGCAGGAAATAAAACTATGGAGTTGCTTGATGTAACTGGAAGAATGATCCAAAGGAAATATTTTGCGGGTAACTCATATCAAGTGGACCTGAAGGAGCTCTCAAAAGGTATTTACTATCTTAAAATAACATCAGGAAATTCAACAGAAATAAAAAAGGTGATCAAGAATTAATTCCTGATCACTTTTGTTGAGAATACCGCTTTGCCATTATCTAAAATAATTATCTGGTAAATTCCGTTGGTTTCTTTAGTAAGATCAACTTTTGAATCACTAGTTAATTTTGTTTTTTGAATCACTTGCCCAAGGCTATTAACTATCATCACGTCATGTTCGGTAGTTAATGAGGTTTTTATAAAGAACATGCCTTCACTGGGATTTGGATAAATAGAGAAATCAGAATCAGTAGGATTTAATTCGTTAACGCCTGCACACCACGAAACAATTAAATTATAAGTGGCTGTATTTACGCAACCGTTGATATCTGTTCCTGTAACAGTATATAAAGTTGTAACAGTTGGAGTAACTGTAATACTTTGTGAAGTAGCACTTGTATTCCATACATATGAAGTAGCTCCTCCCGCGATGATCACAGCAGCTTCGCCATCACAAATAAGTGAGTTAATACTTGTAGCAGTTACATTTGGCAAAGGATGCACTAAAACATTTAAAGTGGATGTGTTTGAGCAACCTGCTACTGTACCTGTAACCGTATATGTAGTAGTAAGAGTAGGAGATACCACAATACTTGCTGATGTTGAACTCGTATTCCAAACATATGATGTAGCACCGCTCGCAGAAATATTGGCGCTGTTACCTACACAAATTGGTGATGAATTTAAAGTTGAAATTGTTGGCGATGCATTAACCATTATAGTTTGCGTAACCCCGCAGCTTGTTAAAGTACCATTAGTGGCAACAAGCGATACGGTATAAATTCCTGCTGTATTATAAGTTGCACTTGGATTGCTTACAGTAGAAGTTGCGGGTGAAGCGCCAGTTAATGCCCAGTTCCATGTATTTGGGCTGCCCGTTGATGCATCCGTAAAATTTATTGGCGTACCACTGCACAATACGGAGTTTGTTGTAAACGCCGAAGCAATTGTAGGAATATTATTGGATGTTATTCGCATATAATATCTTCCTAAACTTCCGTAATCAGAATAGTTTGCCGATCCGCCACCATCTATAACAAAGTAATAACTACCCGCCGGTAAATTTATTCCAACTAAGGTATTGAGTTTTGCCAATGGTGTGTCAATAGCAAGTGAAGCAGTTGTAGTGGCGTTGAATAATTGAAAACGTATGTCGAGATCTGCCGCATCGTAAACCCCGGCAGTTGTATCCAAAGCCCATGGTTTTATATTAAAGGTCATGTAACGATTATTACAAATACTAAATTTAAAAACGTCAACGTCAGTTGGAGTGGTTATCATTCCTGAATCAACTAATAAAGTTGTATTTGTATTGATCGTTTTTCCTGTGGCAAGGGTGTTTCCAACATCGTCTAGAGTATAATTTAAAAATGCAGCACCTGTTATCCCATTTGATCCATGATCGAATTGAATAGTTGTACATGTATTGGAATTTGTACCTCTGTGCCAAATAGTAACATTTTTTGAATAACCCACACCCATAATTGGAGCCCAACTTGTAACACCGGAACCTATGCCGCCATGATATTCGGCTGTTTTTGCGCACGAACCGTTCCAAATACTTTGATGTTTTAAACTTAAAGTGTGTCCTGCTTCATGCGATCCGGCTTCTGCGCAATTTTTAGCGCTGTAACCTAAAGCATTTTCAAATACCCAACATGGTGTGTCAGGATTTCCGCCCCAGGTAAACGAATTCAAATAAGCAACACCACCAACTGATGAAGGATACCAAGCGCTAGATGGTGTGATCACAATTCGCATGCGTGAGTTAGGAGTTGCCGCATTGAATTTGGCAACATCGGTTGTTAAGTTCACGTCAAATGGCATAAAATCTTCTGCCATGCGTTTCCAAATATTAAGCATAGCCGCAGAACTTAATGTAGATGGTAAAGCAGTAATTGTTGGATTGCTGGTTGATGAATTCCAAGGCGTTCCAATAACAACTTGCCCATCAAAATCAAGATACAATACTTTGTGAATAACAGAAGGCTTGCTATTCAACATGGGAATTTGCGAATACATTGTATGTGCAAAACAAATGCTGAGTATAGATAGTAGAATTTTTTTCATTGTAATGTGTTTAAATATTATTCAGATAGAATATCGTCTTTTTGACATTGAGTTAAAATAAAACCTTTATCAGTTGTTTTGCTATTATAAAAAATAGAGTTATCGCTCGACATGATGTAAATGATCTTCGAGTCCTTACCATTGATCTGCACAAATAGTTCGGCGTTCTTAAAATAGCTGAGCTTTAACTTCAATTGTTTATTCTCCATGAAAGCAGAATTAAGCAGTACGGTTGAGCCATTGATGTATTTGTTTGTTTTGCTTTTAGCTACTTCACTTACTTTGTAGGTAAATAGTTTGTCAAAACTAGCTTTATCGATGGTGAATGATGTTGGGTATTTTGAACTTTTGCTTTTGACTGCTTGTGCAAAGAATGAATTGGTAAAAGCAACAAGAACAAAAAGCAAAACTGTTAAACGCGTAGATTTTTTCATAACAGGTGTTTAGTTTACCAAATATAGTTAAATATTGATAGAATGTCAATTGAAATTAACATTTGCAGAGGTAGCTTTCCCTTTGGTTTATGAGTAATTTTGAAGAGATGAAGAAGCCATTCTTATATACAACGCTCATTCTAATTTGTTTGGTGTTTACACGATGTTCGTGGATAGAGGAATTTGTGATCATCAACGAAAGTGATAAAGCGATCTATGTAAAATATGAGATCGCCGAGAACTCTGGAACTTTCTCATTATTCCATGCGCATCCGTCAATGTGTATTTTAAACTCTTCAGATGAAATAGAGTGGGGCAAAGAGATGGCCTTTGCTGATGAGGATAGTGCATCGAATAAAGTAAGTGTTGCAATTCCCCCACGTTCGGTATTGGTTTTTGGCCGCTTGCAGAATGATAAATATAAAAGCTACGATCAAAAATTCATTAACGGACGAACATTTAATTTAAAGCAACTGCAAATACTATCCAATAATAAGATCATCGATGTTGTTCCTGACACCTTCGACGATCACTTCAAAAAACACCGAGGACAGATTCGGTTCGTGAGCAAGTAAGCTTCTAAATGCCTGTAAACAAGATCACCATTTTCTTTTTTTAGTACTCATTCCATCCCGAAACCATTGTCTATAAAGGAATTCAAGGGATTTTAAGCACCAGGATCCTTGACAGGAGCTTGTTCACAAAGACCTGTTGATATTGTCCCTTCAAAACACTCGACCCCTTCCTTATTAGCTCATAATTTTGTAATGTCTTGATAATGATATTATTATTAAAGGTTAATTAAACACGATTTAAAAAATTTAGGTAATGAGGTATTTGGCAATAATAGTAAGTGTGATGATGTTATCTTTTACGGGCGGAATAGAAATTCCTGCTTCTATTAAAAGATCCTTTGTTCAGCGCTTTCCAACAGCTCATAATATTAGATGGGAAGGCACTGCACAAACACACTACGAAGTGGGTTTTGTTGATGAAGGAAAAGATAAAATAGCAGTGTTCTTACCTGATGGTACATTTAAAGAAACAGAAACGGAGATCAAAACTTCTGAAATACCAAAGCGCGTATTAAAAGCAGTGGGCAAAAAATATCCTCTTTCAAAGATCTCATTTGCGCTTAAAATTCAAAGGAGCAATAATACCACAGTGTACGACCTGGAAGTGAATACAGGTGTTGAAGATCTTGATATTACCCTCGACCCAATGGGTTACGAAGTTGATTAGATCTTTTTTACAAACTCGGTACGTAATACAATTTTAGTACCATCTAACTTACAATCTATCTCATCCGGATCATCTGTTAGTTTGATGTTTTTTGCAACTTTACCGCGTTTTAATACCAATGAAGATCCTTTTACTTTAAGATCTTTGATAAGCGTTACCGAATCTCCATCGCTTAAGATGTTCCCGTTACTATCTTTTACTTCCATAATATAATTTTTTCAAATATATCTATTTATTTTGAAGAACTTGGCTCAATTATTACTGAGTACTAATTGAATTGAACTTAAATCCCTTTTCTGAGAAATGTTGCAGTGTTCTTGTAAGCGCATATCTAACATTATTTTCAGCTTTTATATTGTCATGAAAAAGAACAATGCTTCCTTCTTTTGTATGACGTATAACATTTTTCAAACATTGTTCAGCACTTATTTTTTCATAATCGTAACTGATCACATCCCAAAAAATAATTTTGTAATTTTTTCTAAGTAAAGCGCGATACTGACTTTTTCGTAATTGTCCGTAGGGTGGACGAAACAATTTGCTTTTTGTAAGCGTTTCGCAAGCTTCGGTATTTTTAATATATTCTAATAAACTGGAATGAAAACCTTTGATATGACTTTGTG
>JAGPDW010000136.1:0-8141 GCA_018057345.1 Bacteroidia bacterium | reverse complement strand
ATTGTTTGTACCTGATGGCGCTTGGTGAGATTTCACATGAACGTTATGCCCCGGTGAGGTTAATGTTGTTGTTGTAATTGTTAAAGCATTGATCCAGTTTGTTGTATCACCAACATAAGTGATCATTGATGTTGGATAAAGTGCCGGATCAGGACGGATCGCAATGCGATATAGCCCGTAAGGAATACTATCAAAATTATAATAACCGCTTGAGTTAATTTTTGCTTTAGCTAGAATATCGTTCTTTGTAAAGTTTGAATTTTCGCGATACAAATAAGCTTCACCTTGCGTTATTGGTGTAGTTTCAGTTGTACTTGTGAAAGCTGTTCCAGATATAGAACCAAAATCAACAGGTAATGTGTACCAGCCATAATCAACTGCAGTTCCGCTATAATTACCTACCATGTATGCCAATAGATTTGATCCAAATGTATTGTTTCTCATAAACTGGTAATATGTACTTGAACTAGTTTGCGGCGGACCAACATATGTATAATTGCCATTATTTGCAAAATCGATAAAAATACTATCGATCTTTTTAGCTTTTTCAATGAGTAAAGCTACATTATTATAGGTTCCATTTGGCAGCTTTAAAGTTCCAAAGCCTGCATAGTAACTAAATTTAATTTTCTGCGATTTGATCTTTGCTCTAAAACCCATGTTATTATAGTTTACCGCATAACCAACCGCGTAGCTTGTGTCGTGAAAGTTTGAAAGATAACCACCAGTAAGCGGCGCGTAAAATTCTTTTTTGGTGTTTATATACGATGAATCAATCTGAGTTTTTACATTATACCCACCAAGGTAATGCATGCCATCATAGTTGATCTCCCAAAAAACATACATAGAATCTGCTAAACCACCTTGAGGATTGCTTATATAGGTGACATGCGTTGCATTTGGAAACATTGATGAGTATGGCGATGTAGAAGGATCCAGAAACTCATAATCTGTAGTATCAATTGGATTTGTAAATTGCCCATTTGTGATGCGATAATCCCAAACTTTATTCTCGCCAGTACCTGGTACAGTTAAGCTGCCCGTAGTGATGTCCCATACCTGCTTGATCTTAGTATTTACAACAGGAAAATAAGTTGCTTCGATAACAGGACCTTGTGCCTGTGTACAAAAAGTTGCATATAAAAGAAAAATTGTAAAAAGTTTTTTCATTTTTAATTCGATTTAAATAAAGTTTTCTTCTGCTTTACCCATTTAGGGCAAGCAAACCCAAATATAAGTCAAAAAACCTTGAATTGAAAATTTTTTGATGGTTACGTCCTGTTTTTCAACAATTTAGCTCAAATCCGCGCGTATCAAGGACTTTGCGGTTAATTAACCCTCATTTTAGACCAAAAATTAACTTAGAGCTTACTATTTGTTAATGATTTTGGGTTAAATAACCGGGATAAAGCCTCTGTTTAATTCTGAATATACGGAGCTCAATTCGAGCTTCCATTTTTAAAAGAAACCTCACCACTTTTAAAAAGCGACTCTTTGAACTCACTTATTAAAAGTATCTTAGATAAATGAAACACGTTTTTATAATCGCTTTATTGATCTCCTGTTGCAATTCCTTTTCACAAATAGATACTATTAAAATTAAAAAAGAAACTGAGTTCGATATTTCAAAACTTGAGGTATTTACCATCACCGAAGAACAAGCTGAGTTTCCGGGAGGCCCTGTTGCCCTTAACGAATTCATCAAAAATAATTTTGTATATCCGCAATCTGCGCGTGATGCAGGTATAAGTGGAACCTGTTACATGAAACTTTTAATTTATAAGACCGGTGAAATAATTGATATAGATGTTATAAAGGGAATTACAGGTTGCCCAGAGTGTGATAAAGAAGCAATACGATTGGTTAAATTAATGCCTATTTGGAAGCCTGCTAAGCAAACCGGAGTAGCCGTGAATATTTTTTATAATTTGCCTATACGGTTTAAGATCCAGTGAGTTCCTAAACGCTAAACCTTAGGTTGGCGATAAAATTCTCGTTAAACAAAATTTTCTACCTCGTCATTACCCAAGCGGTAATAACAATAATTATAAATGCTGCTGCAACTAATACCTGAATTATTTCTTTTCTTGATTCAAGGTCATTATCATCGGTGTTGTGCATAGGACTTGTTTTGATGCAGCCAATTTACGTATTGTATGTAAAGACTTGTATGTTTTACCTCATTTGATAACGTTATTGCATGAATTGATAACGTAAAGTTTACTTTTGAAGGGAAATTTCCTTGGTGTGCCAAATTAGTATCTAAAAATACAAATTATGATTTTTATTGGAGTACCTTACCAATCCATATTACGAATTGTTGCGTATTCTATAGAAGTGTTTAGGCACAATTTACCTAAACCGAACAAGGTTGCCCTATACTTATTCTTGAATTAATTTTATAACGTCGGTCTTATTGCCGATCGTGAGTTTTACAAAGTAAATTCCCGAACTATAATTCAGCTTTTTAGCACTAAACGTGTACGCGTATGTACCTTGTTGCTTTAGTCCTTTATCAAGCACAGATATTTTTTCTCCAAGCAAATTATAAACCTCAAGGGTCATAACTCCTGATTCTTTAAGGTCCAATAAAATAGTTGCATGCGAATTAAAAGGATTTGGATACGCTGTCATGAATCCTCCTTTTGAATTTTTAAATTCTCTAATGCCGATCTGTAAATTATCAGGGTGAATAGAATCGGTTCCTGCTGTATAATTCAAGCCGGTTACGCTTGCCGTGCCACTTACGTTAAACGAATAGGTTCCCGTCATGTGCATTCCCGGTATATCAACAAACAATACATAACCTCCATCTTCCAGAGAGCCTAGATCGTAATCACCATTTGAATCGGTTAAAACAGTTCGCGCTGTACTAGAACCGGGATTACGTTTTACAACAATTCCCACGCCTGGAATTGGGTTCGATGCCATCATGTTGTCGGCATTGGCGCTTCGTTGAATGCCAAAATTCTGCATCAATGTTCCATGAATACTATTTGATCCACTTGGTGGTAAATGTCCGTGCAAATGTATTTTGTGTCCTGGAGAAGTTAGAGTTGTTGTAATGATAGCAGTAGCACTGATCCAATCGGTTGTATCTCCAAAATAGGTGATCAATGAATTTGGATAAACCGAAGGTGTTGGGCGAACAGCAATACGATACTCACCATATGGGATACTGTCGAATTGATAAGTTCCATTGGTATTCAATTGAGTTTTTGCAAGGATATCGTGTTTTGCAAAGTTTGAATTTTCGCGATACAAATACATCTCCCCTGAAGTAACGGGTGTAGTTTCAGTTGTATTAGTAAAAACTGTACCACTAATAGAACCAATATCAACCGGTATCATGTACCATGCAAATTCACAAATTGTATTTGCCGGGTTACAATTCATCATCATCAAATAGTTTGAACCAAATGTATTATTCCTTAAGAACTGATATACTTTTGATGTACCACTGTTTACTGTAAAGAAAGTGTAGTTGTTGGTATTGAAAAGGTCAACAAAGATACTGTCGATGCGATTGTTATTCTCGCGAAGCAAAGCCACATTATTGTAAGTACCATTTGGAAGTTTTAATGTTCCGTAGCCAACATAAGTTGTTGTTTTTATCTTACGCCCTTTAGTTTTTGCTTTAAAACCACCCACATTTTTTGCATAACCAACGTATACTGATGTATCCTGGATCACATCACCATAAGAGATCAACTGTGGCGAAAAATATTCGGGATCTGAGTAAATGATCGTTGAATCGAGCATATAAGACTCGTTGAATCCACCAACCAAATAAGTTCCATTGGAAGCTTGATTCACCGCCCAGAAATTGTAAAGTGAGTCTGTTCCATTTAACGTGAAAGGTGTTCTCAAAAATCCAGCTAGGTTAGCTTGAGGAAAATGTTGTTTGTGCGGCGTTGTTTGGATATCCAAAACTTTGTACGGTAATGTATCACACACATTTAAAAACTGTCCATTCGCAAATGTATAATCCCACACCTGATTTGGGCCAATGGAAGGGATGGCCAATGAGTTATCAGTTGTATCCCAAACTTGTTTTACCGAAGTGTTTCTAACCGGCGCATAAGTTCCTTCAATAACCGGACCCTGAGCAAACATATTTGCTGTTGTTACAAATAAAAAAAGCGTGAAAAATTTCTTCATTTTTAATTTAAATTAATTTCAAACCATTGTTAACTGCCTACTTTTCAAGGCAAAATAAAATTAAATCAAAAAATTTAGAATCAAAAATTTTTTGCCTAATTCTTACCCTTTTCAAGTAAATTATCTTTAAAACCATAAATCAGCTTATCTATCGCTCAGAAATAGATATTTTTTAAGCATATAAAATAATAATCAAGAAAGAGGATACAACAGCATATCAATTTCCTTAACAATCCATCGAATATCCAGACATTAAAATGCTATACATTTTCCATGGCTTCGTTAACCAAAAAAGCCCCACATTTCTGCAGAGCTTCTTCATTTATTATTCGTTCTTTTTGTTATTACGAGCCACACGCTTCGCAATCCTCCGGATTATCCAGAGAGCATGCTAATTGTGCTTGTTGTTCGTCAAAACTCAATACGTGTTCTTGTCCGCGCTCTACTAATAAGGCATCTTCGTTTCCTAAGATGGCTGGTTTAGTTAAAGCACCTTGGTCAACTGTAAACTTAATAGCATCAGCCGCAGCTTTTGTACGTAAGTAATACATGCCGGTTTTTAATCCTTTTTTCCATGAGTAAAAGTGTGCACTACTCATTTTTGCAAAGTTGGCGTCTTGTATAAATAAATTCAACGATTGCGATTGATCAATATAGGCTCCACGATCGGCAGCCATATCAATTATAGTACGTTGTTTAATTTCCCAAACTGTTTTGTAGATCTCTTTAATGTTTTGTGGGATTTCCGGAATATCTTGCACCGAACCGTTTGCACTAATTATCTTGTTCTTTAAATTCTCATTCCAAATTCCAAGTTTCACAAGATCGCGCAATAAATGCTTGTTCACTACCACAAACTCTCCGCTTAATACACGGCGAGTGTAAATATTGCTGGTATATGGCTCAAAGCACTCGTTGTTCCCTAAAATTTGAGAAGTTGAAGCAGTTGGCATTGGTGCTAATAATAAGGAATTGCGTACACCGTATTGCTTAATTTCTTCGCGCAACACATCCCACTCCCAACGCGGGCTTGGTGTTACCTTCCACATATCTTGTTGGAAAATACCTTTGCTTATTGGCGAACCTTCGTACGATTCGTAAGCGCCATCTAATTTTGCAAGATCTTTACTTGCTGTTAATGCGGCAAAGTAAATAGTTTCAAAGATCTCTGAATTTAATTTTTTAGCTTCTTCGCTTTCAAACGAATAGCGCATTAAAATAAACGCATCAGCCAAACCTTGTACACCTAATCCTATTGGACGGTGACGCATGTTCGAATTACGCGCTTCAGGAATTGGATAATAATTACGATCAATGATTTTATTTAAGTTACGAGTTGCCGCGTAAGTGATCTCAAATAATTTATTGTGATCAAATGTTCCGGTTTTCTCATCCACAAAACGCGGGAGAGCAATACTTGCTAAATTACAAACCGCAACTTCATCAGCACTTGTGTACTCAAGAATCTCGGTACATAAGTTACTTGATTTAATAGTTCCCAAATTCTGTTGATTTGATTTTGAGTTAGCGGCATCTTTAAATAACATGTATGGATTACCTGTTTCAATTTGCGCGTCAATAATTGCAGCCCATAATTCGCGAGCTTTAATTTGCTTGCGGAATTTTCCTTCTGCTTCGTATTTAGTATATAATGCTTCAAATGCTTCGCTGTGGCAATCACTTAAGCCCGGACATTCGTTAGGGCACATTAAACTCCAATCGCCTTCTGCTTCTACGCGTTTCATAAAAAGATCGGGGATCCATAATGCAGTAAATAGATCGCGCGCGCGCATTTCTTCTTTACCATGATTTTTACGAATATCTAAGAAATCGTAAATATCAGCATGCCATGGCTCTAAATACACAGCGATAGAACCTTTACGTTTTCCACCACCTTGATCTACATAACGTGCTGTTTCGTTAAACACTTTTAGCATCGGAATAATTCCGTTACTAGTTCCGTTAGTTCCTTTAATATACGAACCTGTGGCACGTACATTATGAATGCTTATTCCAATTCCACCTGCACTTTGAGAGATACGAGCACATTGTTTTAATGTATCGTAAATTCCATCAATGCTGTCTTCTTTCATTTGCAATAAGAAGCATGAACTCATTTGTGGTTTTGGCGTACCTGCATTAAATAATGTTGGCGTTGCGTGAGTGAACCAACGTTCGCTCATCATATTATACGTAGTAAGTGCACTTTCAATTTCGTTTTTGTGGATACCAACGGCCACACGCATTAACATGTGTTGCGGACGCTCGGCAACTTTACCGTGCATCTTTAATAAGTAAGAACGTTCTAATGTTTTAAATCCAAAATAATCATAACCAAAATCACGGTCGTATATAATAGACGAATCTAACAACTGAGCATTGTCCATTACGATCTTATAAACATCATCGGCAATTAATGATGCGCGCGTGTTTGTTTTAGGATCGATATAATTATAAAGTTCTTCAATTGTTTTAGAGAATGACTTAATTGTATTCTTGTGTAGATTACTAACCGCAATGCGTGACGCCAATAAAGCGTAATCGGGGTGACGCGAAGTTAAACCCGCTGCCGTTTCAGCTGCAAGATTATCTAATTCGGATGTTGTTACGCCATCGTATACACCATCAATTACTTTTTTCGCTACCAGGATCGAATCCACATGTGCAGGATCTAAGCCATAGCTTAGCTTTTGAATTCGCGCAGTGATCTTATCGAATTTAACCGACTCACTGGTGCCATCTCTTTTAATTACAAACATACGCCTTAAGTTTTTTTATTGGTTTTTTGAGTTTTTTTGATCTATTTGGAATACACAAGTTACAATCTGAATATCCCTTTTAATTTCTTCAATTTTAATTTAATTAACAATCGTTCGGTTAATTACATCTATCTGATTTACTTACGTTTAGGGGCTAAAACCTCCAGTACAAGACGATTGTCTTGCTAAACGATTTGGATCGTAAGATAGGCGTGGATTATTAACTGACGAACACCATGCGTTTAAAAGTCTTCATCTAACTTAAACACATTATTTTCTTCACTTTTGCCCATAACGCCGGCCTTTTGATACTCGGCCACACGTTTTTCAAAAAAGTTGGTCTTCCCTTGGAGTGAGATCATTTCCATGAAATCAAAAGGGTTTGAAGCATTGTAATATTTGCTACAACCCAAGGCTACCAACAATCTATCGGCACAGAATTCTATGTATTGACACATCAAATCAGAGTTCATTCCAATTAACTTAACCGGAATTGCGTCAACTACAAATTTCTTTTCAATCATTACAGCATCAGTAATAATTTTAGTTACCTGTTCTTGTGGCAACTGATTTTTTAGATGCTGCGCATATAATAAGCATGCAAAATCGCAATGTAATCCCTCATCACGACTTATCAACTCATTACTAAAACTTAAGCCGGGCATTAAGCCACGCTTCTTAAGCCAAAATATGGAACAGAAAGAACCTGAGAAGAAAATACCTTCAACAGCCGCAAAAGCAATTAAGCGTTCGGCAAAGGATCCATTATTGATCCAACGCAAAGCCCACTCTGCTTTTTCTCCCACGCAAGGCACAGTATCCACGGCATGCAGAAGTCTGTCTTTTTCAACGGGGTCTTTAATATATGAATCAATTAATAAGGAATAGGTTTCAGAGTGGATGTTCTCCATCATGATCTGATAACCATAGAAGCAACGTGCTTCGGGATATTGAACCTCATTTAAGAAATTGATAGCAAGATTTTCGTTAACGATACCGTCGCTGGCTGCAAAAAATGCTAATACGTGTTTAATGAAATGTCTTTCATTATCGTTAAGCTTATTATTCCAGTCAGAAATATCAGCAGAAAGATCTATCTCTTCGGCTGTCCAAAAACTGGCTTCAGCCTTTTTATACATCTCCCAGATATCTTTATATTTTATCGGGAATAGTACAAAGCGGTCCTTATTCTCGACTAAAATTGGTTCGTTCATTTGCGTT
>JAGPDW010000135.1:0-8169 GCA_018057345.1 Bacteroidia bacterium | reverse complement strand
GGCAAGCCTTTAGAAAAACTTGCCAGAAAAATAAATACACCAGCAAGAATAAGATGTATAAGTTTTTTATCTTGAACTGTTTTAAAAATAAAAATAATAGAGGCGAGAATAAAAATGCTCACCGTATTCTCATGCATATTATTGCTAAACGACCAAAAACAAACAGGAATGGTTATCCAAAACAAAACCGGTAACCACGAAAGCGCTTTGGTGTGCTCATCACCTTTAAAAAAAAGTTCCCATAATTTTTTAATGAGAAAAATATTAATGAGTAAACATAAGAACACATAAAAGCGTTCTACATACATGCTATCACCAAAAAGCTTAAAAAACAAAGCTTGAATTCCAAAAACCAAGGGCGGTTGCTCGTGAAATGAATTTTGAATTCCTGCTAAATTATTAAAACTAAAACTTGGGAACCAAAATGTGCCAATGCCATTTGCTAAATTGTGTGATACTGCTGAATAAAGCACACCATCCATGAACATGCCGTCTTGAATTAAAACAGGCAGCGTTAATATAAAAGCTACCGAAAGGGTAAACACCCATAAAAAAAGATTGATCGTTCTATTTTGGATAGGGCTCAATTAAAATGCTTTTGTACAAGTTGCATGAATTCTTTTTCCACCAAACCATTTGTTGCGATAATTTCTTTACCAAACAACCAATTTTGTTCGCCTTTAAAATCGCAAACAGTTCCGCCGGCTTCTTTAATAATTAAAACGCCTGCTGCAACATCCCATGGATTTAAATTGTATTCGTAAAAGGCGTCTAATCTTCCGGCGGCCAAATAACAAAGATCGGCAGCTGCGGCGCCAATTCTACGTACACCATGTGTTTTTTGCATTAATTCGCGTAATACATTTATATAATTTTCTTGTCGATCAAAATTATAGATCGGAAATCCGGTTCCAATTAAACTTTCTGATAGATCTTTATTGGATGAAACTTTTATAGGGGTTTCATTTAAAAATGCACCGCCGCCTTTATACGCGCTGAAACATTCTTTTTTGGCTACTTCGTAAACAACGCCCAGAATAATTTCGCCTTTATGTTCTAAGGCTATACTTACTGCATAGCAAGGAATACCATGAATGAAATTGGTTGTACCGTCCAGTGGATCAACTATCCAGTTATAATCTTTATTTTCTTTGGCTGAATTTTCTTCTACTAAAAAACCTACTTCGGGTAAGATCTCCCTTAACTCTTCAACGATCATTTGTTCAGCCCCTTTATCTACGTAGCTCACCATATCATTAAGACCTTTTATCTCAATTTTATCGGGAGTGAACTTTAAGCGCTCGCTACGAATAAATTCGCCGGCCTTTTTTGCAGTTCTTACCACATGTGGTAATACTGTATTTAAAGAAAAAATGATCATTGGTTAAGATTTTTTTAGTTAAGGATATTAAAAAGTACCAAGTTCAATTTTCAGTTCAGATCTTTATTTAGGGCGATTGAATAACAAACGTTTTCCAAATTTACTCTCATCAAATTTGCCATTGTCAAATACCAAATGGCCATTCACAAATGTTTTGGCAATACTGCTTTTAAATGTATGGCCTTCAAAGGGACTCCACCCACATTGATACAGAATATTTTCTTTTGAAACCGTTTGTGACTTTTTTAGATCAACCAACACAAGATCGGCGTAATAACCTTCACGAATATAACCGCGTTTTTCGATATTGAAGAGGTCGGCCACGTTATGACTCATTTTTTGCACGATCATGGGTAAACTAATTTTCTTTTGATCATAAAAGTCCAACATGGCCTGAACACTATGCTGAACAAGCGGTCCGCCACTTGGCGCCTTTAAATACGCTTGACTTTTTTCTTCAAACGTATGCGGTGCATGATCGGTTGCTACAACGTCAATTGTTCCATCTAACATCGCTTCAAATAACTTAGCGCGATCGTAAGTAGTTTTTACCGAAGGATTCCATTTAATGAAATTACCTTTGGTTCTATAATCATCATCACTGAACCAAAGATGATGGATACACACTTCAGAGGTAATGCGTTTTTGTTTTAATGGAATTTTATTGGTGAACAAGCTTAATTCTTTAGCGGTAGATACGTGAAAAACATGTAGGCGTGTATTGCATTTTTTTGCCAATTCAACTGCAAACGACGATGACTTAAAACAAGCTTCTTCACTTCTAATGATAGGATGGAAGTAAGCAGGAAGATCTTCGCCATATTCTTCTATTAATTGTTTTTGGCGCTCCTTGATCATTGGATCGTCTTCGCAATGTGTTACAATAATAGCGTTTACATTAGTAAATACATTTTCCAAGGCTTTTTTATCGTCTACCAACATATTTCCGGTAGAGGAGCCCATAAATATTTTTACGCCGGCCACTTTCGAGTAATCTACCTTTTGTAATTCATCGTAATTACTATTTGTGGTACCCATCAAGAACGAATAGTTTGCTAACGAGCATTGTGAAGCTCTTGTATATTTTTTTTCTAATTCTTCAACCGTAATTGCAGGAGGATTGGTATTTGGCTGTTCCATATAACTGGTAACACCACCGGCCACAGCCGCCTTTGCTTCGGTATAAATTTCTCCTTTGTGTGTTAAACCGGGCTCTCTAAAATGCACTTGATCGTCAATAGCACCGGGCATTAAAACTAAACCTTCGCCGTTTATTTCGGTAGCATTTGTATCATTATCTATTGTGCGATCAATTTTTGAAATGATCTCGCCGTCGATCAATACATCATTTGTAAAGATCTCTCCTTCGTTTACTATGCTTATGTTTTTAATTAAGTACTTCATTTAACGTTGTGCTTTTGAATAGAAATACAAAGCTACGAAAGTAAATATAAAATTAGGTGTCCAAACTGCAATAAATGGAGGCGCAACACTGGTTGTAGCAAGGGTTGTAAAAACATACATCAGCATGATGTAAATACAGCTTAAAAGCAAGCCCAGAGCCATTTGCAAGCCAACACCACCTCTGATCTTTCGTGAAGAAATGGAAACTCCCATCACCGTTAAAATAATGGTGGCAATAGGGAAGGAGGTGCGTCGGTAATTCTCCACTTCAAAAAATGGGATCATATCAGATCCGCGTAATGTTTCTCGGGCAATATATTCCTTTAATTCAAAATAGGGCATTACTTCCACTTTACTTTCGTAACGCCACATATCGGCCGGAGTAAATTCTATTTTTAATTTTTTGCTGGGATAATTTTTTACAGTTTGACTATAAAGCGGCTTCTGATTCTTTAAGGTATCTAATCGGTCTTGTAAAATTAGTTTACGTTCGGTAACAATTAGCAAGGTCCATTCTTTATTCAAACTATCCCATACCATGCTTTCCGCTTCCAAAAAATCGGTTTGTTTGTTATTCACGATCTTTTCGATACTAATTTTTGTGGCCGTATTTATTCGGTTATCATAATCGCGCATGTACAAAATTTGGTTCGGACCAATTTTTTTATGGATATTATTCTCATCGTTCACATAATTATTATTGATCCATTTATCTTCAAATGCAATTTTTACCTTGGTAAATTTGGGCAAAAAGAAATGATTGGCGGTAATTGAAACCAAAGCGATAAGTCCCGAACCAATCAAATACGGCCTCATGATCCTTCCAAAACTGGCGCCTGCACTTAATATGGCAACAAATTCGGTTTGTTGCGCCATCTTAGCTGTAAAAAATATTACGGCAATAAATGTAAACAGTGGACTGAACAAATTAGCGTAATACGGAATGAACATCAAATAATAATTGGTAATGATCTCGCTAATGGGAATATTACCTTGCGTATAGGTTGGAATTTTTTCTTTGATATCAAATACAATAAAAATGAGCAGTATCAAGGTAATTGATACAATAAAAGTTTTGAAGAACTTTTTTAAGATGTATTTATCTAATATCGTTAGCATTTATAAACGTTGCGCTACCTTTACAACCATTTCTTTTTTCCACTCGGCAAAAGTTCCTTTAACAATATGTTGGCGCGCTTCTTTTACCAACCATAAATAGAACGCCAAATTATGACAGCTTGCAATTTGCGCGGCCAATTGCTCGCCACAAACTAATAAATGCCTTAAGTACGCTTTTGAATAACGCGTATCAACTTCGCTGACGCCATCTTCTTCTATTACCGAAAAATCGTTCTTCCATTTTTCGTTGCGCATGTTCATGAGTCCGTTTTTTGTAAATAACAAACCATGTCGCGCATTTCGTGTTGGCATTACGCAATCAAACATATCAATTCCCAAAGCAATACATTCTAAAATATTGGCAGGAGTTCCAACGCCCATTAAATAGCGAGGTTTATCCGTTGGAAGAACTTGACATACAAGATCTGTCATTTCGTACATATCTTCGGCAGGCTCGCCCACGCTTAAACCGCCAATGGCATTTCCAAAGCAATTTTTGGAAGCAATATATTCTGCCGATTCTTTACGAAGATCTTTATACACACTTCCTTGTACAATAGGAAACAGAACTTGTTCGTAATCATACAATGGTTTGGTTTCATTAAAACGTTTAATGCATCTATCTAACCAACGATGTGTCATACCCATCGAATCTTTTGCGTATTTGTATTCGCAAGGGTAGGGCGTACATTCGTCAAATGCCATAATAATATCGGCGCCAATAATTCGCTGAGTATCCATCACATTTTCGGGTGTGAATACATGTTTACTTCCGTCGATATGACTTTTAAACGTGGCACCTTCTTCGTTCAACTTGCGCTGATCGGTCAAAGAAAATATTTGATAACCTCCGCTATCGGTCAAAATTGGTTTATTCCACGAATTAAATTTATGTAAGCCTCCTGCTTTTTGCAAAGTGTCTAAACCCGGACGCAAATACAAATGGTAAGTATTCCCCAAAATAATTTGCGCTTTGATATCTGTTTCTAATTCGGTTTGCTTTACTGCTTTTACTGTTCCTGCTGTTCCCACCGGCATAAAAATGGGTGTTTCAATTGGGCCATGATCGGTTTCTATTAAACCCGCGCGGGCTTTTGAATTGGGGTCGTTATGTTGTAATGTAAATTTCACAAAGAGAAAGGTAAATTTAAGTGTTAGTTGATGATTATAAAATTTTTTACCTCGTTTAAATGCGTAATAATTCCATCAGCCACATTGAATTTAACATTGTTTATGTGTTCATGATCGGGATAGGCTAATACATGCATTTGCGCGGCTTTTGCTGCGAGTATTCCATTAAAAGAATCTTCAATTACCAAACAATCCATTGGATGCACATCTAATTTTTCGGCGCAGACTAAATACACTTCCGGATGCGGTTTACCATACTTTAAATATTGTGCCGAAGTTATCACATCAAAAAAGGATTCGATCTTTAATTTTTTTAAAACCGCGTCGATCAAAATATGATCGGAAGAAGTGCAAAGTCCTATTTTTAAATGATGGCTCTTTAAAACTTCAAGTACCTCTCTCAACCCCGGCATTTCTTTTCCTTCGGCGTTAATGAGTTCTATCAACGAATTAATAATCCCAACATTTACCGCATGCTCATCGGTTAATTTTTCAGGAAACAATTTGGCCCAATAATGAATCACCTCATGTAGCCTCATGCCTGTTGTTTTGCGACAATCGTCTTCGCTAAATTTCACTCCAAAATCCGCAAATCCTTTCATCATTGCTCGGCGCCACAAAGGTTCGCTATCAATGATCACGCCATCCATGTCAAAAATAATGGCTCTTGTGAAATGGTGCATTGTTAATTACTTTGTTTAATAAAAGCAAATATAACCTTAATTGCAGGGAGCGCTCTCTCTAACTTTGTAAATTATGCTTATTTCAGAGTTAATAACAAAACCCTGGTTGCAGGTTTCTTCTTTCATTGCCGTATTTGGTTTTGTTTTGATCATTGTCAACTATATTTTAAATTACTGGAGCCTCGCTTTTTTTAAGAGCTCGCGCCTGGCTACAAATTCAAATTTGGAGCCCGTGAGTGTTATCATTTGTGCAAAAAATGAAGATGAGAACCTTACCGAATTCTTACCAAAAGTATTGCAGCAAGATTATCCAAATTACGAAGTGATCGTAGTTAATGATTGCAGCTTTGATAATACCGAAAATGTGATCGATGAGTTCACACAGATCTTCCCCAATCTTAAAAAAGTAACTATTAAAGAAGATGGTTATTACAAACATGGTAAAAAGTTTGCGGTATTGGTAGGAATAAAAGCCGCTCAATACGAGAACATGGTTTTTATGGATGCCGATTGTTACCCAAGCAGCGATCAATGGCTTAAAGAAATGGCGCGAGGCTTTAATAAAGAGCGCGAGGTTGTTTTAGGATACGGTGCTTACGAAAAACAAGACACTTTTTTAAATAAACTCATTCGTTTCGACACCTTTATGATAGCTGTTCAATACCTCTCGAGTGCCTTAAAAGGCAAGGCTTATATGGGTGTGGGCCGTAATTTGGGTTATAAAAAGGATCTATTTTACAGGAATAAAGGATTTTCGAGTCATTACCATATAAATTCGGGCGACGATGATCTTTTTGTGAATCAAGTGGCTAACGAAACTAACGTAAACGCATGCATTCAGCAAACGGCTTTTACCTATTCAAAAGCAAAAACAAACTTTAAGGGATGGAAGCTCCAAAAGGCCAGGCACCTTACTACATCGCCGTTCTACAGCGCAAGCACCAAGGCCAAAATTGGCTTTAATTACTTTTCGCAGTACCTTTTTTGGTTGAGTTTATTGCCATTATTCTTTTCAATCAATACGGCAATTTTGGCGGCCGGACTTTTACTTTTAAAGGTTATCTTCCAGTGGTTGGTCATAAGAAAAGCCGCCATTAAGCTAAATGAGCCCGATTTATGGGCCATGAGCTTCATTTACGAGTTGTTTCTTTTGTTCATTTATCCTATCTTTCACTTGGCAAAAGCCTTTTATAAGCCTAATACGTGGACGAACTAAACGATAATCTAAATAATTTAACCACAAAAGGGGTTTACGATTTTAAGTTGGTTCAACTTGCCTTATCAAAAGGCGATCAAAAGGCCTACGCCGAACTTTTACAGCGTTATCGTGAGAGCGTTTATTATATGATGCTCAAAATGGTGAACAATAAGGATGATGCCGACGATTTGACTATTGAAGCATTTGGTCGAGCTTTTAAAAAACTAGATCAGTACACTCCAAATTACGCGTTTAGTACCTGGTTGTTTAAAATAGCCAGTAATAATGCCATTGATTTTTTACGCAAGAAAAAACTGAGCAATACCATCAGCATGGATACGCGGAATGAGAATTCTGATTATGATGCCAGTAATTTGGTAAGAAGTACGCATTTAAATCCTGAAGAATTCTACATTAAAAAACAAAAGGTAGAAATGGTGCGTGCGGTTATTGATAAATTAAAACCAAAGTACAAAGAGTTAGTAGAGTTATTTTATTTTCAGGAATTGAGTCACGAAGAGATCTCGGAAAAATTGAATTTACCTATAGGAACCATCAAAGCTCAGTTATTTAGAGCAAGAGATTTTTTATTTGAACTAATAAAGAATTCTGAACACAATAAGAAATAATTTTCTGATCATGCTTCTCTATGACCTCTATGTGTACTCAATGTTCTCTATGGTTAAAATCTTTACTAATTATTTGGGCGCCATTTCGCGCTTTTGGCTACAAGCAGGGCTTTTCGCTACTCCCGATAGCTATCGGGACGCTCACGCGGCAGTACAGTAAATGAACACTATGGAACTCATACAGACATATTTTCCTGATCTAAGCAAACAGCAAGTAGAACAATTTGCGCAATTAAAAGAGTTGTATACGTTTTGGAACGAGCAAATAAATGTTATTTCGCGTAAAGACATGGATAATTTTTACGAGCGCCATGTTTTACATTCGTTAGGCATTGCCAAAGTATTGCAATTTGCACCGGGCACAAAAATATTGGATGTTGGCACAGGCGGAGGCTTTCCGGGAATTCCATTAGCAATTATGTTTCCCGAAACACAATTTCATTTGGTGGATAGTATTGGTAAAAAAATAAAAGTAGTAAATGAAGTTGCCGCCGCTTTAAAACTAAGCAACGTAACAGCTCAACACGAGCGTGCCGAAAAAGTAGAAGGCAAATATGATTTTGTTGTGAGTAGGGCAGTAACGGAGTTTCCTACATTTTACAACTGGGTAAAAGGCAAATTTGC
>JAGPDW010000134.1:0-8226 GCA_018057345.1 Bacteroidia bacterium | reverse complement strand
AAAAAAACGAAGCTTACTTACCGTTATGCCGAATAAATTATGCCCTAAAATTCTAAATTATGATTTACTTAGGTATACAAAACGTATCTTTATAACATCAATGGCCGGAAAGTCAAAAATAAGATCCTATCTCTTTCTTATATTCCTAATTGTAATTGCCGTAGGTGGTTATTGGGTATACACAAATTTTTTTAAAACAAGTGTAAAGCTCAATAAGGATTACGAATTCATTTACATTCAATCGGCATTTGACATGAATGATATTATTTATGAATTAAAAGACAAGAATGTTTTAAAGGAAACAGAAAAATTTGAGTGGATGGCCAAAAAAATGGAACTCGATCAAAATATCCATCCCGGAAAATACCGCATCATTAACGGAATGACGCACCGCCAGATCATCAATTTAATAAAATACAATAAACAAGAAAAAATAAAACTCACCTTCAATTCGCAGATCCATAATATGGAGGAATTTATTCTTTACGTGGACGATAAACTTGAATTAGATGAAGAACAATTAGAAGGATATTTTGAGGATCCTATTATGTTAGAGCGCGATTTCAATTTAACACCAAGCTGTGCTTTTGCTACCATTATTCCGCAGGTATACGAATTAAGTTGGGCTACTAGCCTACCCGATCTAATAATTGAATTACGCAAAACGTATAATACTTTTTGGACCAAAGAACGTATAGCCAAAGCTAAAAAGAATACAAAATTAAGTATTGGAGAGGTGATCACATTAGCGTCCATTGTACAAAACGAAAGTTATATACCCGAAGAGCAACAAAAAATTGCCGGCGTTTATTTGAATCGTTTAAACAAAGGAATGCTTTTACAAGCCGACCCTACCCTAGTGTTTGCAAATAAGTTATGGGGTGTTCAGCGTATTTATGATAAGGATAAGGACATTGATTCGCCTTACAATACCTATAAATATAAAGGTTTGCCGCCGGGACCAATTTGTTTGGTTAAAACTCAAGTTCTGCTTCAAGTTATTGATCTAACAAAGCACAAATACCTATTCTTTTGCGCAAAGCCCGAGTTAAACGGATATTCCGACTTCTCTGAAACCTACGAACAGCATACAAAATACGCCCGAGCTTATCAAAAGGCTATGAATAATAAAGGAATTAAATAATGGTTGGCCAAAAAAGTAAAAAGAGGTTCGAAAAAGCAGCAGTTCTTTTTACGATAAACTAATGCGTGATGCTGCGCCCGCGATTGTAGCGAAAAGCCTTATGCAGGGCTTTGCTAATGTTTGTTGGGCGAGGAGGCGACCAACGGAAGCCACCGCAGCCCTACAAACATAGCAAAGGCCAAGTAAGCTTGTAGCGGAAAGCGCGAAAAGGCGCCCAAATAAATGAAAAATACTTTTTGAGGTTCGACTAATTATACATTCCCCTGTTGATTAAAATCAGCTGAGTACTTTTACAAACTAAACTAAAATCAGTAAATTTATTGCAATGCAAAAGATCACTATAGCTATTGATGGATTTTCGAGTTGCGGTAAAAGCACTATGGCAAAAGCATTGGCTCAAAAATTAAATTACAGTTACATTGATACCGGTGCCATGTATCGTTCGGTTACCTTATATGCTTTACAAAATGGCTTGATAGATCATAAAAAGAAGCACGATTTTACAAAACTCATAGAAGAGCTGCCTAAAGTAAAAGTTGAATTTATTTACAATCCAACTTTACATATCTCAGAAGCATTTTTAAATGGCAAAAATGTGGATAGAGAAATTCGCAGCATGGAAGTGAATGAGAATGTAAGTGCTGTAAGCTCCATAAAAGAAGTTCGCGAAAAAATGGTAGCCATGCAGCGTGAGATGGGGAAAAATAAAGCGGTAGTAATGGATGGGCGCGATATTGGAACAAATGTTTTTCCGGATGCGGAATTAAAAATATTTATGACAGCTGATAATATGGTGCGCGCACAACGCAGACTGGATGAACTTAGCAGCCATGGCGATTATCATGATATCAACGACGTATTACAAAATTTACTAAGCCGCGATCATGCTGATATGCATCGCAAAGAAAATCCTTTGATCCAAGCCAAAGACGCTATTGTTTTAGATAATACCGATCTTAATAAGGAACAGCAACTGGAATTTGTGATCAAACTCATAGCCGATATGCAGTTAACCAAAGATCAGGTTGAATGAAAAAGAAACAAAGTCTTTATACCGCATTTGTAATTGCCTTCAAAGGAATTGGATTTGCATTTAAAGAACGAAACTTTTTGATCGATACGTTTTGTGCAATTATTGCCATCATTATTGGTTTTATTTTAAAGATCTCTAGCCTAGAATGGATCGCCATTTTATTTTGCATTGCATTAGTATTATGCTTAGAGATGTTGAATACCGTGATCGAAAAAACAATTGACCTTTTGCATCCTCAACAACATTCAAAGGCCGGAGAAATAAAAGATATTGCCGCAGGAAGTGTTTTAGTGGCTGTTATTTTTAGCGGGATTATTGGTGGAATAATTTTTTTGCCGAAGATCTTATTAAAATGCAGTGGAGTATAAATGAAAAAACCCTCAAAAATGAGGGTTTTCTTTGATGTGGTACCGTAGGGAGTCGAACCCCAAACCTTCGCATCCGTAGTGCGATGCTCTATCCAGTTGAGCTACGGAACCTTATAAATTAGGAACGCAAATATACGAATTTTTGGTAACTTGCAAGTCGAAAAACCTGATTTTATGCAACAAATAATAGAGGCCGCTTGGGCAAACCGCGAATTACTTAAACAAAAAGAAACCATTGCTACCATTGATAATGTGATCGAAAAACTCGACAAAGGTGAGCTTCGTGTTGCAGAACCCCTAGCTAATGGCACTTGGCAAGTTAACGAATGGATAAAAAAGGCTGTTATTCTTTATTTCCCCATCCGTAAAATGAATACCATTGAGGTTGGTCCCTTTGAATACCATGATAAAATGGCTCTTAAGCAAAATTACGCAGGACTTGGCGTTCGTGTAGTTCCTAACGCTGTGGCTCGTTATGGAGCTTATTTGGCAAAGGGAGTTATTTTGATGCCGAGTTATGTGAATATTGGCGCTTATGTTGATAGCGGAACCATGGTTGATACTTGGGCCACCGTTGGAAGCTGCGCGCAAATTGGAAAGAATGTACACTTAAGTGGTGGTGTTGGAATTGGTGGTGTATTAGAACCGGTACAAGCCGCGCCTGTTATTATTGAAGATGATTGTTTTATTGGAAGTCGTTGTATTGTGGTAGAAGGCGTTAGAGTAGGAAAACAAGCGGTTTTAGGCGCTAACGTGGTTCTTACCATGTCAACCAAAATAATTGATGTTACAGGTGATAAACCAATTGAAACAAAAGGTTTTGTTCCCGAAAGAAGCGTTGTTATTCCGGGATCATACACCAAAAAATTTGCAGCGGGCGAATACCAAGTGCCTTGCGCGTTAATTATTGGTAAACGTAAAGAGAGTACCGATCTTAAAACGAGTTTAAATGATGCATTAAGAGAACATAACGTTGCAGTATAATATTAAAGTCAAAAGCAAAAAGTCAAAAGCAAAAAAGCTCAAGACAATACCTTTTGGCTTAAATAATTTTGACTTTTGACTTATAAAAACATACTCATAATACAAACCGCGTTTATTGGAGATGCAATTCTTGCCTCATCTCTAGTTGAAAAATTACATTCAAAATTTCCTACCTCTTCTATTTCAATTCTTGTAAGAAAAGGAAATGAGGGAATTTACAAAGACCATCCTTTTTTGAAAAAAGTTTTAGTTTGGGATAAGACCACAAACAAGTACGGAAACTTATTTAGTACGCTTAGTAAGATCCGTAAAAATAAATATGATCTTGTAGTAAATTGTCATCGTTTTGCAAGTTCAGGATTTCTTACGGCGTTTTCAGGCGCGCGACATAAAGCCGGTTACAAACAAACACCTTTTGCTTATTTATTTGATCACGCGCCGCATCATACATTTGGAGATGGTAAGCACGAGATTGAACGCTATAATAATTTGATCTCCGATTTTGCAGGAACAGATATCTCAAAACCAAAAATATATCCTTCTGCTAATGATATTGAAAAAACAAATCCTTTTTTAAAAGATAACTTCATTTGCATCGCTCCTTCATCCGTTTGGTTCACCAAGCAATTACCAATAGAGAAATGGGTGGAAATTTGCGATCTCACTTCTTCATCAACCACTATTTATATTTTGGGAAGCGCAAACGATTCTGATCTTGCAAAAAAGATCATATCAGAGAGTAAACACACAAACATTACTGACCTAAGTGGGCAATTAAGCTTACTTCAATCGGCCGCATTAATGCAAAAAGCAAAAATGAATTACGTGAACGATAGCGCACCACTTCATTTGGCCTCAGCTACAAACGCTCCTGTAACTGCTTTCTTTTGCTCAACGGTTAAAGAATTTGGTTTTTATCCATTGTCGGATAACAGTAGAGTTATTGACGCAGGTGAGATGGATTGCAGACCTTGCGGAATGCACGGTTATAAAGCGTGCCCAAAGGGACATTTTAATTGCGCTAAATTAATTGAAGTAAAAAAGGCTGTGTAATAAATTAGCTTACCTTTGTAATAGAAATGGAACCAAGCAGAGAACAAAAAAGTTCAAAGATCATAACAGAATTAGCAAAACGCATTGCCCAAATTGAAAATGGTGCTGATGCCGACCAAACGTTTGCAATTTTGAAACAATTGCAAGCGCTTTTTGAAAGTAATAGCGCAACACATAGTCAAGAACTAGATATCATCAACTCTATCATGAAAAAGGAAATGAGGATCTATTGGCGTACCAAATTTGCCAAAGACAAGAAAAACATCGTTACTAGATTGAATCAGCTGCTATAGTGATTATCTAAAAAGGTTCTAAAGCTTTCATCCCCCCCTTCATACTCCCAAAAACCCTTGATAATAGGGCGTTTTAGGCTCTTTGGTCAAAATAAAAAATTTTATATCAATATAATGTCGTATATTTGTGTTCTTCATTAGAAGATTGTATCTCAATCTATTGTAGCTTCTCAATTACAATTCGGTATTTTACACTTTTCTCATCAAGGAAAAGGTATTTATGCACTAATGCATAGGCCAGAACAAAGTATATTAATAATAAAATGACATTTTCAGAATTAAAGCTTATCAAGCCGCTTATTGTGGCTTTAGATAAGATCGGATATAATACGCCCACTCCCATCCAAGAAAGATCCATCCCTCCTATTTTAGAAGGAAAAGATATTTTTGGTTGCGCACAAACAGGTACTGGTAAAACTGCCGCGTTTGCACTCCCTATCTTACAATTATTACAAAACAAAAAAACCGAAGGTTCAAAACGCGTGATCAAGGCGCTTATTTTAGCACCAACACGCGAACTTGCACTTCAAATAAGTGAGAGTTTTACATCTTACAGCAAAAACTTAGAGTTATCGCACACAACTGTGTTTGGTGGTGTATCTCAGCATTTACAAGTTAAAGATCTAAAAAAAGGAGTTGATATTTTGATCGCTACCCCAGGAAGATTATTAGACTTGATGCAACAAGGATTTATAAATCTCAACAGCATCGAATTCTTTGTATTAGACGAAGCAGATCGTATGTTGGATATGGGTTTTATAAACGATATTAAAAAAGTGATCGCTAAACTTCCTGCAAAAAAACAAACCTTGTTCTTTTCGGCAACAGTAGCTCCCGATATTTTAAAATTGGCTAATACCCTTTTAAAAAATCCGGTAAGTGTTTCGGTTGATAGAGTTTCATCTACTGCTACTTTGGTTGAACAAAGTGTTTATTACGTTAACAGAGAAGACAAACGCAGTTTACTTAAACACGTTTTAAAGAATAGTCAAATTGAACATGCTTTAGTATTTACACGTACAAAACGTGGCGCTGATAAAGTTGCAAAAGAATTGAACAGTAACGGAATTAAAGCAGAAGCTATACACGGTAATAAATCACAGAACGCAAGAGAAAGAGCTTTAAAAGGCTTTAAGAACAGAACTATTCGCGTACTAGTTGCTACAGATATTGCTTCAAGAGGAATTGATGTAGATAAATTATCGCACGTGATCAATTACGAAATACCCGAACAAGCCGAAACTTATGTGCACCGAATTGGTCGTACAGGTAGAGCAGGAAGCTCAGGAATTGCATTATCGTTTTGCTCACAAGAAGAAAGAAATTTTTTGAAAGACATAAACAAATTGATCAAATCAAACATTGAAGTAGTTACTTCGCATCCGTTTGCTTGATCGATACAAACAAATTTAACCCGTAGGATGCATTACTACGGAAAGAAAAACAAAAAATAAATCGGCCTGGTGGAATGCATCCAACGGGTTAAAAAAATAACCGTTCGCGTAAAGCGGACACAACAAAACAAAACAATGAAAAAAGGAACAGTAAAATTCTTTAACGAAGCAAAAGGCTTTGGATTTATTAAAGAAGAAGGTGGACAAGAAATTTTTGTACACGTAACCGGGTTAAAAGAAGAAATTCGTGAAAATGACCAGGTAGTATTTGAAGTTGAAAATGGCAAAAAAGGCTTAAATGCCGTAAATGTAAGCCTAGCAAATTAATACTTACACAGAAGAGCAGGTCACAAGGGCCTGCTCTTTTTAATTTAAAAAAATGAGACAACTCAAAATAACCAAATCGATCACCAACCGTGATGCCGCGTCGCTTGATAAATATCTTGCCGACATCTCGAGACTTGAGCTAATTACAGCTGAAGAAGAGGTTCGCTTAGCGAGGCTAATACGTGAAGGTGATGAGGCTGCCCTTGAAAAATTAACCAAGGCCAACTTACGATTTGTTGTTTCGGTTGCAAAACAATACCAAAATCAAGGCATTAGTTTACCCGATCTTATTAATGAAGGAAACGTTGGTTTGATCAAAGCCGCAAAGCGATTTGATGAAACCAGAGGATTTAAATTCATTTCATACGCTGTATGGTGGATCCGTCAATCTATTATGCAAGCTGTATCCGAGCAATCGCGAATGATCCGCTTACCCTTGAATAAAATTGGTGCATTGAACAGAATTAAACGCGCACAAGGAGTTTTAGAACAAAAATATCAACGTACCGCAAGTTTATTTGAACTTTCGGAAGTATTAGATATGTCTCAAGAAGAGATCCAAGTGACATTGGCTGCTTCTGCATTACACGTTTCATCTGACGCTTCTCTTCCGGGAAACGAAGAGAGTACTTTAATGGAACTTATTTATGATAAGAATGAAGTAAAGCCCGATGCTTTATTAATGGAATCATCATTACAAACCGAGATAAAAAGAGCACTCAATACACTTAGCGATAAGGAAAAAGATGTGATCTTATTATTTTTTGGGATCGGTCAGCAATATCCTCATACTTTAGAAGAGATCGCTGAAAAATATGATCTTACAAGAGAGCGCGTACGACAAATAAAAGAAAAAGGAATTCGTAGGCTTAGAATGGAATCGAAAAGTAAGTTACTTAAGACCTACTTGGGTTAGGCCTTAATGGTAGTGACGCCCATGCAATTCATAAGTACAGATAAGAAGGACATTCTTTTCTTTTCTACACTCCGCCAGCGAATAGACCTTTATTTTAAAGACAATCATCTTTCTAAAAATTATAATGCACAGATGGTGGTTAAAACCATTGTTCTGCTTTCGGCATACATTCTTCCCTTTGCTGCGTTATTGATCTTTCAACCACCATTTGCTATAGCCATTATCATATGGATAATTATGGGCTTAGCAAAATCAGGGATCGGAATGAGTATCATGCACGACGCAAATCACGGCGCGTATTCTTCAAAAGCGAAAATTAACCGTTGGTTGGGCTTTACGATCAATCTGGTTGGCGGTGTTGCATTTACTTGGAAACTACAACATAACATCATGCATCACACCTATACAAACATTGTGCATATGGATGATGACATTGAAGATAAAGCTATCATGCGTTTTTCGCCACATACCAAAGTATTACCGGTTCAAAAATTTCAATTCATCTACGCGTTTTTGTTTTACAGCATATTAACCTTGTATTGGAGTTTTGTGAAAGACTTTATGAATTTCTACAAATACACAAAGAACGGCGTTAATAAAGCTTCAAAAGCACAAAACAAATTCATTCTTGGAAACATCATATTATGTAAAGTGGTTTACATTCTTGTGTTTTTTATCATTCCTCTTAGCATTCTTAAAATACCGGTTTTGACA
>JAGPDW010000133.1:0-8375 GCA_018057345.1 Bacteroidia bacterium | reverse complement strand
TAGCACACAGACTTATTTTTCTAAATTTTCTCCAAATGGCACTATGCTATGGTCGAGGAATTTTAATGGAGAATCGGCGGCATATTCTGAATCTAGTGCTATTGCAGTTGATGCGAGTGGGAATGTTTGCGTTGCTGGAACTTTTGAAAATGGTAACATTGATTTTAATTTAGCATCACCCGGAACAAATACTCTAGCAAGTAATGCTATCGGTAAAGATATGTTTATTGTAAAGTACTCTTCTAGCGGCGCGTTTATTTCGGTACGTGCAATAGGAAATAACTCAGCTAACGTGGTTCCAACTCGAATTAAATTTGATGCGGCAGGAGATCTAGTTGTTTCGGGATATTTTAATCAAGACCCAACTGCTATCGTTGATTTTAATCCAGCTGGCCCATCTTATACCGTGGCTACAAATGGAAACACGGATGCTTTTGTGGCGAAATACAATTCAGCAGGAGTATGTCAATTTGCTATAGCTTTTGGTTCTCCTGTGAATGATTATTGTTACGGTTTAGATATTGATGCATCAAATAACGTGTATGTCGCCGGATTTTTCAAAAACGTTGCCGATTTTGATCCTACTGCCGCTACATACACCTTAGCTGCCGCAGGAACGAATGCAATGTACGTTGCAAAGTATAATTCTACCGGCGCCTTAGTATGGGCAAATGGAATTGGAGGAACAGGTAATGAAGGAGGGTATAGATTAAAACTTGATAATAATAACAATGTATTAGTTTCTGGATATATGTCCAGTGCTTCGCTTGATGCAGATCCTTCTCCAACAATTACATTAAATCTTACAAAAGTAGGTGCAGGACCAACTGACGCATTAATTACAAAATTTGATTCTCAAGGAAATTTAATTTGGGCTAAAAATACTGGAGGAACAGGTGAAATGTGGCCTTATAATATAACAAATGACGCTCAAAATAATATTTACATTGTTGGGGCATTTGAGGGCGTTAATGATTTTGATTTTTCAGCAGCTGTTAATACACAAACTTCAATTACATTATCAGGAGCCGATGCGTATCTAGCGAAATACACTTCAGCTGGAGATTATATTTTTGCATACGCATTTGGGGGAGGATTATCAGCATCTAATGAGGCTTTTGAAGTTCAAATTGCAAGTAATAATGATATTCTTTTTGGTGGAATGTTCATTGACGGATCAGTAGACTTTGATCCTGCTGCGGCTGCTACAAATACTTTAACACATAATGGAGGACAAGATGTATTTTACTGTAGATATTCCCAGTGTATTACACCTGATACTCCAACTTTAACTGTGAACACTACAACTATGTGCGCCAATAGCGTTGCAACATTGTCAATTGCTAGTGGAAATTTAAACTCGGCTACAAATTGGGTTTGGGCCAGTGTAGTTTGTGGATCTGGTACAGTTGGTGTTGGACCTACAGTTACTGTTTCTCCATTATTTCTTACCGAATATTTTGTTAGAGGTGAAGGAGGATGTTCAGCCCCAGGTGCATGCGCAACAGTTTCTGTAGATGTTGCAGCTTTGAAGGGAATAACAGGCACGGTAACAACAGGTGCTGCAATTCCGGTTCCTGGCTTTATACAATTATTCCGTTATGAAGGGCCTTTGACAAAATGGGATTCGGTTACCTATCAAAATGTGAATGCTTCAGGGATTTATTCTTTCAATGCGGTAAATTCCGGTAGTTATATTATCATGTCTATTCCAACCGCAACTGATATGGTTAAAACGTATGCGCCTAATAATGCAACTTGGAAGAACTCTACTGTTTTTTATCATAGTTGTTTAATCGACTACAATATTAATATCAATGTTGTTCCAATGCTTACGCTCACACCTGGCCCGGGAGTTCTTTCAGGAAAAATAATCGAAGGACAAGGTTATGGTAATAAAGGAAATATAACACCCGGCAATCCAATAGGAGGCATTTCTATTAAAGGTGGAAAAAATCCGGGAGGTGGAATTATGGGACAAGCTAGAACCGATGCAACGGGTGGGTATACATTTACCTCGTTGCCTCTTTCGGGCGTAGGAGAAAGTTATTTCATATTTGTAGATATTCCGGGAATTGACACAAACGGAACACATCATTCGGCAATAGTTACCGGAACAACGATGTATACCGATCTTGATTTTGTGGTCGATTCTGATTATGTGAGTCCAATTTATTATACAGGAATAAAAGAAGTGAAACTTGGCGGAGAACGAATTTCAGTTTATCCAAATCCTGCTACTGATCTTGTGTATATTAAAATGGATGCAAAAGGAGAGTCGAATATTTCTTTAGAGCTTTATAATATATTGGGCAAAAAAGTACTAACTCAAAATTACGATGCGGTACAAAGTGAATTTAAAGCGAGTATTAATGTAGCAACACTTAACCGTGGCGTTTATTTTGTAAAAGTGAGATTGAATTCAGGTGAGGCAATGATCAAGCTTGTATTATCTGAATAATTAGAGATCGCAGATCACAAATTGCAGATTGTAATTTGTGATCTGCAATTATATCCTGATCCCTATCACCAACACATCATCAATTTGTTCAAGTGAATCTTTCCAATCTTTAAAGGCATTAGAAATATTTGTTTTTTGAACGTCCATTGGCTGGTTGATATTGCTAAGCAATAATTTTTGCATGTTAGAGAGCATGAACTTCTTTCCTCTTGGTCCACCAAACTGATCGGCAAAACCGTCACTGAACATGTAAATGATATCACCTGGTTTTACTTCAATGGTGTGATTCGCATATTCTCGTTTTTCTTCAAATTCTAATCCCCCAATTGCAAATTTATTTGGCTTGATGATCTCCATCTCCCCTTTATCTTTACGGTAGATCCATAGTGGGCGATTGGCGCCGGCATATTCCACAGTACCTCTCTTTTTGCGGATCGCGCAAAGGGCAATATCCATACCATCTCGTCTTTCATTATCAGTGCGACTTTGATTCAAGGCTTCTTTTACACCTTTATGTAATTCTAAAAGTATGCTGCCCGGCGAAGAAATATTTCGTTGATTGATGATCTCGTTCAATAAATTATTTCCTACAATACTCATGAATGCTCCAGGAACTCCATGTCCTGTACAATCGGCCGCAGCAATAAATTGTGTGCTGTTGTGATCAGAATGCCAGAAAAAATCCCCACTTACAATATCTTTTGGCAGATACAGGATAAAGCAATCGTCAAGCGCTTGTTGCGTTTTTTTAAGAGATGGCAACAAAGCTTCCTGAATGTTTTTCGCATACTTGATACTATCTGTGATCTCGTTATTCTTATTCTGGATCTCTTCTTTTTGTTTCACTACTTCTTTCGTGCGTTCGTCAACTTGCTTCTCTAATTTCGCTTTATCGGCAACCAGTTTTTTTGTTTTGATAGTGTTGTATGCAAAAATTCCGGCACCAACGGCGATCACACACAATGTGTAAAACCACCAGGTTTGATACCATGGCGGAAGGATCTCGAAAGTGAATGTGGCCGGTGAAGTATTCCAGATACCATCATTATTTTTTGAGCGTACCATGAAGGTGTATGTGCCGGGAGGAAGAGAAGGGTAAGTCACTTCTGTTTTTGAGTTCTCGGGCGTCCAATCTTTATCCAAACCTTCCAACTTATATTGATACATTACTTTTTCGGGAGCGATCAAACTGATCCCAACATATTTGAAGGTTAAGTTATTCTTTGAAGATGGTAAGATAAGATCCCTTGGCAAGGTGCTTAGCGAATCTATAGCATTGGCATATTGTGCCATATCCTCTTGTCCAAAGAAAAGTTTAATGTCGGTTATATTTAAACTAGCTTCTTTTTTATTGATCACATCTAAGGATGGGTCATAGATCTCGAGCCCACTTACCGTTCCCACAAGCACCCGGCCATCTTTTGTAAGTGCACCGGCATTTGCATTAGACTCTAAGCTTAACAAACCATCATCCTTTCCAAAATGATGCACCTGGATATTGTTGTTGTAAAAATCTTTTACGTTCAACACATCTATACCATTATTTGATCCAACGTAAAGATTGCTTTTATCATTCATTTGGAGGAAATTGATGTAACCTTGTTTTTTGAGGATCTGGGTATAGGAGGTGTAATTATAAAGGTATAGTCCATCAGAAGTGCCTAACCATATGTTCTTTTTTTCATCTAGTACAGCGCAGGTGATCCTTGTGTAAACAGACTTGTTGATGCCATTCAGTAAAGTTGTTTTAGTTCCATCGTATTGCACAAGGCCATTTTCCAAACCAAACAGCATGTTTCCATTCTTGTCCTCTATCGCAAAGAATATTTTGAAGAGGATCCCGTCCTCTTTTAGCTTGTTCACTTCCTTTTCTTCCGAAACAACTCCATTTTCCATTTTGAACACACCGTTATTGGTGCCTATCCAAATGCGGCCTTTACTGTCCTCGTAAAGTGAGTTGATGTACTGTGTTCGTATAACAGGATCTTCCAAAGTGCTAAAAACCCCATCTTTGTATTTACAAATACCTTCGCCGGTTCCAAATAGAACACTTCCGTCTTTCAATGGAAGTATAGTATAAATGCTATTATCGGGAAGATATTTTTTGCCTTTGAAGTCGGTTTTATAAGAGGTAACTTTTCCATTCTCAATTTTGGCAACGCCATTATTACTACATCCGGCCCAGATGACCCCGTTGGCATCTTCAGCTACAGCATTGATATAGTTGTCGAGTAAGCCATTATTCTTTGTATAATACACAAAGCGGTTATTGAAAAATTTATAAACGCCGGTTCCGTTTGTTCCTATCCAAATATTTCCTTCACGGTCCTTCATCAAACACATGATCGAATTATAGGTAAGGCCATTTGTAAGGCCATAAGAATTCTTTGGTTTGGCAGTTTTAAAATCAAATAAGAACATGCCTTCTGAATATGTTCCAAAATAAAACACGCCTTTGTCTAACTTTAAAATGCTGCTATAAGAAATGTTACCGTTACCTTTGATCTCATTAACTGCTTTTATTTTAAGATCTTTGTTGATGGTATTTAATCCTGTAGACGTTCCTATAAGCATAGTACCATCATCGTCTTGTGCTATGGAGAAAATAAAATCACTCATTATTCCCGACGCTGAATTGAATTGTTTGAATTCGCCTTTAGAAGGAACGTAACGGATCACTCCGTTCTGTAGAGTTCCAAACCAAATGTTTTGGTCCTTATCCATGAACATCGAATAAACAGAACTGGCATTAAGGATGTCATTCTTTTCGAACGCTGTTATTTTTCCTGCCTCAAAAACAAAAACGCCTTTTTGAGTGCCTATCCATGTTTTTGGCCCAACCGAAAGTAGTTTATAGATCCAGGCATTCTTTAAACCTTCTTTTTCTGAGTAGTTTTTAAATTGAAACTGATTGTAAACACTTAAGCCTTTGCTGGTACCAAACAATAATTCACCTTTGTTATTTTCTGCTATCGAAAAAACAACATCATCTATCAGGCCATCATTTTTGGTTAATTTTATAAATTTATTACCGTCGTATTTTCCAACACCTCCGCTATTTGTACCAAACCAAACAAACCCTTTAGTATCCTGATACATCGAAAGCACCTGCGATTGTGGCAAACCGTGTTCGGTATTATAATTCCTGAAATTGTACGTTTGAGCTTGCGTGCATAGCACAACAATAAGTGATATAATGAAAACGAGACCTTTTATATTTCTCTGGCAAAGCATTATTCAAATTTAAAAATAAAAGCCAACTTTTAAGGGTTGGCTTTTTAGTTTGTATAGAATTCCTATTATTCGGTTATCACCAATCGATTTACGCGTTCAATCTCGCCAATCTTTATTTTGAGCATATAGATTCCGGGATGGTTATGACCCAGATCGAGATTCAATTCAAAGTCGCTGCTAAAATACTGTTGCGCCGGAACAATGGTCTTAATGTTCTTACCGGTAATATCATTTAAAATGATCTCAACGATTTGAGCTTTGTCCAATTCAAATTGAATATTCAAAATACCATTGGTAGGATTAGGGAATATGCGCACTACACTCGCGTCCATTATTAATTCTTTAACGGCGGCGTCAACAAGTGTTGGATTGATCTTTGCAGAATCTATCACAAAATCAAGATCTGTATGTGCGGTTAAGGTTGATGTAAGCGCTTTGTGATATGTACCATTGGTATCAAGGCCAGGTACATCTACTAAAATAAAGTAGCTTTCTCCCGGACCCGACAATGGCAATGACGCAAATGTATAACCTCCTGTTGCATCAGTTTTTGCTTGTGCTGATATTCCTCCACCGGGATTCTTTCCGCCTTTGATCGAAATTCCTCCAATAGGATTTCCGGGAACAAAAGTTCCTTTGCCGCCGTAATTCTGACCTTCAGTGATCTTTCCTGATAGCACACCCGGCCCTGTTCCGATAGTTGCAAGTGGGATAACGTTTATATTTTGAGTAGTACCATTAACGCAACCGTGAGTTACAACTGTTGCCGTTTTCCAACTTGTTTCACTTGGCGCATAGGTAATGAGCAAAGTGCTTGCACTAGGCTCACATTTTAAAATATATGTGAATGCATTTTGTAAAGCAAATGTATAAGTACCCGAAGCGTTTAGCGGTTGATAAGTTACAGAATCAAATTTGGTAAGAATTGGTTCGTACTTATATAGTATCACATTTCCAGCTGTTAGAGGAACTGAACTAACATCAACAGAGCCGGTAAGATCTTTATTTGGGTTAATAGTTAACGTATTAATGCCGGTGTTAGCAGCGCAACCATTAGCGTCGCTAGCACTTAAAGCAAAAGTATACGAGCCTGATGCTGTTGCAGTAACATTTAGAATTGAACTTACTAATGAAGTTTGAGTTAATGCAGCCGAACAAGTCCAATTATAGCTCACTGGATTTACAGCACCAACTATTGTAGGAGTTAATGGGATCTTATTATTCAAACATCCTAGTACTGATGAATTTAAATTGATGCCAATAGAATAAATAGTGATAGCAAACTGCAAAGTATCTTTTTGCGTACCTGAAATGGCAATAAGTCCAAGTGTGTGCGATCCAACAGTTGTAAATGAATGCGCAAAATTAGTTGAAGTAGATGCGTTATAATTTGTATTTACAAACCATCTTACCGAATCGGTACTTGTGCTCTGGTTAACAAAGGTATATGGAGTGCCTAAGCAAAGGTTATTGCTGCTTATACTAAAATTGGCAACAGGAGGAATAAATTCGTAAACAAATGTTCCGGGAGTATTATTGAAATTGTTATCATAATAATTTCCCAATAAGTATAACTTTGAGTTAAGTGTTTGAAGTTTGTAATTATCACCTTGACTATAAGGTCTGCCTAAAGTGTCAATTGAAAGCACATCCCCTGAAGTTGACATATTTAAATAACCTACATAAGGCGCTTTAACACTCATGGTATTAATGTTTTGTGAAGGGTTGGCGGTTTTGCTGCCAAAGTCCTCAAAGTAGGAATACCAGATAGTATTATTAAATGCAATAAGAGAATTTAGTGAGAACGGATTTAAATTTGTCATTACGCTAGTGTAATTAGTTCCATCGGCAGTTTCAATAATTTCAAAGCCACCTCCTGCATTTCTTAATCCTAAATATAATTTATTGTTGAGTATAGTCATTTCAACAACATACTCATTAAACCAATTGTTTTCGTAATTTGATACAACTGAAAATGTGATGCCGTCAGAGCTCTTGAGTATTTTTCCATTATCAGGAAAAGTATGACCAGCAATATATAACTCGTTATTAAATATTATTGTTTGAGTAATTCTGTTAAGATTAACTGGAAGTTTGATGTTTGTATTTACTAAGCCCGCTTGTGCATAATGCTTTCTGTAAATATAAACAGAGTCGCTCTGATACATTTGCGCGCTAACAAAAACAGTTAATGAATCGTGGTTTGTTGTTGGACTGAAAAAGCCTTGATTTAAAACTCCTCCATGAATATTAAATGGCAAGCTAACTGTTTCGCTAGTGATGGCATTGGTACTAGAGTTGTATTCGTATAAACTAAAAAATGTAGTTGTGCTAGATATGTTAGCGGCACCGAAAAAAACATAACTTGTATTTGAAGAGGTGTTTGTGAGTACAGAGCAACCATACGATCCATAATCATAGAGTGTACGTGTGTAGTTAATTGTAGAAAGTGAATTTGTGGTTGTATTAAAAAGTTGAAAGTGTGAACAATATCCACCAGAATAAGTTGAATCATTTAATATGGCAATGGTATTTCCGAACTTAGCATTGTCTGATTGTCTTAAATAGGTTGTAGTGTTTGCATAATCAACATTTGCATACAAAGTGTCCCAGCGATCGCGAATGTTTTGAGCTTTATAAAAATAAGTAAAGCAAGTTAAAACAAGGATTAGTTTAAGCT
>JAGPDW010000132.1:0-8417 GCA_018057345.1 Bacteroidia bacterium | reverse complement strand
TTATTGTAACGTGCCAACACGCTTTGATTTCCATTCCTTAAAATATAATAATGATTCGGAATTATCTGATCTTTTTTCAAAACATCGTCCGCCTTGCAAAAACCATTATTGTAAATGCTAGTGATAGCATCTTGTTTAATTTTTTGAATTTCGCTGCGTCCCGTATAAAGCTCATCAATGGTTTTTACTTTACCTGTTTCATAGTCCTCTGCATTTAAACTGAGCGATTTTGCTTTGATGCGAAGATTGATATCCTTAGTAACCAAAACAACTCTTCGTGTTGGATTTTGTTCTGCTGTATATAAAGCCGTATTTAAAATTCGGTGATCGGCTTTTTTATCATCAAAAATACGCTCTGCATTTACTTTGCTGGAGGTATGCATTTCAATTTTAAACTTGCCGCGATTTGGCCCGTTAATAGCAGTCCAATCTTGCAACGTATTATTGCCACTTAGCTGATCTATATAACGAGTAAATTCTCGGGCCGAATAATTTTTGGTATCGTTGCCCTTTTTAAAATTATCAAGTTCTTCCAGAACAGTTATGGGGATCACTACATCATGTTCGGCAAAGTTGCGTATCGCAGTGTGATCATAAATAATAACGGAGGTGTCGAGTACAAAAATTTTCGGTAGTTCTTTCCTGCTCGAGGATGGTTTCTTTGTGGCCATATTTTAAAAAACGATTTGCACTAAAATTAGAGTTAATTGAAAGCTTATTTGGTTGAGGAGTTTATTTTAATAAACAGTAAATTGTTTATTTGTGCTGCACCTCAGGCCCAGTCCATTTTTCAACACTTTTCAACATCAAACCCGTGGTTCCATCAATCTATTACCTTTGTTTTTTTAAATCCCATGAGCCAGTCAAAATCAATAAAAAGCGCCTTAATATCAGTATATTACAAAGACAATTTAGAGCCCATCATTAAAAAGCTGCATTCTCAAAATGTAACGCTTTTCAGCACGGGCGGCACTTTATCATTTATCGAAAAACTCGGAGTTCCGGTAATAGCCGTAGAATCGCTAACTAATTATCCCGAAATTTTTGGCGGGCGCGTAAAAACATTGCATCCTGCTATTTTTGGCGGGATCCTCAACAGACGCGACAATCCAACTGATATCCTCGAAAAAGAACAACATCATATTGGTGATATCGATCTTGTGATCGTTGATCTTTATCCTTTTGAAGAAACCGTTGCATCAGGAGCTTCAGATACCGACATCATTGAAAAGATAGATATTGGCGGTATCTCATTAATAAGAGCTGCAGCAAAAAACTTCAACGATGTGCTTATTGTTTCTACACGAAATGATTACTCAGATCTTTTAAGTTTATTGGAATCTAAGAACGGAAAAACTGATCTGGCCGACCGCAAACGTTTTGCAGCAAAGGCTTTCGCCACATCGTCGCATTACGATAGTGCTATTTTCAATTACTTTAATAAGACGGAGAAATTACCGCAATTCAAACAAAGCATTCAAACTGGGCAAGTGCTGAGGTATGGCGAGAATCCTCATCAACAAGGTGTTTTTTACGGAGATCTGGATGCGATGTTCACCAAACTTAACGGTAAAGAACTTTCTTACAATAACCTTTTAGATGTGGATGCAGCTGTGGCTTTGATTGGAGAGTTCAAAGATTCTGACCCCACATTCGCTATTTTAAAACACAACAATGCCTGTGGAATCGCTACTCGCCCAACGCTTTTGCAAGCTTGGACAGATGCTTTGGCCGGAGATCCCGTTTCAGCTTTTGGCGGAATATTGATCACCAATAAAGAAGTAGATGCCGAAACCGCAAAAGAAGTGACCAAATTGTTTTGCGAGGTGATCATTGCCCCATCTTATAATGCCCAAGCTTTAGAAATTTTAAAAAGCAAGCCTAACCGTATCATTCTTACGCAAAACCAAGTTGAACTGCATCACCGTTCGTTCCGCACACTTTTAAATGGCATAATTGAACAAGATAAAGACCTTAAAAGTGAAACAGCAAAAGACCTTCAAACCGTTACTGCCAAAGGACCAAGCGCTAGCGAGGTTAACGATCTTTTGTTCGCTAATAAACTGGTAAAACACACCAAATCAAACACCATAGTTTTGGCAAAGAATGGTGCTTTATTGGCAAGTGGAACAGGCCAAACCTCTAGAGTGGATGCCCTGAAACAGGCTATAGCCAAAGCTCAGAGCTTTAATTTTGATCTTAACGGCGCAGTAATGGCTAGTGATGCATTTTTCCCTTTTCCGGATTGCGTAGAGATAGCAAAAAATGCAGGCATCACCGCGGTTATTCAACCCGGCGGTTCAATAAAAGACAAAGACAGCATTGAGTATTGCAATGCAAATGGCTTGAGTATGGTTTTCACTGGAAATCGTCACTTTAAACATTAAATCAATTGGTGAATTAGTGAAATTGTGAATTAGTGAGTTAACGAGAGTAATAGAGAAGAGCATGAATAATTTTGCGGAGGAATTTAGAAATAGAACTAAAAAACTGGCAATTGATATAATAAAGTATTGCAAAACTCTCCCAAAAACTGAGGAAGCCTATATCATAAAAAAGCAATTAATTCGTTCAGCAACTTCCGTGGCAGCCAACTACAGAGCGGTTTGTAGAGCTAGGTCAGATGCGGAATTTTTCTCCAAATTATGCATTGTTGTTGAAGAGGCCGACGAAACATTATTTTGGCCTGAAATGATAATTGGCGCTGAGATCATGGATGCAAAAGGCACTAACTTACTCTTAAAAGAGTCGGAGGAGGTCCTGAAAATTGTTTCAAAATCAAGGAAGACCTTCAAAGAAAATAAAAATAAATAACTGAAACTTTATTAACATAATATAGTATAAAATTATAGCAGATCACTAACTCACTAACTCACTAACTCACTATCTTTACCATATGGCACTACTAGATTTTTTAACGCAGGATATAGCAATTGACTTAGGAACTGCTAACACGATCATTATTCACAATGATAAAGTTGTAGTGGATGAGCCGAGTATCGTTGCCGTTGATAGAACAACACAAAAAGTTATTGCCGTTGGTCGTGCTGCACAAATGATGCACGGAAAAACTCACGAGAATATAAAAACGATTCGTCCCTTAAAAGACGGAGTGATCGCCGATTTCCAGGCTGCTGAAGAAATGATCAAGGGAATGATCAAAATGATCAACCCCGGAAATAAATTCTTTAAACCTTCGTTGCGAATGGTGATCTGTATTCCTTCAGGTATCACCGAGGTAGAAAAACGTGCGGTGCGTGATAGCGCCGAACATGCCGGAGCAAAAGAAGTTTACATGATCCACGAACCAATGGCTGCTGCAATTGGTATGGGAATTGACGTGGAAGAACCCATGGGAAATATGATCATTGATATTGGTGGTGGTACTTCCGAAATTGCCGTTATTGCTTTGGGTGGAATTGTATGTGATAAATCAACGCGTATTGCAGGTGATGATTTTAATGCGAACATTGAAGAGTACATGCGCCGTCAACATAATATTTTAATTGGTGAGCGTAGTGCTGAGCGTGTAAAAATTGAAGTTGGCGCGGCTATGACCGAGATCGACAATCCGCCTGCAGACTATGCTGTACAAGGACGCGACTTAATGAGCGGTATCCCAAAAGAAGTGTACATCAGTTATGTGGAAATTGCCCACTGCTTAGATAAATCTATTTCAAAAATTGAAGAAGCGATCTTAAATGCGTTAGAGATGACACCTCCCGAATTGGCGGCCGACATTTATCGCAAAGGAATTTTTATGGCAGGTGGAGGATCACTTTTAAGAGGCCTCGATAAACGTATCTCCATGAAAACAAAACTGCCTGTTCACGTGTGTGAAGATCCATTGAGAGCAGTTGCAAGAGGTACAGGAATTGCACTTAAAAATGTTCATAAATTCCCTTTCCTTATCAAGTAACGCACCCCCTTCCTTACTAGCTTTAAAACAATGTACTCCGGGAAACTATTTTCCGGAATTCCCGTTTAATATTATACGTTTTAATAAGCTGAACCTTGCGCAATCTCTTAGCATTTTTATATAGACATCATTTTATTTTTGTGTTCTTGCTGGCGCAGCTCATTTGCTTTTGGATGATGATACGCGGAAAAAATTATCAAGGATCACAATTAATAAATTCTTCGAATGCAGTTGCTGCAAATATTTATGCGGCCGAAGCAAACACCAAAGAATATTTTTCGCTCAAGCAAGAAAATCTACGATTGGCCATTGAGAACAAAGAGTTACGAAGTCACATGAAGAGTAATTACTTTGCTTATCCAACTCGCGAATTTAGAATTAACGATACAGTGTACAAATTGCAATATGAATTCATTGATGCTAAAGTAGTGAACGCTTCAGTAAATAATCGTAACAATTACATTACCATCAATGCCGGTTCGGCGCAAGGCGTTACACGAGAAATGGGCGTGTACAATAGTTTAGGGATGATAGGATTTGTAAGAGATGTATCGGAGAACTTTGCTACTATCATAAGCATATTACATAAGGATTTCGCAGTGAATTGTAAATTGAAACGCGATGGAAGTTACGGTCCGCTTATTTGGGATGGAAAAGATTATCAATATTGTTTACTTACCGATATTCCTACTCATGCCAAAGTAAAAAATGGAGATACGGTTGTGTCGAGCTCATTATCAAGTTATTTTCCCGAGGGCATCATGGTAGGAACGATTGATAGTTATGAACGTCGCCAAAACGAACAGTTCTATACCATCAAAGTAAAACTAAGCGCCGACCTTAAAAAACTCAATTACGTTTACGTGATCAAAAATAATTTCAAGAAGGAAAAAGATTCACTCGAAAAAACAACGCAGCCCATAAAATGAGCAACAGGATCATTATAAACTTAGTTCGCTTTATCATTTTGGTATTGTTGCAAGTGCTTATTGTGCGCAATATCAATTTGGGAACATATTTTATTATGCTGCCCTATGTGCTTTTTATTTTATCACTTCCGTTTGAAACTCCGCGTTTATTGATCCTTGCTCTTTCTTTCGCAATTGGCATTACCATCGATCTGTTTTATAGTACACCGGGTTTGCATGCGTCCGCTTGCGTATCTATGGGTTTTGCGAGGTATTATGTTTTAAAATTTGTTTCTCCGCGTGATGGATACGATGTGGTGGTGCAGCCAACCATTGAAGACATGGGCTTAGAATGGTATTTGAAATACGCGGGTGTATTGATCTTTGTTCATCATTTATTGTTCTTCTATTGCGAAGTGTTTCGTTTTGATGAATTTTTTAGAACTCTTGGAAGAGTTATACTAAGTAGTGTAGGAACTTTTTTATTGGTTTATCTTATTCAATTTTTGTTTTACTCAAAACGTTTTAGCAAATGAGTATCGCAAATTCGCAATTGGGCGACCGCAAATACTTCATTGGAGGATTCTTCATCCTTATTGTGCTTATATACATTGTGCGTTTATTTTATATTCAGTTGATCGACGATCAGTATAAAATTGGCGCAGATAATAATGCTTTACGTAAACAAACCGAATACGCGGTGCGTGGTTATATTTACGATCGTAAAGGAAAATTGTTGGTTTATAACGAACCATCGTATGACTTAATGATAGTACCTCGCGAAACAAAAGGCTGCGACACCATGGGCTTGTGCGAGATCTTAGAGATCACCAAACAAGAATATTTAAAACGGATCAAAAAGGCGTGTCAGCACCCAAATTCTCCACGTAAGCAAAGTATCTTCGAAAAGCAATTATCAAAAGAAACCTACGCTGTATTACAAGAAAAATTATTTCGCTTCAAAGGATTCTTTTTCCAAAAACGTGCTATTAGAAAATACCCGCGACCAATTGCCGCGCATTTAATGGGGTATGTGGGTGAGGTAAGTAAAGAGAAAGCCGAAAAAGACACGTACTACAAAGAGGGGGACTATATTGGCAAATCGGGAATTGAAATGAGTTACGAAGAAGCACTCCGCGGAAAAAAAGGAGTGCAATACGAAATTACCGACGTACACAACAAAACAGTTGGGCGTTATATGCAGGGAAAATATGATACACTAGCAATTTCCGGCAAGCCATTGTATTCTTCTATTGATGCTGAGTTACAAGAGTACGGCGAGAAATTAATGCGTGGAAAAAAAGGTGCTATTGTTGCCATTGAACCAAGTACCGGCGAAATTTTATGTTTGATATCTAGTCCAACCTACGATCCAAATAGTTTAGTGAGTGGAAAGGAACGTAATAAAAGTTTTGCAAGAATGTATGCCGACACTATCAATGTTCCATTATTCAATCGTGCATTAACTGCTATGTATCCTCCCGGATCTATTTTTAAATTAATTGATGCACTTATTGCGCAAAATGATGGCTTGATCAATCGTAACACATCGTATCCATGCCAAATGGGATATCCTCCCATGGGCGGAAAACCAAAATGCCATGCGCACGGAGGCGGAAAAAATTTAGTGGGGTCTATTGCCGCGTCTTGCAATTCGTATTACAGTTATGTATTCAGAGATATTGTTGATCAACGCAAGTATCCAAATTTCATTGATGGCTATAACCACTGGCGCGATATGGTAAAAACATTTGGTCCGGGCACTCGTTTAGGCACCGATCTTCCTTATGATAAACCCGGCAACGTTCCAAGTGTGGAATATTACAATAAAGTTTTTGGAAAAGGCGGATGGAGAAGCAATACCATTGTATCGTTAGGAATTGGCCAGGCAGAATTAACTTTAGTTCCATTGCAAATGGCAAATGTGGTGGCTATTATTGCCAATAAAGGATTTTATTATACACCGCATTGTATCAAAGGTGTTGGCAAGGAAAAATATTTAGATCCAAAATTCAAAACGAAACATTTGGCCGGTGTTCAGAAGCAAGAGTATTATGATATTGTGATCGAAGGAATGGAAGCAGCTTTGCAGCCGGGAGGAACTGCTTTTGCTTCACGATTAAAAGATATTGTGGTGTGTGGTAAAACTGGAACTGCGCAAAATCCTCATGGAAAAGATCACGCAGTATTTTTAGCATTTGCACCAAAAGAAAATCCAAAAATTGCCATTGCCTGTTTGGTAGAGAACGCCGGCTTTGGTGGTGTATGGAGTGCGCCTATTGTGACTTTACTAATGGAAAAATATTTAAAAGGAAAAACCGACAGACCTGAATTGGAAAAACGCATCATGGAAGCAAATTTGATCGATGGTAGTATTCTTATTACAGACAAAATTGATTAATGCTAAGTAGGAATCAAAATAGTTTATTTTATGGCGTAGATCGCACAACCATTTTGCTTTATGTGATCATGGTGCTGTTTGGTTGGTTAAATATTTACGCGGCGGTGTATAACGAAGCACACAGTAATATTTTTGATCTTTCGCAAAAGTATGGCAAGCAATTATTGTGGATCGGTGGAGCTGCCATTATTGCATTTTCGGTTTTGTTGATAGACGCCGATTTTTTTACGGCATTTTCTTACGTGTTTTATGGAGTATTGATCGTAGCCAATATTGCGGTACGTTTTATTGGCCGCGAAGTAAAAGGATCGCACTCGTGGTTTCGATTTGGTGATTTTGGTATTCAGCCTGCGGAATTCATAAAATTCTCCATGGCACTCGCGCTCGCCAAATTTTTAAGCAATCAACAAATAGCTATAAATACACAATTCAGGTTGAGGTGGCGCGACCTTGTAAAAAATTACAAGAACACCTTTATTGCACTTGCTATTATTTTAATTCCTTTGGTGCTCGTAAAAAAATTACAAGATGAAACTGGATTAGCCATTGTGTTTGTGGCGTTCTTTATTGTATTGTATCGCGAGGGTTTATCTGTTGGGTTTTTAATGATAGGCATGCTGGTGGCTATTTTGTTTGTAGTAGCATTGGTGGTTGCCAATACAATGTCGGTTTTAATTTCGTTAGGAGTTTTGGCAGCGCTTTCGTTCTTAATTATACCGCGCAACAAAAAAAATCTGTTGATGGTTGGTTTGGTTTACGTGTTTGCCGCAGGCGTGGTGCTCGGCTCCAATTTTATTTATAAAAAACTCGAGCCGCATCAAAAAGACAGGATAGATGTATTGTTAGGAAAGAAGACCGACCTAAAGGGTGTAGGTTACAATGTTGACCAGTCGTTGAAAGCAATTGGCTCCGGAGGATTTTTTGGTAAAGGCTATTTGCAAGGCACACAAACTAAATACGATTTTGTGCCCGAACAAGAAACCGATTTTATTTTTTGTACCGTAGGCGAGGAGTGGGGCTTTTTTGGAAGTACCATGGTGGTTTTCTTACAACTCTTCTTGATCTTACGTGTGGTCTTTCTCGCCGAACGGCAGCGATCTTCGTTTAGCCGTATTTACGGTTATGGTGTTGCCAGTATTTTGTTTTTCCACTTGGCAGTTAACATTGGCATGACCATTGGCCTCATGCC
>JAGPDW010000131.1:0-8441 GCA_018057345.1 Bacteroidia bacterium | reverse complement strand
ATGTATATTCATTCGGACAAAGTAATTATTGTGGCTTTAGTAATTGGCAAAATACAATGGAGGCTTTCATTAATGCAATTTCACCAAATCATTATGTATTGGCTTATACTATGGGAGCATTAAGCGCCAATTACGCTCAGGTTGAATCATACAGTAATTCTTTGTATAACGCGTTTGAAAGTTTTGGTGCTGTAAATATTAGAACCACAAAAGATACCATTCCGATGATTATTTTTGGTAAGAAAGGAATGCTAGCCGGACAAGCACACGAAGTTAGAGGGCTAAAGAAAAGTGATAACATCACATTAGAAGATAGTATTAAAACACGATGGAACAGTGGTTTTATTGCTTCTGAAATTATTGGTCCTTCATTCAAATGGAAAAGTTTACATTGGCAATTAAAACCATTTGATATAAATCCTGGAGATACAACTATTTTAAAAGTAGTTGGGATAAAAGCAAACGGACAAAAAGATACCTTAGCCACTTTTGTAAAAGACAGTACAGATGTGTTAGCTCTCTATAATTATGTAGATGCTACGATTTATCCAAACTTGCAATTGGTGGCATTAATGAAAGATAATATCCATCGTACGTCGCCACAGGTGAGAAAATGGCAGGTAATATATGATCAAGCGCCCGAGTGCGCTATTAATCCCTTAAAAGGATTTGCGGCAATCAACGATACATTAATGGAAGGCGATCAAGTAAGATATAAAATACCAATTGAAAATATTGGCAAGGTTACTTTTCTAGATAGTTTGGTTTTTACGTATTGGATAGAGGATAATAACAAAATGATCCATCCTTTGCCACAAAAGATCAAGCGTAATAATTTTGCACCTGGTGAGATAATTATGGATACAATTTCATTAAGTAGCATTCAATACATTGGTAACAACGCTTTGTGGATAGATGTAAATCCTCCCGCGCATATTAAATATCAAAAGGAACAAGAGCATTTTAATAATATAGCTCGCTTATTATTTAAAGTGGATAAGGACATTACGAATCCGTTGTTAGATGTAACGTTTGATGGCATTCGAATATTAAATGGGGATCTGGTATCGGCCAAACCAAATGTGTTAATCACTCTAAAGGATGAAAATAAATTTTTGGCGTTGAATGATACTGCTGCCTTTACCGTTTACTTAAAACATCCGGGTCAATCAACAAGTAAGCGAATTTATTTTGTGAACGATCTTTTATTTACACCCGCTAGTTTACCAAGCAATAGTTGCAAAATAAATTACAACCCTACCCTGCTCAATGATGGCATTTATGAATTAACTGTTCAGGGTAAAGATAGAACAGCCAACAGATCGGCTGCAACAGAGTATAAAATACAATTTGAAGTTAAGAACAAACCAAGTGTTACTTCGGTACTTAATTACCCTAATCCTTTTAGTACAAGCACTAAATTTGTGTTCACGCTTACCGGAAGCGAAGTACCAGATGTATTTACCATACAAATTATGACAGTGAGTGGAAAAGTGGTTAAAGAGATCACAAAAGAAGAATTAGGCAATGTACATATTGGTAGAAATATTACCGATTACAGTTGGGACGGAAAAGATGAATTTGGAGATAAACTGGGCAATGGTGTTTATTTGTATAAAGTTATTACACGTTTAAATAACGCTTCCGTTGAAAAGGCAGGTACCTCGGCCGATAAATATTTTGTAAAGGATTTCGGTAAAATGGTGATTATGCGTTAGGCTTTCTGTTATTATCCTTTTTAAACCTTATCTTCGCATAAAATTACAATGTTACAAATAGGCAAAACAAATACTCTCACCATTTTACGCCACACCAGTGTTGGCGCGTATTTAGGAGATAACGAGAACAGCGAAGTTCTTTTACCTTTAAAATACGTAAAGGGAGATATGAATATTGGCGAGAACGTTGATGTATTTATTTATAAAGATTCAGAAGATCGAATCATTGCCACCACTCTTAAACCACATGCCGAAGTTGGGGAATTTGCTTTTTTAAAGGCGGTTAGCGTTAGCAAAATTGGTGCTTTTTTAGATTGGGGATTAGAGAAAGATATTTTAGTTCCGTTTAAAGAACAGCGTCATAAAATGTTCGAAGGCTTTGAGTATGTTGTTTATTTGTATTTAGATGAAGTTAGTCAACGCATTGTTGCAACCAGCAAGCTTAATAAGTTTTTTGAAACGGAAACAATTGCTCTAGAGCAAGGACAAGAGGTTGATCTTTTGGTTTATGATGAATCCTCTTTGGGTTTTAGTTGTGTTATTAATAACGCTTACAAAGGTTTGATATATGCCAATGATGTTTATCAAGATATTCATATAGGCGATTTCTTAAAAGGTTATGTGCAGTTAGTTCGCCCAGATAAATTAGTGGATATAAGCCTGCAGCCAGTTGGTTTTAAAAAGGTGCTTTCATCCACCGATATAATTTTAGATTACCTAGCTAATCACGATGGCATTTTAGACCTTACCGATAAAAGCTCACCGGAAGAAATTGAGAAACGCTTTAATATGAGCAAAGCTACGTTTAAAAAATCAATTGGGGTTTTGTATCGCCAACGAAAAGTACTTTTAAAAGACGATGGGGTTTATTTGGTGAAACATAAAACCGACGGCACGCCTGAGTGATCAATTCTTCCTACAAAGGTAGATCATCTCCCCTTTTGGTAAGCGGTATCTATCTTGCAATTCTTCTGAAATAGTATTTACAAAATCATCTACAGTAACATCAAATCCTGCTGCCGCAAGTTTGTCTTTATAGTCTAGTCCAAATAAGCGCACATGATCTTTTTGCCAATAATGTTTTTCGCGGTCTTCTTCAGTTACAATACTTTTGTCTTCCAACGTTTTTTGTGCGGTGGTATCTAATGGCACTTGAAAAATTCCCCACCCGCCCGGCTTCATGATGCGGTAAAGTTCTTTCATACACACAGCCGAATCTTCAACATGTTCTAAAACGTGATTACAAAATATCACATCAAAGCTATTATCCTCAAATGGCGCTTTATGAAGATCAAAATGGATATCGGCAATAGGGCTGTTATAATCGCCCGTGGTATAGTTTAAATTAGTTTGCGCTTTAAATAATTTATAAAAACATTGCTCGGGAGCGATGTGAAGCATTTTATGCGGCTTTGTAAAAAAATCGGTACGCTGTTTTAAATACAACCAAAGCAAACGATGTCTTTCTAAAGATAAGCTACCGGGACATAATACGTTTTTACGTTTTGCGCGGCCACTATAACCATAAGGTAAAAATTTTCTGTAGGTCTTGCCGCTAATTGGATCCTCATATCTATTTCCATAATACACTAACGGAGCTATCTTACTAAAAATAAGGCTTAGCTGAATTAGTATGGGGCGAGGTATGGTTCTTAATAAAAAGTGAAACATGATAACGCGCAAATTTACATAAAATAAAAAGGTCCTGCACAATGGCAGGACCTTTTAAATCTATTAAATTTTAATTATTCTATAATGAGTTTCCTCGCCAACTTGGTACCATTGTATTCTAAACTTACAATGTAAATACCTTTGTTAAGAGTTCCATTCTCATTTAAAGTGATATTATGGTTGCCTGCAGCAAGGCTGTAAGCTCTTTCAGGACTTACTAATTTACCCGCCACATCCATTACTATAACTTTTACATCAGCTTGATTACTTAATACAAAGTTTAAAGTTGCAGATGCATTAGTAGGGTTTGGGCTAAGTGTTAAACGTAAATGACGAGTTAATTCGTTTACACCTATAGGTGCTGTAACTAAATTAACGCTATCGATATACATTTTATTACCAAATCCACCTGTTGCTTCTTTAAAAAAGAATCTGCCCAAAACTGAAGAGCTACCAACCATGCTTCCGTAATTTGGATGGCTAGATACATCTTGAGTTTTCCATTCTGCTAATGTCGGAACGAAAGCGGCTGTTCCCACTCCTCCCGAACCAGCTGCTAGTGCCGATGCGCTTGGTGCATAAACATCTTTCCAAGTTCCACCGCAATCGTTACTTAATTGAACTTTAAATACATCTGCGTGGGTAACTGTCTTTTGGCGGTATGCATAAGAGAAACGTAATGTTGCACCTGGATTAGCAACAAAATCCATAGTTGGCATATTTAAGAAATCTTCTGATCCAGCAGAGCTAATTGCACCATCTAACATAAAAGAGAATGCACCATGAAGTGCAGCATTAGAAGTTTGCACCCAACCAACACCATTTGGATTTGTAACACCCCAATTAGGAGGCACTCCGGATCCTTCAAAACTTTCGGTAATACCATTAGTAGCTGTTGCGGCACTATTGATCACCGTTATCGTTCTCGACATAGCACTTCCACCCGATGATCCCGTTACGCTGAGAGTAACAACACTTGTTCCGGGATTTGGGAACCAAATAACAGTTGAGGAAGCAGAAGGTGTTGTAATTGTAGCACCATTTGTTGCGGTCCATAAACGAGATGAAACAGTGGCATTGTATGACATATCTTTAAATAAGTTTATTGATTGCCCTGAACAAACTGTGTATCCGTTTACTGCAATAGAAAGAAAATCTGCAATAGGGGCACAATTCGTAGCGGGATTAACCACCCCTGTTGCGATTAAATTTGTTCCGGTAGATAAGCTGTTGCGCTCAGCAACCGTGCCGTTTAGAACGTTATGCATAGCAACTCCTTGCCCTACAGAAAACATATAACTACAATATGAGTAATCCATGTAATTTTGATAATTCTCTGCGGTACCTGGCACACAGCTTTGGGCATTAACCGTTCCGTTAGGACAAGTTGTATAACCTTTTGTTACTGGTGTATCTGATATACCATCGTCACCACATGTAACAGCCACAGGACCATTGACGTTAGTCCAAACGTGATTTAAACCAAACCAATGTCCAGCTTCATGAGTTAAGGTACGAGAGTTGTTTGCATTTGAGGTTCCAATAGCACCTACATAATCGTGAAGACAAACAATGGCATCATGATCTATTGATGGAGCCGTTCCAGGACGGAAAGTATAACCAGCAGCGTTTTGACCGATAGTAATTGATCTTACAACATACACATTTAAGTACTTAGCGCGTGGCCAGGTGTATGCAAATTCTGCTGCAGTTCCTGTCCAGTCGGTATTTGCATCCACATGCCTAACAATTCCACTAGTACAATTTCCTGATGGGTCTTTTGTTGCTAAAGCGAATTTAATTTGAATATCTCCGATTATATTTTTGAATGGCTTTACAACTAAATTTGTATCCGTGTTCGCTATCTGATAATCGTTATTAAGAATGGTCATTGCGCTATTGATCTGGGCATCACTAATATTTTCAGTTCCTCCCAAGTGAAGAACATGAAATACTACGGGAATAGTGAATATAGGAACTGATGAAGCTGATTTCGCTGCCATGCTTTTTCCATATCCATTTAAATACGCAATTGAATCTGCCGTTTTAGCTTGTTGTTGCATAATTTGATACGTTAATCGGAGCTTAGGGTTTTCCTCGAATAACTTATTCAAAACCTCGTCAGACGCACAACGCTTTTGTTGTGCAGAGGCATTGAAACCAGCAACTAGTGCAAGAGCTAGCAAAGAATTTTTTAGTAGATGTTTAATTTTCATATGATTTGTGTTTGTGTTAGGTTATTATATAATTTGTGTTTGTGCGTTCGCTGTAGTAATACGTTATTTCTTGGCTGTAGGTTGGTTCATCATAGTCATAGCCATCATATCTTTCATGGTCTTTTGCAGGCCGTCTACACTTCCGTCCAAATAGATCACATTACCCTTACCTTCTTGAGCAAAATTCTTCACAGCTTCTGTCCACATACTAAACAATATCAAAGAAGAATCTAGTTTAGCCTCTTCCATTTCTTTAGCAGCACCAGCCATACCTTTAGCAACTTCCTGACGGAACAAAGCAATACCTTCACCCTTAAGCTTGGATGCTTCTTTTTCGGCCAAAGCACTGATCTTAATAAAATTACCTTCTGCTTCTGCAGCTTTAGTGCGAGTGATCAATAAAGCTTGTCCTTCGTTTTCCGCAGCAGCTTTTAAGTTATTGCTGGCAACAACTTTTGCCATAGATCGCATAACTTCCTCATCAAAGTTAATATCGTTCAATTGAAGATCTATCAAATGATAGCCCCATTCTTCTAATGACTTGTCTAACTGATCTTTTACAGCTTCAACTATGTCTCTTCTTAAAGAGAGAACTTCTGATTGTTTTTTTGTAGCAACAAAGGCTCTAACCGAGCCTTCTACAGAGCGAACCAAGGCTTGCATAAAGTTGCGATCGTCAACAAATTTAAAAGCAACGTTCTTCACCGTTTCCTCTTCTGCATTTAAAACAGCATAAAGCAACATCGCTGTAAAGTTAACAGTTGCTTGATCTATAGTAACCGCTTGAAATCCAAGTTCAGAACTTCTATTCTGAATCGAAACGCGCTTGTAAACTTTTTCAATGAAAGGAATCTTGAAATTTAAACCCGGACGGAGAATACGATTGAATTTCCCAAAGATCGTAGTAACACCAATAAAACCTTGCTGTATTGTAACAAATGAGAGAAATAATGTTAAAAAGATTAGTACCGCTATTATAATTGTTCCAATTGGCATAATAAAATGAGTTAATTTTGTTAAAGATAATACATTATATTTAAAATTGAAAGTGATTTAACAAAACTTGAAACACAACGTATATAGATGGTTATTAGTGCTTTTAATTGGCATTCTTCCTGTTTTTATGCAGGCTCAAAGGAAGAAGAAAAATAAAAAGACCAAAGAAGATCTTACATTAATTGACCAAGGTAAACAGCAATCTATGACCGACTTAGAAGGCTCTGATTCGTTGATAGTTGCCCCTGAAGAAAAGCATATTACTCTTCATAAGGAAGGACTAAAATTGATTGACTCCGGAGATTACGATAAAGCCATACTCGAATTCAAAAAATCATTGAAACTTAAAAACGATTATTATGAATCGTGGTTAAAAATGGGATATTGTAAAATGATGAAAGGAGATCATTTGGCAGCCGATAAAGATTTTATTAAGGCGCAAGAAACCGGCCCAAATGATTTTGAAACATTGAAATTAGTTGGGATCAATTTTTTTCTGATGAAGGACTACAAGAATTCAAAAGGATTTCTTGATTCGGCGCAGTTGGCTTATGAAAATGAAAAGATCGACGATGCTGAATATCATTATTACAGGGGAAAATTGATGTACGTAGGCAAAAGTTACAAAGACGCACTGGTAGAATGCGCTGCCGCGTTAGATATAAATAAAAAGTATTACGACGCTATGATATTGAGATGCGAAGTACGTTTTGCGCAAAAAGAATATGCTTATGCTCTCAGAGATCTAAACGAAACCATTAAAGTTTTACCCGAAGCAAAAAAGGATTATAACTTGTATAAACTACGAGCACAATCAAAGTTTGAGCTTAAAGACTATAAGGGTTCGGCAAGTGATTGGAGTGTTTATATTGATGCCAATTCAAAGGACGAAGAAGCGCGTATCTCGCGTGCGATGGCGCGTATTAATAACAATGATTTTACAAACGCTATTGTTGATTTAGATGAAGCAATCAAAATGAACCCTAAGAACCCGGTGAGTTGGTGTTATCGTGGTTTGGCTAAAGGAAGTAATAAGCAGGTTGTAGAAGGAATAAAAGATATTGATCACTCCATTAAATTAAAATTTGATTATTCAACTGCTTATGTCAATCGAGCGGCATTAAAAATGGCTTCCAAAGATAAACAGGGTGCCTGCGAGGATCTTCAAAAAGCCGATAGTTTGGGAAATGTAATGGCGCCTCAGCTGTATGAGCAGTATTGTAAGTAAGAGAGGTTCAGTAAGTGTTTTACCCCTCTGGGGCAATTGAACTACTTTATCATTTCTTTAAAATTATTTGGCTCCTCTGGAGCCACCGAAAGAAACTTTACTAAAGTTGTATTTGCCCCTGCGGGGCAAAATATTTTTAAAATAATTCACTTAAAGAAAACAATTGCCCCAGAGGGGTAAAACAAAACATTAAAATTTCAATCCCACAGCAACCAAGAAATTTGTATTAGTAAGCGAAAGGTCTGTTTTTACAGCATCGGTGCTATACATGTAATAATGCTCCTTTGTAAATGTTTTTGCCCAGGTAATATCAAAAAATAAATTTGATTTGGTGCGAATTCCTAAACCAACACTAGCAGTTTGCCTGTCGAATGGCCCTTTAAATATTCCTCCAAACGGACTGCCATACATAGCGTAACCGGCACGGATCATAACAGGTTTTACGTTCAGTTCAGTTCCAACACGAATGTTTGTTGCTGTTTTGTATTTACTTTTAATTAACGCGTTAACTCCTGCAAAATCCGAAGGTGTAGTGCTAGTGATGCTTGAATTCCCGTAATCAACTCGCTCAAGATCCAAAGCAATTGCCAGCATTTTATTAATGATATAAGC
>JAGPDW010000130.1:0-8460 GCA_018057345.1 Bacteroidia bacterium | reverse complement strand
ACACAAAATTAACACATTACCTCATGCGCTTCTTCCTTCTTTGTGTTCTTCGTGGTTAAAAGGCCAAGGCTATAAGTGAATTACCCAATACAAACATCCTCTAATTAGCTAATTTTGCTATATTTGAATATGGATTCGATAACTAAATTCAAAAAACTTGCCTTTTCTTTTCAAAGAGCAATTGAAATTCCATCCTTCAAATGTTCGGTCTTCAAAATAAAAATCATTCTATGAAAAAATTGCTTCTTATATTTACAATAGCTCTAATAAGCTGTAAAAACGACAAACCCTCAGAAACAGTAACTGTATCAACAGAAGCTCCAAGTAATGTAGGTTTTGAATCGGTAGATAGCGTTACAAAAAGTTTTGTTATTCCCGATTCTATCAATACAGCCTTGATCATTGCTACGTATGTAGAAATTGATCCTGAAAGCCATACTTTATTGGTGTATACAGATAACACCAAAAAGAAAGCTATGCAAATTCGCTATTTAAATGAAGGCGGCGTTGTTACCGATAAATTAGATGTTGTTTCCGAAACACTTTTACGTTCAAGAGCCGGAAATGAATTTCATATAAGTGATAGTACTGTTTTATTTAAACTTACAAGCGGTCATCCCATAGAACATTTTAGAACCGACGCAAATAATTGATGTAAGACAACAGGATGCAAGAAGCAAGACAAATACCTATGAGAAAAATAATTTACATACTCACTTTGTTGATCGGGATGATCACTATATCGAACGCGCAGGACCTGAACAAATATGATGAGAAGGGAAAGAAACACGGAAAGTGGAAAGTTTATTTAGATAAATACTGGAAGGTTCTTGACGATTCGTCAAAAGCAGTTTACTACCGCTATACGTTTTATGATCATGGCGAAAATCAACATCAAATGGGACGAGGCGATCATAGAATGGTGGCCAGTATTGATACCAGTACACAAAAAGGAATAAAGATCTTGGATGGCGAATACCATTGGTATGATTCGAGAGGAAATTTACGATACATTCATATTTTAAAGAATGGTGTTTACATGTACTACAAAGAGTATTACAGCTCGGGTGAATTAGTAAAGCTGTTTGATTACACTCGTGGCGCAAAAGGATTTCCTTGGTCGTGGTACATGATGGTATTTGACAAACAAGGCAAAATAACGCTTCAAGGCTATTCAATACCAAGAGGATTTATGACTAAGAATAAATAAAATGAAACACTATTTCCTATCTTTATTTTTGATCTGTGCTACACTTTCGAACGCACAATTAAATAAATTTGATGCCAAGGGAAAAAAGCAGGGCAAATGGGTGCGTTACCTTGACAAATTTTGGAATGTATTAGAAGATTCTACCAACGCCGTTTACTACAGATATACATTTTATGATGCCGGTGTGAATGTTCATCCTATGGGCGCGGGAGGAAAACATAAACTCTGGAAAATGCGAACTACAGTTGATACAAGTGCGCAAAAAGGAATAAAATTATTAGATGGTGATTACCGTTGGCATGATCCCAAAGGGAGATTAATGTATTGGCATGTTTTAAAAGATGGAGTTTATGTTTCTTACAAGGAATATTATGAAACAGGAGAGCTCCACACATTTTTTGATTATACGAAACATGCAGAGGGTCAGCCTTGGAGTTGGTATATGATCGAATATAATAAAGATGGAAGTATAAAACATGAGGGCTTTACTAAAAAGGATGAAAAAGGCAATTGGCCGCTAATGAAAGGATAATAAAAACTACAGCGATGGCAATAAAAACAAAAGAGACCAACGAGAGCGTTAATGATTTTATTGACGCCATTGATAATGATCAAAAGAAAAAGGATTGCAAGGAACTTTTAAAGCTGATGAAAAAAGTGAGTGGGCACAAACCAAAACTTTGGAGCAACGGCACTATTGGCTTTGGAACTTTTCATTACAAGTCTTCCCGAAGTAAACAAGAAGGCGATTGGTATTCAACCGGTTTTGCGCCACGAAAAACCAATATTACTATATACGTTTTTGCCAATCAACAACCTGCATTATTTAAAAAATTAGGTAAAGCTAAAGCAGGAGGCGGTTGTTTGTACATTAATAAACTTGCAGATATCGACACAAAAGTACTGGAGGAAATGATAGTGCATTCAATGAAGCTTTATCAAGAAATGTATTCAAAATAAAAATGCAAAGATATTTCTTATTGATCATAATTTGTTTTGGTGCGATAATTACAACGGCGCAAACCGACTCTATTCCTGATCGTTTAGCTTGGGATAAATCAAAAAAGAACAGTAAAGAGTTGATAAAGCTTCTTGTCGACCCACTTAACTTAAGGGATTTTGAGAAACAAAACCCCATGCACTCTAATAGCGGTGGGGCTAATAAACAATCGTATTACAATAAACCGAACAGCAAAGGCTTTTACTATCGCTATTTTTTGTTCAATAATATGGTTGGTCATGGACCTATTTTTGTTACTTTTCAAAAAGACCCTACAATGAAAGGCTATATGGATTCATCAGAAATTTTTATTGAGTTGAGTTGCGACAAACCGTTTAAAACGCTTGGTAAAATGGATCTTGTAGGTTCAACGCTCAGCGAAATGATAAAGAAGTTTGGTGATAATTATTTAAAAAGTGGAGATAACTGGATCTACCAATACAACAACACAATTTTGATCCTTCATGGAAAAGAAAAAGTGACCTGGTTCAAGGTCACTCTTCTAAATAAAAGCTTCAAGAATTTTGAAGAAATAAATAACGCTAAGGATCTTTTGGAATACAGTCTTTAATACGCTAAGTCTTCAATAAAAAAGAAGAACACAACCGCGGCTACCCACTCTCTTCTTACATTTGGGCACTCACCAATTTTACTTCCGTTTCTATAAATATCGCCGTCGTTCTCTATTTGTCCTATTTTGCTACCATTTTTATAAACGTCGCCATCACTTTCTATCTGCCCAACTTTGCTTCCGTTCATGTAAACATCTCCGTCATTTTCAATTTGTCCTTTTTTGCTTCCGCCAACGTATACATCACCATCATTCTCTATCTGGCCTTTTTTACTTCCGCCAATATACACATCACCGTCGTTCTCTATCTCGCCTTTTTTACTCCCTTTAATGTATAAACTTTGTGACGATGCGCCAATATAGGCGATCATTGCTAATAAAATTAAGATGGATCTTTTCATGTTTTATGTTTTATGTTTTAATGTATTAAATATATTTATTTACTAAGTTATGTATCTCGATGATGGGTTTCATAAATTCTTCCAGATCGGTAACGCACAATTGAGAAGCTGCATCACATAATGCTTTTTCAGGTTCAGGATGAGTTTCAATAAAAACACCATCTACTCCGCTTGCTACACCGGCTCTTGATAATACAGGTAAAAATTCGCGCGCTCCACCTTTGGCATCGCTACTAGGGATTCCGTATTTACGAACGCAATGCGTGATGTCGTGTACTACAGGATATCCCAATAAATTCATATGGTAAAACGCTCGCGGATCAACCACCAAGTCATTATATCCAAATGTATAACCACGTTCAGTTAAAATAAGTTGATCATTACCGCTATCAATACATTTTTGCAAAGGATGTTTCATATTATCGGGTGCTAAAAACTGACCGTGTTTAATATTTACAACCTTACCTGTTTTTGCTGCGGCAACTAATAACGAACTCTGCATGCATAAGTACGCCGGAATTTGTAAAACATCGCACACTTCTGCAGCCGGAGCCGCTTGATCGTGCGAATGAATATCGGTTAATACCGGAAAACCAAATTGCTCTTTTACTTTAGCTAAAATTTTAACGCCTTTTGCTAAACCCGGACCATCATAGTATTTTAAACTACTGCGATTATCTTTGGTAAAAGATGATTTATAAATGATTTTTATTTTTAAGCGTTCGCTTACTTCTTTTAGTTTCTCGGCGGTCTTCATCATTATCATTTCATCCTCAATAACACAAGGACCGGAAATTAAGAACAGGTCTTTTGCTCCGCAATCGATGTTCCCTACTTTTATAATTTTCTTACTCATAGCTTACTATAAGTACAAAGATAGGAATGATTTTAGAATATTGCCTTATGCCACAAAACCCTTGATAAGCAAGGGATTCGGGGCCACCAAACTTCAACTACATAGCCCCACACTTTTTTGCCACAGATTTCGCGAATTTACGCAGATTCTCAACACAGATTTTTTTATTCATAACAGAACATGAATAAAAATAATCTACGAAAACTAATCTGCGTGAATTTATGAAATCTGTGGCTTTTTTTTACTTCTGAGTAATTGCACACAATATAATTTGAAACGTATTTTCTTTAAAAATTCATCTGTGCCTGCAAACGTAATAAAGAACCGAATTGGTAATTGTTCTCTTTTGCTCTATCAGATGTTGTACGATCTGAATACATCCACTCGGCAACAAGTTCAAAATTCTTCCAAGGTTGCCATTCAACACCAACTTCAATATCTTTTGTGTTATACGAACGAGCGTCTAATTCGTGTTTCTTTCCACCTTGATACGTTACTGCGCGAACAAAAGGAATAACAATGTGTTTCTTTATTTTGAGCATATAACATAAAGTTACATAACCACCTTTAAGATCTTTGTTCAACACTGAATCTTTGGCGGCATCGTATTCCGGTCCTGTTCCAATATTATACTCAGCCTGAATTCCGAACGGTTTTGGATAAAGTACAAAACTTGCTGCGTATCGGTTATCGGTATAATCTTTTGAACGTGTAGTTTTAACCGCTGAGCGTGTACCGCTTGCAGCCGAAAGCTGGTCGCTGGTTGTTGTATAAAAACCGCCATATGCCTGAACACCGGGCTCGATGATCTGGTTACCGATCTTGAATGGATAAGTTAAGCGGGCTACCCAATGTTGATTATTATTTTGTTCAGGTTTATTAGCAGTTTGTCCATTATAAGCGCCAAAACCAAAAACGCCATAATCGCCAGAACCTTTAAATCCATCATTAACCAATGAAGCATAAAGCTCTCTTACTTTTTTTGGCGCATAATAAAAGAAAGCTCCCATATCGCGTTCGTTAGACACTGCACTATTCAAAGCATCATTACGATCTAAAGGCAAACGGTTTTGACTTGATTGCATGTTCTCAAATCCAAAAGGCACTTTGCTTTGTCCTATTCGAACACGAAACTCACGCTTTTTATCGAACGATACATCAAAATACGCATCGCGCAATTGTGCAAAATGCAAACCTGTTGAAGATGCTGATGAAGCAAAATCCGGCTGTACATATATATATACATGCTCGTGAACTTGTCCACTAAAAATAATTCGCATACGGCGAATAAAAACGCCTTGTTTATCACCAATAGATTTATCTCCTTGCTCGCTTACCAATTTAGGATTTGTTTCAAGGAAACGATTGTAGCGCACCTGGCAATAACCTCTTATCGCGAACTTATCATACCAATGCGATTTCTTCTCCTCTTTAGGAGCTTCGGGCTTTTTAACAAGGGTATCTTGCGCCTTTAAGAACATTGCAAAAAACATAATGGCGATAATCAAAGAGGTCTTTTTGGTCATAAAGGTTTGTTTTTATCAGAGTTAATTTTTATGTCAACTCTTTGTGTGGTTAAGGTTAATAAATTGTGTTTAATTTAATTATATATTAGTCTTATGTTAATTTAAATGTTCGCACCGCAAAGAAATCATTAGAGTGTAAATATTAGATGAATTTAATGTTAAGTAATTGTTATCTATTGAACCCGAACCAAATCGCAACTTAAGACCAGTGTGATCATGGCGTGATAATTTGAATTTATATTAAATAACTGATATTCAATATATTAACTCAAAAAAAGTAACTTAACATTAAATTAACATTGGATGCGGAAATATCAGCTAACATTACAAAAAAATTAAAATATGTTCGGATTAACCACAGGCCTTGCCATCTTCTTAATTATTTGCTTATTTCTTGCTTGCTTTTTTGAATTCATTAATGGATTTCATGATACAGCAAATGCAGTTGCAACTGTAATTTATACCAACTCTATGAAACCAACTGTTGCAGTTGTGTATAGTGGTATATTAAATTTTACAGGAGTATTGTTAGGTGGAATTACGGTGGCCATGGGTATTGTAAATTTATTACCTATGGATGCTTTGGTTGATGGGGATCCGTATCACGGAATTGCCATGGTTATGGCTTTATTAATTAGCGCTATTATTTGGAATTTTGGAACATGGTATATGGGTATTCCTTCTTCAAGTTCGCACACGCTTATTGGTTCAATTTTAGGAATAGGTATTGCATTTTATTTTTTACCCGGAAATATTGGTGGATCAGCAGTTAACTGGGATAAAGCAAAAGATACAGGATTGGCTTTATTATTCTCGCCGCTTGTAGGTTTCTCCTTGGCTATTATAATGATGTTTGTTTTTAAACGCTTAATAAAGAACGAAACTATTTACAAAGAACCAATTCCCGGAAAAATGCCACCGATCTGGATCCGTATGTTATTATGGATGACCTGTGGATTAGTGAGTTTTTTCCACGGGCAAAATGATGGACAAAAAGGTGTTGGTATGATCATGATGATATTGATCGCCATTTTACCGGCACAATTCTCATTAGACAGCAAAACCAATTTACAGAGTGTTGATCATAATCTTATAGCAATTCAACAAATTATTGCAACTACCGATACAACTCAGTTTGGGGCAGATGAGTATAAACAATATAATAACATCATGAAACATTCTGCACATTACACTGGTGCTGTTGTTGGAAAAACATTTTCGAGCGATGTTGGATTAAAAGAGCGTTTTGAATTGCGTAAAGATGTGGTGAAAACCACTAAAGGAGCTGAGAAACTATTAAAGAGCCCCAACTTTGCCATCTCCGCAAAAGATTCAAAAAAATTAAAAAGTGAGATCAAGACCGCAAAAAAATTAATTGAATTTGCACCATCATGGGTAATTATCATGATCTCTATCTCTTTAGGACTTGGAACAATGGTTGGATGGAAACGTATTGTAAAAACAGTTGGAGAAAAAATTGGTAAACAACACATGAGTTATGCTCAAGGTGCAAGTGCCGAGATAGTTGCTTCTATTGGAATTGGAATGGCTAGCGCTTATGGATTACCTGTTTCAACAACACACATGTTATCATCAGGCGTTGCAGGATCAATGGTTGCTAAAAAAGGATTAAAGAACTTGCAAAAGAAAACTGTAAAAACCATGGCGCTTGCCTGGGTACTTACCTTGCCTGTTACAATGGTATTGTCGGGACTTTTATTCTTATTGTTTAGAGCGATCTTATAGTTACTTTTTACCTATAAGAAGAAGCCCTATCTGAATTCAGTTAGGGCTTCTTTTTTTGTAGGAACTCTCTTTAAAATTTGATAATGCATTCATAATATAACATGTAGGTAAAGTTTGTTTAGAGGTAATGATTCCTTAATTAAGGAACAATTCATTTAATATAGCTTTACAGCTATTATGAATTCAAGTCTAAGATTTTGGCTGATTTTCTCGTTTACCATTGTCATTTTCATTACTATCACTACCCTGTTCATTTTTATTTCCAATCAGCAGAGCATTGATAAGCTCGAAGCCTCCATTGATATTCTACAAAATACCCGTATAGCCTTACTGGAAACCAATAGAATAAAGGAAGATATTTTTATTAGTGAGTTGATCAATCCCGATTTTTATGAAAAAAAATATTCTTTGCAAGAAAGAAAACTCGATGTATACTTTAACAGAACTTACAAATTATTATCCAAGCTAAAGGTGTCGGGGTTAACAAATGAACAAAGATCGGAAATAGTGCTTATTGAGGGCAAACTCAGTAAATACAAAACTACATTCAAGCACCTCATTCAACTTTTTAAATATAAAGGGTATAAAGATTATGGTATAGAAGGGAAAATGAGAGATTATGTTCATGAGATCACAAATTATAATGACCCACAAATAAAATTATACTCACTCTTACTTCGTAAGCACGAAAAGGATTTTTTGATCAGAAAGGAGCTGTTTTATATCTCTAGCTTTAATAATGTAACACATCAATTGATCCAATACGTGTATAGCAATCCACGCTTAATTGAATCTGAAAAAAATAGATTACTTAACCTTGTTTATTTTTACAATAAATACTTCAAAATAATTGCCAGAGTTGAACACAAAATAGGGGTTAAAAGCAAACAAGGCCTGCTCAACCTCTCAAGTAATCAGTTTGAAGAGCTGCATTCGGATCTTGATAATATTGAAAGTAAACTTAGCGTTGAGGAGCTAGTTGCTAAAAATGAACTAAAGACCAAGTCTATATTCATATTTGCAAGTATCACCCTTTTCCTTTTTATTATTGTAGCTGCGTTAACAAACATCATAACACGATCTGTTTCCAACATCACACAAACGTTCTCAAATTATATAAATTCAGGTTTTACTCATATTCCTAATGGAT
>JAGPDW010000017.1:0-29686 GCA_018057345.1 Bacteroidia bacterium | reverse complement strand
AACTGTATAAACAGAACCATGTTTCCTTTAGGTGGATTTAAAAAAACCGAAATAAAACAAATGGCAAAAGACGCCGGTTTTTTTGACCATGCTATTAAAAGCGATAGCTATGATATTTGTTATGTACCTGATAATGATTACCTATCGTTCTTAAAACATCGTATGCCCAACCTAGAAGCAAAAGTGGATGGTGGCGATTATATTTATAAGGATAAAAAAGTTGGGAAGCATCGCGGCTATCCGTTTTATACAGTTGGGCAACGCAAAGGATTAGAAATTGCAATGGGCGAGCCGGTTTTTGTAAAAGAAATTATCCCTGAAACAAATACCGTTATTCTTGGCGATAAAGACGACCTTTTAGAAAATCATTTAAGAGTTCGTGATTACAACTTAATAAAATACGAAAGTTTACCTGAGGATTTTATTGGATTAACTAAGATTCGTTATAAAGATGCCGGAACTTTGGCAACTATTAATACCATTGATAATAAATTGGATGTGATCTTTCACTCACCGGTAAGTGGTGTTGCACCGGGGCAAAGCGCTGTGATTTACGAAGGTGATGATCTTGTTGGTGGAGGTTTTATAGAAAGAAAAACTATTCCCGCACTTTGATCAAAAGAATTCCTCGCAGCTCCGTTGCGATCTTATACCTGATTTAGCCACTAACTTCACAAATTCGCACCAATTTATGTGATTTGATTTCACTAATCTGTGTTTAATTACTAAATAAGATTTAAGCATAGATTGGTGTAATTTTCACAAACCCAGATTAGTGAAAATTAGTGTAATTCGTGGCTAAAGAAACGTAGCGGTTGTTAACAGCTCCTCACTTTAATACGCCTAAGTCTTTTCCTATTTCATTAAAAAAAGCTTTTACTTTTTTTGCGGTTGCTTCATCGCTGGTTGCACGAATGTACGTGTCTGTTAATGTCATCACATTTTGATGATAGAATTTCTTCATCTCTTCAACGCTCATGTCTTTTGTCCAAAGATCAATGCGTAATGTATTATTTTCCTTCGCATCCCATAGCGCTATCATCATGCTTTTGGCATGGCTTTTTTCGCCTGCATCGCTTGCTTCCCATTTAATATCCACAGGCAAATGATCATCATCTACCAATACTTTAAAATTTATTTCACTTACTTTCATAACTATCTTAATTCATCATTCATAAATCATCATTCATAACTAAGGACGGTATTTACTTTTACTCAAAATCTTCTGCGCATCCTTCTCATTCATCAATAGCTCCAAAGTTACAGATTCATTTTTATTCATATAACTTTTTATTATTTGCCATCCCATCCATTTGGCAATTCCGGGAGGACATTCTTTACTTATTGCCGAGGTAAATGGCCCTTCGCCTGTTAATTCTTGTACAGTTCGCATATTGTTCTCGTATAATCTGTTCTTTTCGGCCATGTAGCCCCACAAATTCTTTTCATTTTGTTTGCAGTATTGCATTTGTTTTGTTGTATAACCAATGATCACGCTGTCTTCAACTTCCGGCATTAAAGTTTTAACAGCAAAATAAATTTTTCCATAAAAGATCGTATGATGAACCAAGGTATTAACTGCAGCATCATTATCAAAATCATTTAATAACCAGCCACGCATCATATCGCTTGGAATATATGTTTTGTTCATCACATGAGTACGGTATTGTGGAAGTTCAAGCATTTTATAGAACGGAGCATTTTCGCCAAGATACATATCTAATCCAATGGCTAAGGTGCTATCAGAGTTAGCAACCGAATAATTAAAACCACTCATGCATGTGGTAAGATATATTGGCATTTTTCGTTTTGGAAAGAAATAATGAAATCGTTTAGCGCCATCGATAATTTGTCCTTCTAATTTTTTCAGGTCATCATCCGAAAATGTTTTGCCAATAAGATCAAAAACACTTTTCATGTCCTTATCGTTCACAAAACCTAAAACGCTTTGTTCGTATAAGCTATCCATTGTGCCACCACGATTAATAAAGCTACTCAAATACCTTTCATAGAACATTCCATAGTTCTTTTTGATCTCCGTTGTTTTCTCATCAATATTGTCTTTTGTTATAGAAAACATATCCTTTTCGAGCCTTTGAAACTTTATTTGGGATATGCTAACCTTTTCAATATCAACCTCCATGCGATTGTTAGAGCAGGTACAAAACATCATAACAATAAAAAGAAGTAAGGAGGTCTTAATTGTGTTTTGTAACATAAATAAATTTTTATCTTTGTAAAGTTAAATCTAAAATTTTTAATCAATGAAAAAGATATTAGTTATTTTAAGCACAAGCGTTTTGTTTAGTGCAAGTGTATTAGCGCAAACAACAACTCCTACGGAAGCTCCAAAGCCTGCAGAAACTCCAAAACAAGAAAATTTTGATAAGAAATTCAGATTTGGTTTAAAAGCCACGCCACAACCTAGCTGGTTAAAAAGTAATAATACTGGATCAAAAGGTAGTGGTGCTGTTTTTGGTTTTGGTTTTGGTTTAACAATGGAATTCAGGCTATCTGATATTGTCCATTTTCAAACCGGCATTGGAGGAGATTTTGAAGGAGGTTGGATCAACTACCGCAATGATGCTGAATTTAACGCAAAGCTTGTTGTAGATAAGGAGAATAATATGGTGGAGGCTAAAGACGACTTAAAAAGTAGTGAGTATGAATTGGTAAATGGTAGCACTCAATATATAATGCATGAGAGAAAGTACAAAACTACTTTTGTTACTTTGCCTGCAATGCTAAAAATGATGACGCAAGAATATAGCGGAATGAAATATTTTATGATGTTTGGTGGAGAAATTGGTATTAGAGCAGGAGTAAAAGCAAACGATACGTATGCGCAAGGTATAAAAACTACCATAACAGGAACAGCTGCTCCGGTTACAACAACAATTTCCGAACTTTCTCGTACTAATATCGACTTAGGAAAAGACGCTTCTATTGCACCGTTGCGCGTTGGTATGAATTTAGGGCTTGGTACAGAATACCGCATTGCTGGAAGTACTTCTCTGGTGATGTCGATAAACTATTTTCAATCCTTTACTAATTTAATGCGAAAAGATTCAGATTTTATTTCAAAAGGAATCGATAATACCTATGATGCAGCAAAAGGATGGAATTTTGCCCCCTTGAATCAAGGACTCACAGCAAGAGCTATTCGAATAAATATTGGAATAATGTTCTAAGGAATATTTTTATAAAAGAGATCCCCGGCTAAACACCGGGGATTTTTAGTTTAAGTGAGTTCTTATTATAAAGAATATGGAAATAGCGGTGAAAGCAATAATAAAGGAAGTTGCATAAATAAACAGAATTCCAAATACTTTAGCTAACGCGACAAGCATTGCTAACACAATTACAAGTGCAGCGCCCGAAATAAAGTGACGATTCTGAGTTTGGTCATTGTAGCTATTCTTGTTGATCTGTTTTAGTGTTTGCTTTGGATCATCAATGGAGTTATTACGGTGTTGGATCAACGCTTTGGCTGCTCTGAACTGATGAGTTGGCTTCTCTAGTGTAGGTTTATCGTTTAAATGATACGCTGTCAATTCGTTTTCTTGTTTTGTTACAGTTATCTGCTCTTTGGCTGTGTTAAACGAATAAGAAAGAAAAGCAACGCTTTCAGTTTTAATTTTATTCGGACGATTGGCATAGAAGCCTTTATTATATCTTTTATTGATGAGCAAGGAATTACTTCCGCAGCCGGAGAACAAAATTACGATGATAAGAAAACTTATGTATGATAACCTCATTTACAAATGCTTCAGCATCTCTCCGCAAATGAATTGAGCGGCTTTTCCATCGCCATAAAATTTGGGATAACTTAAGTTAGATGCAGAATATAATTTTTTGAAAGCTGTTTTAATTCGAGCTTCATCAGCATCCGTAACAATGGCAGCTCCACATTCCACCAATTCAACCCATTCGGTTTCAGGACGCAAAATAATGCATGGCTTCTCAAAATAAAATGCTTCTTTTTGAACGCCGCCGCTATCCGTCATTACCATAGCGCAATTTTTTTCGAGTGCTATCATTTCTAAAAAAGAAGCTGGCGCTATGATCTTGAATTTTGCATTTGCCTTAACTGCTTTTAATAGATTAGCATCCAAATTCGTTTCCAAAAGTTTAGATGTACGTGGATGGAGCGGAAGTAAAATATCTAGACCATTCTCATTGCTGATATCATTCAACGATCCAAATAAAGAGTTTAATCGCAATGGTTCATCTGTATTATTATTGCGATGAATGGTTGCTAAAATAAATTTCCCTTTTTGTAATTTATTTGCAGTTATCACATTTGTTTTTTGCTCAGCAACCGCCGAAAAATGCATACTGTTATCATACATCACATCTCCGCTCTGATAGATCTTTGGATTATCGGCAGAGTAGGGCGCCGCGTTCTTTTCTTTAAAACCTTCCTTCACCAAATTATTATATCCTGTTATGGTTGGCGAAAATAAAAGCGTACTTACATGATCACACATGATCCTATTAACTTCTTCAGGCATGGCTTTACTAAATGAACGTAAGCCCGCTTCAATGTGAACAACCGGGATATGAATTTTTGATGCGGCTACTGCGCCTGCCAATGTTGAATTGGTATCTCCATACAGTACAATAGCATTTGGTTTTTCTTTTAAAAGAATTTCTTCAATTCCACTGATCATCGAAGCCGTTTGCTTACCATGACTCCCACTTCCAACATTTAAATTATAATTGGGCTGAGGTATTCCAAGTTCATCAAAAAAAACGTTACTCATATTCTCATCATAATGCTGGCCAGTATGCACAATTACTTCTGTGATCTTTCCCGCAAAATGATCTTTAATTGCTCTGCTTAACGCTGCTGCTTTAATGATCTGTGGTCTTGCGCCAATTATCGTAACGATCTTCATTCTTAGACTTTATTCTTAATTCTTAATGATTTCAAACTCCACTCTTCTATTCTTCGCTTTTCCATCATCGGTTTCATTACTCGCCACAGGATTTGAACTTCCATAACCTTTAAATAACATTTTATTCTGTACACCTTTTCTGATCAAATATTCAAATACTTCTCGCGCTCTATATTCACTCATTTTTTGATTCTTGTGTTTCATTCCAGAATTATCACTGTGTCCATTTATTTGAATTGTTATGCTTCTGTTTTTTATCAAATACAAGGCTAATTTATTTAATTCAATATGCGATTCAGGCGTTATAAAATACGAGCCGGGATTGAACGTGATATTTTGCAAAGCAACTTTATCACCCACTTTAAGATCCGCTTTGACATTTAATACACTATCTTCTTCAAATTTCTTTTTATCAGGACCAACAATAATGGTCTCAATATATTCTTCAGGTTCTTTTCTTCTATACAACGAAACTTCATCCACAAAATAATAAGCTTCTTTAAATCCACTTTTTAGAATGTTCATGCGCTGAAGATCTTTTTTTATCTGAGGACTAAAGTTTCCAATAGTAATATACTTTTCGCCGCCATCAGCTTTGTAGTATCCATGAATGCGGATCCATCTAAAGTTATTATAGAATCCATTTTTCTTTGCAATAGTATCTACCATATTTACTTTAACAGCGCTTCCTTGCCCGGTATAACCCGCTTTGGTAAAAAGAACTCCGAACGATTTTAAAACGGCATTACTCCAAAAAGCTAAACGTATATAGGCTTCAAATTCGTATGTGCTGCCACGGTGAAGCGATTCGGCCAATTTTACTTGTAAATGTTCCTTGTATTTTTTCTGATAACGTAATCCGGCATAACAATCCCCGTCCTTAGCCCCTTTTTGAACCGTAGTGTCGTTATCCAATGGTTTTAGGTAGTAATCTACCGTTGAGATCTGCCCCCAAGGAATAGCCTGTCTGATATTGCTTCCCTTTTTGCGATGGTTCTCAAAGCTCCCGTTAGGCACCAAGTTTTTTTCGTAATTACCGGGCACAAATTGGGCAAATGCCGGCGACAGCTGTAGTAGAAATGCCAAAAGGGCTATGTTTACTGCTGTTTTCATGGGGTAGTATTACAAAAGTAACCTTATTTAAAACATAGCGAAAATTCTTTTTTAACATTTGTAGATCCAAAATAAGTGCTATATTTGCGCTCCTAATTTTAAGAAGAGATGGCAAATCATAAGTCGGCTATTAAGCGAATCAGATCAAACGACGCAAAACGCGTTCGTAACCGTTATAACTCAAAAACTACACGTACATACGTTAAAAAACTACGTGAATCAACTGATAAAAAGGAAGTAAACGACCTTTTACCTAAAGTTTCGGCTATGGTAGATAAATTGGCAAAACGTAATATTATTCATAAAAATAAAGCGTCTAATTTGAAGTCTAAATTGACCAAAAAAGCAGCGTCTTTGAAGTAATCTAAATGTTATTTAAAAGGGCCTAAACCCTTAGAAATCCGCTCAAAAGGCGGATTTTTTTTGTTTTGTTAAAAAAAAATTCTTTTAATTAATATATTTTTCTACTTTTGTTCCACTTAGTCATTATTTCATAAAAAAAACTAAAAAGATGAATTCAAATTTTTTACGTACAGTTGGTGCAGGTTTAGCTGTGGCCGTGATATTATCAGGTTGCGATGGACTTGGCAAAATGTTAAAAAAGCAAAAAGACATTCAGTATACCTTAACTCCAAGCCCTATCGAAATGATCGGGGATAGTGTTCAATTTAGCGTGAACGGAAAGTTCAATCCTAAATTATTCGCTAAGAAGGTTACATTAACTATAACTCCTGTTGTAAAATACGCTACAGGCGAGAAAGCGCTAAAGCCATTGGTTTTAGTTGGTGAAAAAGCTACAGGAAGTGGTCAAAAAATTGGCTATTCAACTGGTGGAACTTTTACCTACGCTTCTGAAAAATTCGGTTTCGAAACAGGAATGCGTAATGCTATTGTTGAACTTCGTGCTGTAGGAACAGTAAAGAAAAAAGAGAAGAAATTTGACGCGGTTAAACTTGCAGATGGAACTTTAGCTACTTCGCTATTGGTTCGTAACGACGAGAAACCAACAATGGGTAAAGATAATTTTCAAAAATCATATCCTGCAAATCAAACAACACATATTTATTATGCAATGAACCAATCAAACGTTCGTCCGGGCGAAATGAAATCTGACGAAATGAAAGCTTTCAACGATTTCGTTAAAGTGAACATCAATTCAGTTTGGTATAAATTCAATGGTATCAATGTATCTGCTTACGCTTCTCCAGACGGTGAAACCGATAAGAACGAGAACTTAGCTAAGGATCGTGCAAAATCAGGTTCAGTTGCTGTAATGAGCGAGTTCTCTAAGAACAAGAACAAAGACAATACATTTGGTAAAACAAAAGAACAATACGCAGTTGGTACTACAAAAGAAGACTGGGATGGTTTCAAAAGCTTAATGGAAGCGTCTACAATGACCGACAAAGATCTTATCTTACGTGTATTAACAATGTACACTGATGCTGACCAACGTCGTAAAGAGATCAAAAATCTTTCTAAGACCTATACTGAATTGGCTGATAAAGTATTACCAAAATTACGTCGTAGTGAGATCACTATCATGGTAGATAAAATTTCTAGAACTGATGATCAGATCACTGCGTTGATCAACACAACTCCGGATAGTTTATCATTAGAAGAGTTATTATACGGCGCTAACTTAGTTAACGATGTAAACACTAAAGTAACAGTTTACCAAAATGCTGAAAAGCGTTTTGCTAGCGATTGGAGAGCAGCCAACAATTTAGGTGGTGCTTATTTAATGCAAAATAAATTAGGAGAAGCTGAAGAAGCTTTCAAACGTGCTGACAAAGTAGCAAATGGCGCTCCTGAAGTTTCTAATAACATGGGTATCATTGAAGCTAAAAAAGGCAACCGTGCTTTAGCAATGGAGCTTTACAAAAAAGCTGGTGGAAGTGCAGAATCAAAATACAACATGGGTATCATCAATATTCGTGATGGTAAATATGCTGATGCTGTAAGTAACTTTGGTGATTTTAAAGGTCACAACAAAGCTTTAGCTCAATTCTTATCTGGTAATGCAGCTTCTGTTAAAGAAACAATTGATGCAAGCAACGAAAAAGATGCAGCATATTGCTTCTATTTAAAAGCAGTTTCTTTTGCTCGTCAAGGTAACAATGCAGAAGCAATGACAAACCTTAAAACAGCTATCGAAAAAGATGCAGCTTGGAAAGCGTACGCTAAAGATGATTGCGAATTCTTAAAAATGCGTGCTGAATTACCTCAATAGTTATAAAACATTAAAAAGCAATATAAAGATCCCTCAACCATAAGTTGGGGGATTTTTTTTGCCATTAATTTGGTAACTTTATAGTATGCTAAGATTGCTGATATTATTGCTACTTATTTCGTGTTCTACGCTTAAATCGCAGTTTGTTTCGGGTAACGTAAGGGTTGATGGCTTAACGTGCTCTATGTGTTCTAAAACCGTTCATAAGGCTTTATTTGAATTAGCGTTCATTGATTCGCTGACACCAGACCTGCAAACTGCTTCGTTTAAGATCGTTTTCAAGAAGGGTGTACCGGTTGATCCGGAAGCGATGCTCGGTAAAATAACAGGCGCAGGCTTTTCTATTGGGGAATTAAAATTGGATTTTAAGTTCAGCAACTTTGATGCTCAGAGCTCAGTTGTGTTGTTCAAGGATAATATGCAATATCATTTTTTCGGCATCAAAGAGGGAACTTTAGATGGGGAAAAGTCGTTTAAGATCATGAACAAGCGTTTTGTTTCAAAAAAACAATATAAAGCGTATTCGAAAGATCCAAAATATAAAGAAGGATTGATGTTGGATAAAGAAGATAAAGCATCTTTAAATAATTTTGTAGTTACATTTTGAATCGTTTTTTAAAAATAAACGCTTTCATTTTCTTTTGCTTTCCGTTATTAAATAAGGCTCAAGAACTTTTTCCTAATTCAGAACCTGCCAGCTTAATTCCTAAACGTGTTTTTGGGATCAGGCTCATGAACGAATATTACAAAGAGATCTCCGAGCACAAAACATGGCAAGACGCGATGTTGATGTATGGGATCAGTAGTAAATTCATGATCATTGGTTCGTTTTCTTTTTCAAATCATCACGCCATATCTTTGCCCAATGATTTTATATTGAACGATGGCAATATTGGTTTGCATACGCACGGCAATGAAAAAGGAGGACGCTATACTTATAAAAGCGAATCCGTTGCTTTAGGGTTTAGGTATCGTTTTTTTAATCGCGATGGCGATCATCGTCATTTTAGAATGGCTTTATATGGCAATGCTGTTTATTCTAACCAAGCACACGATGAGGCCGAAACAAATTTAATGGGCGATAATACCGGTGCAGGTGGTGGAGTGATAGCCACTGTTCTTAAGAAGAAATTAGCTATATCATTTACAGGAGGAGCAGTTTTTCCAACACCTTATACAGATAAAAACAAGGATATTACTTTGCTTTATGGTAATGCGTATAATTACAGCCTATCATTTGGATATTTATTACTCCCATTCAAATACAAGAGCTACGATCAAACCAATTTGAATTTTTACGCTGAATTTTTAGGTAAGAATTATGATGAATTAAAAGTGTATCAAAATAATAGTAGAATTCTTATTCAAAATGTGCCTGCTTTTGAAAAGGGAAATTATGTAGAATTCAGGCCTGCAATTCAGTTTATCATTAAGTCGAGTTTAAGAATTGATCTCTCCCGGTCGTTCACGTTATTGAATAGATCCTACGTTAGAACTTACCCTGCCTACAATTTGAATATCCAGTATTACTTCCTTTAAGTTCGAGTAAAATAAATTCCGAACATTTTTTGTTTTTTCATTGTTAATTTCTTGAAATTAACAGAAAAAGTCACAAATAACTGACTAACATCATACCCCCTTATCGCTTACCCTTATTAGCTTAGTAATGTTCTATGAGTATGTTTGTAATGAAAAAAAATGAACAAAAATTACCTTATAGTTTTTTTTTCTTTGATAGTTGCACTTATTGTTTCAACTGCTTTTTACGTAATAGACAAAGATAGTTATCAGGAAGATGATGTGATCACACTTGATAGATTCAATAAAATTGTTTCAAATAAAGATACTGTTATATTAGTGTATTGCTCTGCTCATTGGTGTGGGGCGTGTATTAAAATGAAACCCATTATTGAAGAAATGGAGGCGTACAATCCATCAAAAATAAAAATATTGCGAATAGATAGCGACAGGGATAAAGAAGTGTCGGAAGAGTTTGAACTTAATACATTGCCTCTTATCATGCTGTATAAAAAAGGAAGTATGAAATGGACCTTTACCGGTAAACTGGAAAAGAGTGCTTTAAGGGCTAAGATAGACCCATATCTATTTTGAAAAGGATTCGGTATTTTAATTAAAAAAGCAATTATGAAAACTATTTTGATCCCAACAGACTTTTCGTCTAACGCTAACAACGCTTTAAATTATGCAATTGAATTATGTAAAAAAGACCCTGCAAAGCTGTTAATTGTAAATGCTTATAAAGCCGACCTCGAAGGTCACAAGGATTCTTCCGTAGAATTAATTAAAGAATTAGCAAGGGTGAAAAGATCAGCAGAAGAGAAACTAACTTATTTATGCGACAATACTTTTAAAAATACCGGCATTAGATGTGAATACAAAAGTAGAGAAGGTAATATGCTTGATGTTATCGTTGATGTTATAAAAGAAGAGCACATTGATCTGGTTATTATGGGAACAAAGGGGGCTCACGATTTTGTTGGTGCGATCCTTGGCAGTTACACAGCAAAAATAATTAGTGCTGCTGTTTGCCCTGTAATTGCGATACCGGACGGCGCCCCATTTAAACCAATAAAAAAGATCACCTATGCAACGGCTTATCACCATAGCGACATTCGCGTTCTAAGAAAGATAGTTGAGATTGCGAAATTATTTAATGCGCAAATAAATGTTTTGCATGTTCCTGAGAAGGGAGAAACAGCTGAGGTTAGCAAACATGAGATGGAAGCATTTATGAATTCGGTAATTGATAAAATAGATTACACCAATATTTCATTCCAGTTATATGATGGCGATGACACCGAAAGTGCACTCGAGGAATATATTGAAAGTGAAGCAACAGATATGCTTGTGATGTCTACGCATCACCGTAGTTTTTTTGATAAACTTTTTGGTACTAGTGTAACAAGGCGCTTAGCACTCCATAATCAGATCCCGTTAATGGCATTTCATTATAATAACAAAGCGGCGGTTAAGCTTTTTGACTTCTAGTGCTAAACTCATGATCAAATTGATCTAATAAAAAAACCTTCCACGTTTGTGGAAGGTTTTTTGCTCTTGATGTGGTACCTCCAGGAATCGAACCAGGGACACAAGGATTTTCAGTCCTTTGCTCTACCAACTGAGCTAAGGTACCAGCTCATTTTCAGTGTTTTAGCCTCTTTAAAAATACTAAAACGCTTTTAATTCAGAGGCTGCAAAAATACGTCTTTTTTTCAACTTCCCAAATTATTGCAAAAAATTCTTAAACCCCCAATTGCCCTGCATATTTGAGCTATCTTTAGCCAGAATGGCGCATTTGGCCCTAGATCTTGGTAATACCTGCATCAAAGCAGGAAGCTTCTCCGGCAATAAATTGCAGGGAATTCGCAGCTTCTCAAACATTAACGAACTTATTAATGAAGCCGATTATGTTTTAAAGCATTCGCATGTGATCCTTTGTTCAGTTACCGACGATCATCTTAAATTTATTGAGCATTTTGGTAAAGAAGTAGCACACACTGTTTTTACTTCCCAAACGCCAATACCCATAAAAAATTTATATCAAACTAGCGCTACACTGGGCTCCGACCGTTTGGCCGCATCAATAGGGGCTTACAGCTTGTATCCAAATTCGGATGTGCTTTGCATTGATTGCGGCACCTGTATTAAATATAATTTTGTGAATGCAAAGAATGAATTTTTGGGTGGTGCAATTTCGCCCGGCTTACAAATGCGTTTTAAAGCACTAAAGCATTTCACTAATAAATTGCCCTTGGTGGAAATGAATGAAAGCTATGATAAATTAGTAGGGCAAAACACTAATGAATCTATTCTTAGCGGTGTTGTTTTAGGAACAATAAATGAAATAAAAGGTATTATTGAGGAATACCAGCAAAGCTATCCACATATAAAAATTGTTATAACAGGTGGCGATGGAAACTTCTTTGCCAAACACTTGAAAAAAAATAGCATCTTTACGCACCCAAACTTAGTTTTGCTAGGCCTGGATCAAACATTGAATTTTACGCTTGAAAAAAAATAAGTACATACTTTTATTCGCCATCATTTCTAATGTGTTTTTTGCTCAGATAAACACGTTTAGTCCGTATTCACGCTTTGGCCTGGGCGAACTAAATCAAACAACTTTTTCGCACAATCAAGCAATGGCTGGAACATGCATTGCATTTAAACCCGATTCATTATATCCTGTAATGATCAATACAGGAAATCCTGCCTCATATGCTTTAATTAAATTTGCAACATTTGAAGTGGGCGGAAATTTTGTGCGTTCCAGTTTTACAACTTCTTTATCCAGCGTTTATAAATGGACCACTAATTTTAATTATGGTTCACTTGGATTTCCTATTCGCCGTAAGTCGGGCGCTGCATTTGGTATAATGCCATACTCTAATGTGGGTTATAATATGCAAAGTGTGAACAACGAACCAAATATTGGTAACGTAACTTATAATTACAATGGAGAAGGCGGTTTTAATAAAGTGTTCTTAGGGTACGGAACCATGCCGTTCAAAGAACGCTTAATTAAGTTCAGAAAAAAGCAAGCCAATAAGGAATTAGATCCGGCGTATAACATCTCTAAAGGTTCTTACAAGTTCAAAGAATTAATGAGCGAGATAGCCAGCGACTTTAGCATTGGTGCTAATGCAAATTATTTGTTTGGCTCTACGCTTAATTATACCGATGTACGATATCCAAACTCACTTACTTATTTCAATACCATTCGCGAAAAAACAGTTCGTATCAATGATTTTACAGGAAATTTTGGAATTCAAACCGCTTTTACTATTGATAGTGTAAAGGCAAAGAAAGACACCGGCAATGTTGTTGCAGGTCGTCTAAAAAGAGGGCTCAGCGAAAAAGTAAAGATCACATTTGGTTATTATATGGCTCTTAACAACACTGTAAAAGCAAAATACGATCTGGTGTCTTATAATTATTTTTTAAATAACACCGCCATTGTGCCAAAGGATACTGTTTTAAAAGCCATTGATCAGAGTGGAAAGATCACGCTGCCCCTCGAGCAAGGTTTTGGGATAGGTTTTAAAAAAGGAGAGAAATTTAATTTAGTGGTAGATTACGCCATCACCGATTGGAGCAAATTTAAAATGTTTGAGTATGCCAATACGCTTAAAAATAATATGCGCACGTCTATTGGTTTTAATTATGTGCCTGATAAATATGTGTTAGGAAAAGGCACTTACTTTAAACGTACACAATACAGAGCAGGCGCTTTTTATAATTCGGGATATTTGGATATAAATAAAACACTCATTAAAACTTATGGTGTAAGTGCAGGATTAAGTTTACCGGTTGGTATTAGAACCGGAACAGGTTTGGTAAATATTGGTGTTCAATATGGAGTAACGGGTACACAAAACAATGGTCTTATCAAAGAGAATTTTCTACGCGTTAACTTTGGTTTTACGTTCAATTCAACTTACCTCGAGGATCTTTGGTTCCGTAAATTCAAATATGATTAGTATTGAAGTTTAAGGCTAAACATATTTTTATTTATTCTGCCCTAACTTTATTTGCATTTTCCTGTACCAACGACCTTAAAGATGTATTAGCGATTCCGCGAAATAAATTGAGTCCTTCGCAAACCGCCGATACAGTTTCGATGATCTATACCGATAGCGCGCAGTTAAAAGTGGTTATAAAAGCAAATCGCCTTATTCAATTTGATAAAAATGTATCGGAGCCATTCACAATTCTTTCGAACGGCGTTAATGTTACTTTTTTTGATGAGGAAGAAAAAGTATCAAGTACCTTAAAGGCAAATTATGCCATCCGTTACGAACTTTCAAAACGCATGGAAGCAAAATACGCGGTTGAGGTGGTGAATAATAAAGGCGAAAAGTTAGAGACCGAGAAGTTGACATGGGATGAAGGAACAAAACGTATTTATACAAAGGAGTTTGTGAAAATAACTACTCCTACACAGATAATAACCGGTATGGGCCTTGAAAGTAACGAGGACTTTTCTAAATACTCAATTAAAAAAGTAACAGCCGTCATTCAATTACAAAGCGACGAATTATAATACCGCACACTACGAAGGTAGGGTGAATAATTACTTAAGGAACTTCAATAAATACAGTATATTTGAATTGTAAAATGTTATCGGCAAAACGACCGGAGTAGTATGGATCAAAATTTATTTAAAATATTAGAGAAACTATGGCTGGGAGGCGCTGTAGTTGGTGTATTAGGTTGCATCTTTTTTTTAACTCAAAAGGATAACGACAGTGCGCTTTTCTTTTTTGCATTCTTTATTTTGTCGTGCGTTGTTTATTACGTGCGCCGAACACAAAGCAAAAAACATCAAGAGTATTTAGACCAAAAAAAGAAAGCAGGAAAATAGTTCCTGCTTTCTTTTTATGAGGTCAATTAAAATTAATCTCTACTTCCTGTATATCGTAATATCATATAAAGCAGCGAAGCAATAGCGCCTAAAGCAGCTACAATATAAGTGTAGGCAGCCCATGTTAAAGCGTCTTTAGCATCATCGTGTTCCGAACCGTAAGTTATTCCGGCACTGTTTAACCAAACAATAGCTCTTTTGCTGGCGTCGATCTCCACGGGCAATGTTACAATTGTAAACAAGGTAATTGCAGATTGTAAAATAATGAACACCAACATCAAAGTATTACCTAAGTGTGGCATGCTATAAAAAGCAAATGCTAAAGCCAACGATAAAAATCCCATCGCAGTTGAAGCTATCTGCACGGCAGGAACCATTTTACTTCGCATAGTTAACCAAGTATAAGCTGTTGCATGTTGCACAGCATGTCCGCATTCATGAGCCGCTACAGCTGCAGCTGCTACATGGCGTCCGTTATAAACATCGTGACTCAAGTTCACCGTTTTATCAAGCGGGTTGTAATGATCGGTTAACTGACCTTGCACACTTTGTACCTTTACATCGTAAATGCCATTATCCTTCAACATCTTCTCAGCTACTTCTTTTCCGCTTATACCACTGGTTAAACGTTCTTGCGAATATTTTGCAAATTTTGATTTCAAACGCGAGCTAACAAATAACCCAATAAGCATAAAAATGCCAGTGATCACCATAAGCCCCATATCATACATCATCATAGTTTTATGTTTTAATTACTAGGTATCAAAAGGAGTACCAAGTATAAATTCCTGACAAAATTACACTATAAAAGCATCAAAGGCCGTCAAACCACTCTTAAATATGCTTAAAAATTAACAAAGTGAGGCTAAAAAGTATGTGCTAAAGCCTTGAAATAGCGTTTATTATTGAGGTACATTTAGAGGATATTATATGAGTACAAAGCCCGTTATACTGGTTACTAACGACGATGGTGTATTTTCTCCGGGAATAAAACACCTTGTTTCCATTGCCAAAACATTTGGTGATGTGATTGTAGTTGCGCCCGATAAACCCCAAAGCGGAATGGGGCATGCCATTACAATTAATTCAACTCTACGATTAGAGAAAACAAATTTTCACGGTGCACAAACCGAATTGGCGTGCAGCGGAACTCCGGTTGATTGCGTAAAAATGGCCGTAAATAATATTTTAAAGAAACGCCCAGATCTTGTTTTAAGTGGCATCAATCACGGAAGCAACAGTTCCATAAATGTTATTTATAGTGGAACCATGAGTGCTGCCATTGAAGGAGCCTTAGAAGGAGCGCCAAGCATTGGATTTAGCTTGTGTGATTATGCCATGGAAGCGGATTTTACAGCAGCAACAAAATTCATAAAACAACTTATTGATCACGCACTCACAAAAAAAATGCCAAAAGGTGTTTGTTATAATGTAAACATTCCTAAGTTGCGCGAAGATGACATTAAAGGAATAAAATTTGTTCGTCAAGCAAAAGCTAATTGGGTAGAGCGTTTTGATGAACGTAAAGATCCTTACGGAAGAAGTTACTATTGGCTAACGGGTGAGTTCATAAATTTTGAACCCGAAGCTAATGATACCGATGAGTGGGCTTTGGCCAATGGATATATTTCGGTTGTGCCAACACAAGCCGATCTAACGGCGCACGCATATTTGAACGACATTAAAAAAACATTTTAAATGGAATTTAGTAAATGGAATAGAACATGGATAGGGCTTTTGTTAGGACTTATATTTCCAATATTGGCCTTTTCTATCTATTGGTTGATCTTTCAACGTGATGTTGAGATTTCGCAAGATGATGTGCGGTATTTGATAAATAAGGAAATGATGATGAACGTATTTAAAATGTGTTGCGGAGTTGACCTTATATTATTTTATTTTGGACTCAACAAAAGAATGACACCATTTACAAAAGGTGTTATAGGAAGTGTTCTTATTTACGCTTTGATCTTAGCCTACTTAACCTTTTTTTAAAGAGTGAAATTATTTTTCATAGCGGGCGAGCCAAGTGGTGATCTTCATGCGTCTAATTGCATTAAGGAATTGCAGCGAATGGATAATAGCTTGCAATTTGGTTTTACCGGTGGTCCGTTAATGGAAGCAGTTTGTAAAACAAAACCTGTTGTACATATTTCCGAAATGGCGTTTATGGGATTTGTTGATGTATTGAAGAATATACGAACCATTAAAGCAAATTTTAAGAAAGTAAAAGATGCTATTTTGCAATTCAAACCCGATGCTTTAGTGTTGGTAGATTATCCCGGATTTAATTTGCGGATGGCTAAGTGGGCCGCTGAACAAAATATCAACGTGTATTATTATATTTCACCAACAGTTTGGGCTTGGAAGGAGAATAGGGTAGAGATCATTAGAAAGTACACAAGAAAATTATTCGTCATCCTTCCATTTGAAAAAGCGTTTTACGCGAAGCATCATATCGATGTTGATTTTGTTGGTCACCCATTGTTGGATGCCATTGAACAAAAAAAGAAAGATGTTATAAGTAAAGAAACCTTCATTGCAAACAACAAACTTTCTGAAAAGCCAATTATTGCTGTATTGCCGGGAAGCAGGAAGCAAGAAATAGAGCGCATGATGCAAATAATGCTGAATGTAAAGGATGGTTTTAATGGCTACCAGTTTGTTATTGGTGCTTCCAATAATTTATCGAAAGATTATTACAAAGGATTAGAACAAAAAGATATTCGCGTTGTATTTGATCAAACTTACGAATTAATGAGTTATGCCATTGCCGGCATCATTAAATCAGGAACATCAACCTTAGAAAGCGCTTTGTATAATTTGCCGCAGGTAGTTTGTTATAAAGCCGGTGGCGTATCGTTTGCTATTGCCAAACAGTTGGTTGATATTAAATATATTTCGTTGGTAAATTTAATATTGGATAAGCCTGCCGTAAAAGAACTGGTGCAAACCGATCTTACTTCCGAGAACATTAAAACAGAACTCGACCTGATATTGAACAATAAAGCACATCGCCAAGCTATATTGAACGATTACGCATCGCTTTATGATAAATTAGGGGGTGTTGGAGCATCCAAACGTTTAGCCGAGCAACTATTAAATTATTTGAAGCTCAATTGAACCTAAAAAAACTACATAAACGATTTTTATTTTTGGAACTGATCATTCTCTGGTCTTTGCTATGCAGTTCATTTTTTATTCCTACAGAAACTATCATGGTGCGTATGTACACACACCTAAAAGTGCTTTCTGCAAATATTTCTATCAATACAGGAACCTACAAAGTAATTGCCGATGGTAATTTTATTTCTGAAAGCGCTGGTGAATTAGCCTACAAGCTTATTTATAAAAATGATAGTATCGAAGTTGTGTCAGGAGATAAAAGGATAGGGATCTATAAGTACATTAAATTCATTGCCGAAAATAATCCTGCTGCAGAATTAAAAATAAAATTGATCAATCCTGATCGCAAACCGCGGGTTTATCCGCAAAATATGATCTTCTCAACGTTTGAAAATACAATTAAGATCATTAATGATGTTGAAGTGGATAGGTATGTAGCCGGTGTTACAGAAGCAGAAGCGGGAAGTCGGTCAAATCAGGAATTTTACAAAGTACAAGCGGTTTTGGCTCGCACGTTTGCATTAGCACATATCAACAAACATGTACTGGAGGGTTTTAGTTTATGCGACCAAGTGCATTGCCAAGTTTATTACGGCAAACCCAGAGATGGAAGTATCACCACCGCAGTTCAAGCAACCAAAGGACAAGTTGTAGTTGATGATGGACTTAATTTGATCATTGCAGCATTTCATAGTAATAGTGGAGGACAAACTGCTAACAGCGAAGATGTATGGGGAGCAAAAACTTCTTATTTACGCAGCGTGAATGATAGTTTTAGTATTAAAATGCCAAACTCAAACTGGCAACGAAAAATGTTAACCGAAGATTGGTTGACCTATTTAAGATTAAAACATGGTTATCCTACCACCGATCCGTTTGCTCGCGATATTGCTTTGAACTTTAAACAAGATGAACGTAAAACTTATTTGGAAGCAAGTAATATAAAAGTTCCTTTAAAATTTGTTCGTCAAGATCTTCAATTAAAATCAACTTTTTTTAGCATTAAGCCTTTAAATAATGATTCGGTGCTTTTTGTTGGTAGAGGTTACGGACATGGATTAGGAATGTGTCAGGAGGGTGCTATGCGAATGAGTAAACAAGGTTATAGCTATGAGCAGATCTTACATTTTTATTATAAGAATATTAAGATCATTGACATGAAGAAATTAAGTTTCTTCAAAGACGAATAGTTCATGCCAAAACTTCCAATGATAATTATTTATGTGGCCGATCAGCAACGGAGCACGATCTTTTACAAAGCAATTCTTAACAAGGACCCCGTACTTAATGTTCCTGGCATGACGGAATTTCAGCTTACAAATGATGTTTTACTTGGTATAATGCCCGAAAATTCGATCGCAAAAATTCTAGCAGATAAAACACCACATCCAAGTACAGGAAACGGAATACCACGATGTGAGTTGTATCTTTTTTCGGACGACACTGAAAAAATGTACGAACGGGCTTTAAAGGTAGGAGCAAAAGAGATCAGTAAAATTCAGGATAGAGATTGGGGAGATGCAGTTGGATATCTGGCCGACCCGGACGGACATATTATAGCACTCGCCAAAAAGAAAACCGATAACCCTTAAGAGCTATCGGTTTTTTTATTTTAATACAGTTTAGGTTAACTGAAAGTGCTTCTTCACAAAAGCATGTTGCTGGTTTTCGGTCATTTTATCAGCATGCATCACTTCTATTTTTACGTTAGAAAAATGATGATCGGCCTTTAAGATATTCGATAATTCTTCTTTTGCCTTAGTTGGGCCAAACAGAAGCACTTCATTATGACCTTTAATTGCATCAGCAATGGTTTTGTAATACTTAGTCTGCATTTGATGTTCTTTGTTATGCATAAGATTTTCGTTCCTGCCTAAAGCTTGTTGTCTTTGTTCATGCGTAAATTCAGATTCAATGTTACTTGTAATGATCTTATCACCTTTGTGTTCTAATATGTGAGCAATTGAATGGTCCATCCAAATGCCTATTTGTTTTTTTGTTTCCATTTTTGTTGTGTTTAGTTATTTTACTATTGCTTTTTGGTAATAAACTGGGTCGCCATTTATTGGCTCAATGTCCTTTTTGAATTTCTCTATCAATGAGTTCTCATCTATAGTTACCGGACTATAAGCCTTAGCAACCTTTTCAATCACATTAATAAAAGCCTTTTTTAGTTCCGGGCTAAGATAATGACTATTGGTTCTTACCTGCTTCATTGCAGAATCGTAAGCCTCCGTTGCTGAGGTCTTATCTCTGTCCATGATCTTAAAAATAATATCAGAAACATCAAACCCATAATCTTTGCAGCGCATTTCGGCCGCAACAATGGCCTCAAATTTTTTACGCTCTTCTTTTTGAACTTCGCCATCGGCACGGGCAATAGCATAGGCTAACTCCCCTATTGCATAATGTAAATTTTCTGTTGGTGTCATCGTCTTTTATTTTTATGTATGTAATTATACTTTTTACTTTTTGATCCGCCCTCAGCATTACAAAGGTCGGCGAAAGGTTTGAACCCCCCTCTGAGTATGCTCAGAATCGTGCATGACTTTGGTCATACTTAGTGGAAAAGTAGCTTTTTTTGTTTGTTTAACTGTCGTTAAATTCTATTAAATTTACCATTAATACGTTAAATTTGGAATAAATGGACGGAAACGAGGGCCTAAACGCTTTGTTTTTATTTGCTACTGAGGGTATCATTGTTGTAAATGATAGAGGTGAGATTGTTCGAGTTAATCCTAGTGCAGAAAAGCTTTTTGGGTATAATAAAGGTGAGTTGGTGGGTAAGCGAATTGAAGTTATGGTTCCCAAAAGATTGGAAGCCAAACATAAAGGTCACAGAGAGAAATTCGGTGAAAATCCTCATGCAAGGTCCATGGGAGCGGGGGCTGAATTATGTGGTCAAAAAAAAGATGGAAGTGAGTTCCCTGTGGAGATAAGCTTGAGTCCTTACTCAAATCAGGAAGGTAAATTTGTTATTGGGTTTATTGTAGATATTACCGTACGTAGGCAAGCCGAAGATAAACTAAAGAACTATTCGACTGAGTTGGAAAAGCAGGTGAAAAACCGTACGCTCATTTTAGAAGAAGCAATTCAAGAACTAGAAAAAACAAAAAGGGATCTTCATAAAGCACTTGATAAGGAAAAAGAACTGAATGAGCTAAAGTCGCGTTTTGTTTCTATGGCCTCGCATGAATTTAGGACTCCACTTACAACGATGATGTCTTCCTTATCCTTAGTAACAAAATATGGAGAACAGAAAGAAATTGAAAAGCAAAGTAAGCACGTAAGTAAAATTAAAACTTCCATAAATAACTTAACAGATATTTTAAATGACTTTTTATCGGTAAGTAAATTGGAAGAAGGCAAAATAGAGAATACACCGGAAGAAATCGAGCTTAATCTGTTTATTTCGGAAGTACTTAACGAAATGAATGGTATGGCAACAGCTGGTCAAAAGCTTACTCATGAGCATTCCGGAAGGAGTACGGTTTTTTTAGATAGGAAGTTATTAAAAAACATTCTTTTTAATTTGATCTCGAACGCCATTAAATTTTCACCAGAAGGCGGTAAAGTTGAGGTTAGTTCTGTAGCTTCAGATACTTCCGTAAAGATCTCGGTTAAAGATAATGGTATTGGGATCTCAAAAGAAGATCAATCACATTTATTTGAACGCTTTTTTAGAGGGCATAATGCAACGCACATACAAGGAACAGGATTAGGTTTGAATATTGTGGCAAAGTATGCCGAATATATGAACGGTTCTTTGGATTTTGAAAGTGAAGTGAACAAAGGCACAAAATTTACGATCATAATACCACAATAAGATGAAAAAAATACTACTGATTGAAGACAATTTTGATGTTCGTGAGAATACCGCGGAGATCCTGATCTTAGCTAATTACAATGTAATTACTGCTGTTAATGGCAAAGAAGGTGTGGAGATGGCTCAAAAAGAAAAACCTGATCTTATCATTTGCGATATCATGATGCCGGTGTTAGATGGGCATGGAGCTTTGCATTTATTGTCAAAGAACGCAGAAACATCAAGCATACCGTTCATTTTTTTAACGGCAAAAGCTGAAAGAAGCGACTTTAGAAAGGGAATGGAGATGGGAGCCGACGATTATTTAACTAAGCCGTTTGATGATGTAGAATTATTAAATGCCATTGAAAGTCGCTTAAAAAAGAATGATATCCTTAAAAGGGAATTCACCAAGAATGTTAGCGGAATTGATGATTTCTTTAATGAAGCAAAGGGAATTGATTCTCTTAAAAAACTTTCAGAGGAAAGAGAATTAAGAACTTACAAAAAGAAGGATGATATTTACAAAGAGGGAGGATACCCAAAGGGAATTTATTTCGTTAGCAAAGGGAAAGTGAAAGTTACCCAAACAAGCAATTCCGGAAAGGAACTAATAACCGAACTTCATAATGAAGGTGATTTTTTTGGTTACCTTTCATTATTGCAAGGAGAAAAATACATGGGTTCTGCCACAGCTCTTGAGGACTCTGAAGTTTACATGATACCAAAAGAAGATTTTTTCTCACTTATTTATAAGAATGCAGAAGTATCGCGTAAATTCATCGAGATCCTTTCTAATAACCTGATCGAAAAAGAAGATAGGTTAGTTAAACTTGCTTACAATTCAGTTAGAAAAAGAGTGGCCGAAGCATTGGTTAACCTATCAGATAAATATAAGAAGGAGGGAGATACCAAATTCAGTATGAACGTTTCAAGAGAGGATCTTGCAAACATGGTTGGAACAGCTACCGAAACAGTTATTCGCACCCTGAGCGACTTTAAGGAAGAGAAACTTATAGAGATCGCCGGAAGTACGATCTCTGTAGTTAATTACGATAAGCTCGCAAATTTGCGCAATTAAACTATTTGTATGTTTTTGTTAATGTGGAAGGTGTGCAAATTATAAAATCACCGCTATCTATTGCTTTTTCCTCTAGCTTTGAGTTGTCTTTTTGTTCTGCAGAAGAGATCACCATGATTTTAAGACCTGGATTTTGTTGTTTTAAATACCATTCAATTCCTTGGTGATTGTTACTATGGTAGGCGCCGTTGTAATGAATAAAGACTTTCCCCTTGCTCCAGTTCTTCAAAATAAAATGCGCCATGGTAGCGTCTTTATACGCTTGCGACTTTGGTAAATTTTGCCCGCCATGCCCACCTGCATTTTCCCAAATATCCTTATAACACTTTAAAGTGCTATCGTATTTAATAGGATAGGGGGCTATCCATTTTTTTGCTTCCACATCAATACTATCAAGCGCCTTTTCGCCACGAGAATAAACCATATTAGCATATCTGCGTGGAATATTGGCAGCAACAAATTTTAATTTATTGGCTTTAGCAATGTCCAAAAGAGGTTTATAATCAGTAGAGAAGTTATTCCAAAGCTTCACCTCATCCTTCATTGTTTTTTCGGATGTTTTTCCTGCTAGATATTCGTTCAGGGCTATTTGATCGTCGGCTTCAAACATTTCTGCTCCTAATACAAGATTGTTCTTCTTTTCGGCATAAAGATCTTCAGTTAATTCTCTTTGAAGCCAGTGACAAATTGGATTGTCATGTAATTCTCCAAATAATACAATATCTGCTTTTTTGGCCTCTGCCAAAAGATTATCATAATTGGTCTTATCGCCTTTGCCGGTAAATAAGAAGTATGGCTGCTTGTCGAAGTTAACAACCGAAAAATTCATTAATGATAATACTGGGATAAATAATAGGATTTTTTTCATTTAGGCCAATTTATGATTTTTTTTAGTTACTCTATCAAAAATTCAACGTTATAAGTCAATATTGGTCAATTATTAGAACCAAATTGTCTTATTCCTACATAATTTATTGAATTTATATGACATAAGGCAATTTATCACAACTGATAACAATCATATGTGGTTCTGACCTCACTCATTCCCCAGGCTGGATGGTCTCAATATATTTGTTGCAATATCAACGTTAAAAAATGGTTGCCATCAATCAATATCACGAAATAGTAGCTGTACTAATAGCAAGGGTTTTTTTAGGGGTCCTTTTCTTTTTTCAGGGATATGATGCCGTGTTTAATATCAAAGTAAAAAATGTAGTGGCAACTTTCGAAACAAATTTCGCAAACAAAGGAATTCCAAAGTTTCTTACAGCAGCAGCTTCCTGGTTCACTTCATATACCGAATTAATATGCGGCTTTTTATTGATCGTTGGTCTTTTTCAGTATTATGCTTTGTATCTATTGGGTATTAATTTGATCATAGCAGCTATTGGTTTTGGCATCACCTCACCAATGTGGGATACACGTTATGTGCTTCCAAGATTATTATTACTGTTGTTCTTACTATTTGTGCCTCAGGGCTGGAACACTTTATCATTAGACAATTTAATTTTTAAAACTTAAAAACAAAAATCATGGAGACAACAATCAGCAAACAGCAGTCAATCAATGCTTCATCAAAAAGTGAAGCACACGCAAAGCCATTGTCCAAATTTTGGGAAATGGTGGAATTCAACCGTTATGGGGCAATAGCCATGATGTTAATAGTGATTGGATGCTTGGGTGGGTTTGCAGCTTCTTATGCCGCAGGAGCAAATGTGTATAAAATAGCTTTAATTGTTTTCCCTACAATTCTTTCGCTTGCTTTTATTCTTGCCGTTATGCCAATGCGTTTGATTGTTTGGGTTAGTACGATCGCAGTATTATTAGATATTGCTTTATTGATCGCAGGTTAATAAGGTCATGAAAACAATTTTAGTTCCAACAGACTTCTCTAGGGTTTCAAATAATGCAATAGATTATGCAGCAGAACTTGCTGTGTTTTCTAAGTCCAAATTGATCCTCTTTAATTCTTACCATATTCCGGTTGCGGTAACTGAAGTGCCGGCCGTGATCCCTGATTTGGATTCACTGGAGAAGAATAGTCTGTTGGCATTAAAAGAGATTGAGAAACGACTCGCCTTAAGTTATGGTAACAAATTACAAATAGAGTGTGTGGCTAAGTGTGGATTTGCCGTTGATGAAATAGATATGTACGCCACGAATGCAAAAGCTGATCTTATTGTTATGGGAATGAAGGGCGCGGGGTATCTTACCGAAAAATTGATTGGGAGCGTTACTACAAGTCTTATTCAAAAGTCAAAATGCCCTGTACTTGCAATAGATGAGCACGTTCGATACAAACTTGTTAAGAAAATTGCTCTAGCTTGTGATTACAACGAAACTGAAAATGAAAAGGTTTTATACCCACTAATAGAAATAGCGCGTATTTTTAAGGCGCACATTTATGTTTTGAATGTTGAAAACGAATTGGAACCGGTAGCTACTACTGCAGGTCATGTTGTATCGGGGTTTATTAAACTTCAAAACTCTCTGGCTCATGCGGATCATTCGTTCCATTTCATTACCACCCAAAATATCGTTGAAGGAATTAATGAATTTATTGAAATGAGTAACGTTGACATGGTGGTAATGATACCAAGAAAGCATTCACTATTAAGGGATATTTTTAATGAACCAAAAACAAAGCAAATGGCATTTCATTCAAAAGTACCACTACTTACTTTACATTAATCTATAAAGCAAAAAACAACTATCAAATGCAAGTATTAATTAATGATAACCGAAAGATCTTTGCAATTCAGGAAGAATTTAGCAAGCTATTCCCTTATCTGAAACTAGAGTTCTTCTCAAAAACACATAACGTGGGTGGCGGCTCTGCAAAAAAACAGATAAAAAATAACAGTAAAACTTTGGGCGAATGCAGAACCGTGCATAATAAAGGTAAAGTAACAATTACTCCGCAAATGACGGTTTCTGATCTTGAACAAAATTTTGGCGATGTTTATGGACTCGGGGTGCAGGTTTTCAGAAAATCGGGTAAAGTTTGGCTAGAAACAACTGTAACTGATGGCTGGACATTAGATGAACAAAATAGTCAAGGAGAAGCACTGAGTAAAATTAGCGCATAAGCAAATTTTAACAGTTTTCTCTTAAAAGCCCGATCTATCTTCCAGGATTGGGCTTTTTTTATGAAAAAAAACGAAATATGAGAACAGTAATTGCAGGTACCGATTTTTCAACTTCATCTATTAATGCTTGTAGATATGCAGCCGAATTGGCCCAAATATCGAAATGCAAATTGATTATATTTAATTTGTTTGTAGCCCCTGTGATACATTCTAATATTGGCTTGTATGGGTTCTCTTACGAGTCTATTAAGAAAACTAGCAAAGACAGAACGGATAAACTGATCACGCAATTGAAAAGAGAGTTTCCAAAAATTAATATTAGCGTATTTGCTACTAATGGTGCGTTTGAAAATGAATTGAAAAAATTTACAAAAGCACATAAAGTAGAAGCGGCAGTAATGGGTTTGGAGACAAAAAAGAGAATATCAAAATTTATATACGGAAGCCACGGAATTAATTTGGTAGGAAAAATTGATTGCCCTGTGATCATCGTTCCATCCGGATATAGAACACACAAGTTCTCAAGAGTGTTGTTGGCTGTTGACAATAACGAAAAGTTGATAAAGTCGTCGTTAAAGGGATTTGAAAGATTTATAAAAGACACGGGTAGTAGGATAAAAGTACTCCATGTAAGAACAGATGATGAGATCTTTCATCCCGTTACTAACACGGTAAGCATCAATAAAAGAAAACTAGCAATAGATACTATTAGGGCTAAGGATATTCAGGACGGAGTAAAAAAATATTGTTCTTTGGGAGATATTAGTCTTGTGGCCATCATTAGTAAAAAACACTCTCTCTTTTACAATTTATTTTCAGAATCAAATACAAAGAAGATCGCATTTGTTTCTAAACTACCTGTTATGTCAATTCATGAATAACAAAGGATGGATTATAAATGGACTTCAAGGGTTATAACCTCATCAAAAAGTCTTAATTATATTTGTTAGGAAAAAAATAGTTACCTTACATAGCAGTATACTAATAATGTTACCAAGGATATTTACAACCTTTCTTAGTGAAACGGGCGATATAGCTCGTTTTGCAGGACGCTTTTTTAAAGAAGCCTTTAAGCCCAGATATGAATTTGCGGAGTTCTTGCGTCAGTGTTTTTTTATTGGTTACAAATCATTGCCACTTGTAGCTATTACCGCATTTATAATGGGTTTAGTTATCACAATTCAATCGCGACCTACGCTTGTAGAGTTTGGTGCCGAAGCATGGCTGCCAAAAATGGTTTCCGTATCTCTTGTGCGCGAAATAGCCCCTGTTATAACAGCTTTGATATGTGCCGGAAAAATTGGTTCCGGAATTGGCGCCGAACTTGGTTCTATGAAAGTAACAGAGCAAATTGATGCCATGGAAGTTTCGGGAACCAACCCCTTTAAATATTTGGTTGCTACCCGAATTATGGCCGCAACATTAACCATTCCTATTTTAGCTGTTCTAGCCGATTCTGTTTCTCTTTATGGAGGATATTTAGGCGCAAACATTCGCGGTGTTGTTAGCTGGGATCTATACTGGAATCAGGTTTTTGATACGCTTGCATTTAGCGATGTTATCCCCTCAATTATAAAAACTTTCTTTTTTGGGTTTGCTATTGGAACCATTGGATGTTACAAAGGATATAACTCGAACAAAGGAACTGAAGGTGTTGGTCGCTCAGCAAATTCAGCCGTTGTGATCTCTTCGTTATTAGTATTTGTATTGGACCTTTTAGCAGTACAAATAATCGACCTTTTAAGTCTTACATGATCGCCAAAACAGAAATAGTTGAGTCTACTAAGCAGTCATTGGATGTTCCTGTGATACAATTGAAGAGTGTATCTAAGTCTTTTGGAAACAATAGTGTTTTAAGAGATTTCACATTTGATCTGAAAAAAGGAGAGAATGTTGTTGTTCTTGGAAAATCGGGCTCCGGGAAATCAGTATTGATCAAATGTATCATTGGCCTTATCAAGCCTGATACAGGAACTATAAATGTATTAGGCAAAAATATTCCCGAACTTAGTAATGAAGAATTGGATAGGATCCGTGCAAAAGTTGGCTTTTTATTTCAAAGCAATGCTCTGTACGATTCAATGAGCGTTCGTGAGAACCTTGAATTTCCTTTGCGCAGACATAAAGCAAAAATGACAAAACCGCAAATAGATGAGTTAGTTGTAGAGGCTCTCACGAATGTTGGGTTGGCACATACCATTGATATGCGTACCTCTGAACTTTCGGGTGGAATGAAAAAGCGTATTGCATTGGCCCGAACTTTGATCTTAAAACCTGAGATCATTTTGTATGATGAACCAACTACTGGGCTAGATCCAATTACCGGAAAAGAAATAAGTAAGCTTATGCGCGAGCTTGCAAAAACATACAATACATCATCAATAATTATTTCTCATGACCTTAACTGTGTGAAAATTGTGGCAGATAGCATTGTAATGCTAATAGAAGGTAAATGTTACGCGCAAGCTAAGTACGAAGAGTTGGAAAGATCAACGGATAAAAAAATTCAAGAATTCTTTATATAATGGGCGAAAATTTTAAAAATATCAGACTAGGGCTATTTGTGATCGTAGGAACTGTGCTACTCATCTCAGCTTTTTATTTTATTGGAAGCAAGCAAAGTCTTTTTAGCGATACAGTTACTATCAGTGCCAGATTTCATAATGTAAATGGATTGATGAAAGGAAATAATGTTCGCTTTTCAGGCATCGACGTTGGAACAGTTGAATCGGTTGATATTATCAGCGATTCGATGGTAGAAGTTGTAATGGTGATCGAAATGAAAGCGCAACCCTATATTAAAACAAATGCCATAGCAAGTATTGGTACTGATGGCTTGATGGGAAATAAATTGGTTAATATTAACTCGGGTACAAAAGCAGCGCCAAGTATAGAAGATGACGCAGTACTGCAAACGCTCAGGCCAATTGAAATGGACGAAATGATCAGAACCTTGAATGAAACGAACGAGAATATAATGGTTATCTCATCAAATCTTAGAACCATTACCGATAAAATAAATAATAAGAATAGTTTGTGGAATATTCTCATGGACACAATGGTTGCCGAGAATGTAAAAACATCCATAGTTAATTTAAAAGTAATGAGTAATACCGGTGTGTTAGTTACCGGGGATCTAAGAAATATCTTAGCAGGTATTCAAAAGGGAAAAGGAAGTTTAGGCGCATTAATTACCGATACTACGCTTTCTTCAAAGATCAATCAAACTGTTGTTAAACTCGAACGTTTAAGTGATACTGCCGCGGTTATGACCGGAGATCTTAGTTATGTGATAAAAGGCTTAAAGCAAGGCAAGGGCACTATTGGTGTTCTTTTAAACGACACCTCATTAATTCACAATCTAAATCAAAGCGTAGGAACATTAAAAGTAGGCGCCGGAAATTTTAATGAGAGTATGGAAGCCTTGAAGCACTCATGGCCGTTTAAAAAATATTTCAAGAAAATAAAGAATAAAAAATAAATAATGCAAAAGAAAAAGATATTTGAAAAACTAGCCTATAGAGCTACTGTTTTCAGTGGATCAACTCTCGCATTCGTGTTGGCATTTTTTACCATCATAGCTTGGTTGTTACTTGGCCCGTATTTTAACTATTCGGATACTTGGCAATTGGTAATTAATACCGGAACTACGATCATTACATTTTTAATGGTGTTCCTTATTCAGCGAATGCAAAATAAAGATTCTAAAGCTATGCATCTTAAATTGAATGAGCTTGTGGCGGCACTGAATGGACCAAGCAATCGACTTATTGATGTGGAAGGTTTAACCGAAAAGGAATTAGACATCTTGGCTAACTATTATCATACCCTTGCCGAGATGGCAAGAAAAGAAAGTACTTTGTCTGCTTCGCATTCAATTGAAGAAGCTGTTGAGCTTCATAAAGCGAAGTATTCCAAAAAACATGATAGATAATCTTATTTGGTTCATAATT
>JAGPDW010000303.1:0-2511 GCA_018057345.1 Bacteroidia bacterium | reverse complement strand
GCTTCACGCGGATCTTTCCAACTCAATGGAAACACAGGAAAGCGCGATTCGCGTTTAGAGATCTTTCCATTTCCATCAGGATTTAAGATCAATGGCAAATGCGCTAATTTTGGCATGTCATTCTCTAAACCTAAATAACGGTAAATTAAAATATGCGCCGGTGCACTTGGCAACCACTCCTCTCCCCTTACAGCATGAGAGATCTGCATTTCAATATCATCAACAATATGGGCCAAATGATAAGTTGGCATACCATCGCTTTTTAAAAGCACTTTATCATCTACTTGTGCGCTATTTACCACAACCCATCCGCGAATAATATCATTAAAACGAATTTCTTCATTACGCGGAACTTTTAAACGCACCACATAAGGTTTTCCTTCTGCTAATAATTTTTGAACTTCTTCGGTACTCAACGTTAAACTATTGCGCATGTTTTGACGTGTAGTAACATTGTATTGAGGCGCCACAACTTTTGCTGCTTCCAAACGTTTACGCATTTCATCCAATTCTTCAGACGTATCAAAAGCATAATACGCATGACCGCTTTCGATCAACTTATCGGCATACTTTTTATAAATGCCGGTTTCTTTACGTTCGCTTTGACGATAAGGCTTGTGAGGACCGTCTCCAAAACCAACACCTTCATTAGGCGGAATTCCGCACCATGTAAGGGCATCAATAATATATTGCTCAGCGCCTTCTACAAAGCGGGTTTGATCGGTATCTTCAATACGTAAAATAAAATCGCCACCATGTCTTTTAGCAAACAGGTAATTGAACAGGGCCGTACGCACACCGCCCATATGTAAACCGCCTGTAGGACTAGGCGCAAAACGAACTCTAACTCTTTTTTCCATAAATACGGGGCAAAGATACGAAAGCTTTGCAAAAAATGAAGTGAAGATAAAGGTGAGAAATCTATTAATTATTAGTGAATTGGTAAGAAAACAATGAAGTTTGGGTTGAAATCTCAAATTAAACAAAATTCGAACCTAAAGTAAATAGTATTTTGATCGGAATATACCCTACATTCACCAATGATCAAACAAGTACTCCTTTCTTTCGCGCTTCTTCTTTTAAATCCAATTTTTTCTCAAACACCTGGTGAATCAATAGACCTCGAATCCATCATTGGATTTGAAGTTGCTGAAGTAACTGATGCTAACTTAACTAGCCTTGGTATGAAGCCAACTACGGGAGCAAGGGGAGTAAAGTTGATCCATATGGGACCAAAGATCATCAAAAGTAAAACTTATACTTCAATGGGGCCCGGAGTTGAAGGTGATATTTTAACTCAAATTCAAATAACAAATAATTTTGGGAAGATCTTTGAACAGCGAGCTATTTTTGGTTTAAAAGATTTCTGCAATGTTTTAATACAGTATAAAGAAAAAGGTGGCAATTATCATATTATTGCTATCGCTGAAAAAACACATAATGATAAGACGAGGCATTACGTTATTAATATTACCAGTTTAAACTCGGTCTTTTTAACTCAGTACGTTCAAAGCATTGACAAACCCGCAATTGTTGCAGAGAACAAAAAATTAAAGAGTGAGGTCTTTGAAGAAAAGCCTGCCCTTAATATTCTTTCGATATTAGGTTTTGAGGTAACGCATGCCACAAATGAAGAGCTACAAATTGCCGGACAAAATCCAACTATCGGTGAAGGTGGTGTAAAGCTCGTAAACATGGGCTATAAATTAACAGTAGCGGCAGGTTCTTATCAAGATGGCAAATCACCACAAGGTGATATTCTTACACATATGATCCTTTCTAATAAATGGGGAAAACTGGTAGATATTCATCCAATAAAAGATCTAAAGGATTTTTACACCACGTTAATTCAATATAAGCAACGCGAAGGGAAGTACACTGTATTGGTACGCACATTTGAAAAGGTGCCTGCAAGTCCGGTTGCAATGATCGGGATGATGGGCGGCGGCGGCCCAGTTTCTACTTCCCATAAATACAATATTAATATTTTAGAATTAAATGTTGCGCAATTATATGAATACGTTTCAAATTTAGATCAACTCAAAAAAGTTGAAGAAAAACCAAAAGCTGAAACGAAACCAAAGAACGATATCAGTGCAAAAAACACTAAGCGAAATTCAGAGGAAGAAGAAGAATCAAAAGATATTTATGCCTCTAATGTAGATTTTGATAAACCGGGAAAATTTTATGCTATTATTATTGGTGCCAGTAATTATTCAGACCCTGGTATTCCTGATCTAGATAGTTTGCCCATAAAAGATGCGATGGCTTTAAAAAAGGTATTGAGTCAAAAATACATCTTTGATAAAGAAAATATTAAGGCGCTTTATAATCCTACTCGTAGAGATATTGTTATAGCTTTTGCTGAAATGTCGAAGAAAATAACGTCGGAAGATAATTTACTGATATTTTATGCGGGGCATGGACATTACGAAAAGGAAAGTGATCTTGGCTATTGGTTGCCAGTTGATGCAGAGGTTGGCAATCCTTCCAATTGGTTGTACAATGATC
>JAGPDW010000129.1:0-8659 GCA_018057345.1 Bacteroidia bacterium | reverse complement strand
CCTTAAAATTTATTACGGACAGTGTTTTAGAATTTTGTAAATAGTTTATGAAAGTAGCAGTAATTGGTACAGGTTATGTAGGATTAGTTACCGGAACATGTTTTTCGGAAGTAGGTGTTGATGTTACATGTGTAGATATAGATCAAAAAAAGATCGAGAATTTAAATAAAGGAATTCTTCCCATATACGAACCCGGTTTGGAAGAAATGGTGCTTAAGAATTCTGAAAAGAAGCGTTTGCATTTTTCAACATCTTTAAAAGAAAGTATTCAAGGAGCAGAAGTTGTTTTTATTGCGGTAGGAACTCCTCCTGATGAAGATGGGTCTGCAGATCTTAAATATGTATTAGGCGTTGCTGCTTCTATTGGCGAGCACATGACCAATCCATTAGTTATAGTTACAAAATCAACCGTTCCCGTTGGTACCTCTATAAAAGTAAAAAAGGCCGTTCAAGATGCTTTAGATAAACGCTCGGCAAAAGTAGATTTTTACGTGGCTTCAAACCCCGAGTTCTTGAAAGAGGGTGCGGCCATTGAGGATTTTATGAAACCCGATCGTATTGTTGTTGGAACAGATAGAGCAGAGGCGGAAGAGATCATGCGTAAATTATACAAACCATTTTTAATGAACGGGCATCCAATTATTTTTATGGATATTCCTTCGGCAGAGATGACCAAATACGCAGCGAACGCCATGTTAGCTACAAAAATTAGTTTCATGAACGATGTAGCTAATTTGTGCGAGATCATGGGCGCAGATGTAAATATGGTTCGTAAAGGAATTGGGAGTGATGGACGTATTGGCCACAAATTTATTTACCCTGGTGTTGGCTATGGAGGAAGCTGTTTTCCAAAGGATGTGAAAGCATTGATCAAAACTGCTAAAGAGAATAAATACACCATGCGCATTTTAAATGCGGTAGAAGAAGTGAATGATGCACAAAAGGAAGTTTTGTTCAATAAAGTGAGAACACACTATAATAATGATCTAAAAGGAAAGACATTTGCTTTATGGGGATTGTCTTTCAAACCAAAAACAGATGATATGCGTGAAGCGCCGTCTTTGGTGATCATTGAAAAACTATTGAAGGCGGGCGCAAGTGTTGTAGCTTATGATCCTGTTGCTATGCACGAGGCACAACGTATTTTAGGAGATACCATTTCTTATTGTACAGATATGTACGATACATTAAATAAAGCGGATGCTTTATTGGTGGTTACTGAGTGGCCTGAATTTAGAGTTCCTGATTTTGATGAGGTGAACAAGCGCTTGAATAAAAAAATATTATTCGACGGCAGAAATATTTTCGACGCAGGTGATATGAAAAAATTAGGTTACGATTATTATTGTATAGGTATTAGAACAAAATGAAGAGAATTTTAATTACCGGTGCAGCCGGATTTTTAGGTTCGCATTTATGCGACCGCTTTATAAAAGAAGGTTATAAAGTTGTTGGGATGGATAATCTCATTACCGGTGACCTTAAGAACATTGAGCATTTATTTAAACTGGAGAATTTCGAATTCTATCATCATGATGTTTCTAAATTCATTCATGTTCCGGGCGATATTGATTATATTTTACACTTTGCTTCACCTGCATCACCAATCGATTATTTAAAAATTCCCATTCAAACATTAAAGGTTTCTTCTTTAGGAACGCATAATGTTTTGGGTTTAGCACGTGTAAAAAAAGCGCGCGTATTAGTGGCTTCTACGAGCGAAGTATACGGTGATCCTGTTGTTCATCCGCAAACTGAAGATTATTGGGGAAATGTAAACCCGGTTGGTCCGCGCGGTTGTTACGATGAAGCCAAACGTTTTATGGAAGCAATTACCATGGCTTATCATAATGCACACGGATTGGAAACACGAATTATAAGGATCTTTAATACATACGGACCTCGCATGCGACTAAATGATGGACGCGTATTACCTGCATTTATTGGTCAAGCATTACGCGGCGAAGATCTTACTATGTTTGGTGATGGAAGTCAAACGCGCAGTTTTTGTTATGTAGATGATCTTGTAGAAGGAATTTACCGTTTGTTGTTAAGCGATTATCATTTGCCGGTTAATATTGGAAATCCTGACGAGATCACTATAAAAGAATTTGGAGAGGAAATTTTGAAACTAACCGGAGCAAACCAAAAGCTGATATCGAAACCACTTCCAAAAGATGATCCAAAACAACGTCGACCTGATATTACTCTCGCAAAAAAAATATTGAACTGGGAACCTAAAGTAAATAGGGCCGAAGGTTTAAAGATCACATTCAATTATTTTAAAACGCTAACAAAGGACGATCTTTATAAAACCGATCATAGAGAGTTTGCAAATAAATAGTTTTTGGAAAGGATTAATTATACGCATATAAAGAATGACCCGCTAACCGACATTCATTATTTTATGGATGAAAAAATTGTAGTATCAATTCTGAAGAGGGAAGCCCCTATTGATTATGAGAATGCCCTAGCAAACTATAAATTAATTTACGAAGTTTCAAACGCGGAAGAAATTGTAGTTTTATTTGACGGTAGAAATTTAAATTTTGAATATATACCTAAGGAAGTTTTAAGTTGTATGGCAAATAATGAATACAATAGAAAATTTAAGAAATTCGCAATAATTTATAGTGGTTTGCCTCAAAAACTAATGGCTGGTTTATTTACAACTTTACATAAGCCTCACTTTAGCACTAAACTATTTTCAAATGTAAATGAGGCGTTTAAATGGCTTGGTACCTCCAATGCACAATCAATCATAGAAAAAACTGGAATTACATTATAATATTTTTATTAAGGGAAAAGTTCAGGGCGTGCGTTACCGTGCAACCGCACAGGCAAAAGCTCATGAATTGAATTTAACGGGCTTTATACGCAATTTAATTGACGGAACGGTGTATGTAGAAGCGGAAGGCGAACAAGAGAGTTTAAGTAAGTTCATTGATTGGTGTTATTTGGGTTCTCCCAGGGCAAAAGTGTCGGAGGTAAATAGTGAAGAGGGAGAACTGAAAAATTTCAGGACATTTGAAGTGAGGAAATAAAAAAGCCCCGGAATTCTCGAGGCTTTCTTTTTATGAGTGTTTAATTACGCTTTTATCTCAGCCAAAACATTATTCATGTTTCTTACAGCTTCTGCACTCTTATTAAATGCAGCTTGCTCATCGGTAGTTAATTTGTAATCAACGATCTTTTCCCAACCGTTCTTACCAATTATTACCGGAACACCTAAGCAAATATCTTTTTGTCCGTACTCGCCATCTAAAGCAACACAGCAAGGATGAATTTTCTTTTGATCATTTAAAATAGAATCAACCAAAGCAGCAACCGAAGCACCCGGCGCGTACCAAGCTGAAGTACCTAACATTCCGGTTAAAGTTGCACCACCAACCATTGTATCAGCAGCTACTTTTTTCAATACATCTTCTGCTAAGAAATTTGAAACAGGAACTCCGTTCCAAGTTGCTAAACGTGTTAAAGGGATCATAGTTGTATCACCATGTCCGCCGATAACTGTTCCCGAAATATCACTTGCAGGGGCATTTAATGCCATTGATAAATAACATTTAAAGCGCGAGCTATCTAAAATTCCGCCCATTCCTATAATGCGATTCTTAGGTATCTTGCTATCTTTTAAAGCCAAATAGGTCATTGTATCCATTGGATTACTTACAACGATAATAATAGCGTTTGGAGAGTGTTTTAAAACGTTTGAAGTAACACCTTTTACAATTCCGGCGTTGATACCAATTAATTCTTCACGGGTCATACCTGGTTTACGAGGAATACCGCTGGTAATTACAACAACATCGCTGTTCGCCGTTTTTGCATAATCATTGGTGCTACCGCTGATCTTTGTATTGAATTTGTTTAAAGTTGCAGTTTGCATTAAGTCTAATGCTTTACCTTCCGCAAAATTTTCTTTAATGTCTAATATAACAACTTCACTTGCTATACGATTTAGTGCAATATATTCTGCACACGATGCGCCTACGTTTCCGGCGCCAACTACTGAAACTTTCATGATATTTAGTTTTTGATTAGTGTAAAATTACACATTAAATATCAAAATATGCTTTTGTTCTAAAAAATAAAATTGTGCTTATTTTGGAACCCAAGCGCAGCCTTTGTAGGTCTTTTTGCCTACTGTGATCTGCATTTTCATGGAACGTGATTCGCCGGTAGTTTCTTCGGTACACGGACCGGGCAAGGTTTCAAAAATGGTATCCTTACGAAGAGATTCTAGTTTGAATGATTCAAAACCGTTAGGAGTTTCTATTTGATAAGTAAAATTCATTCCTTTAATAATGATACTGTCCTTACCATAGTCGTAAACAAAACGAACTCTGTTTGCATAAAACTCGCAGATCCATCCGGGTTCACTTCCTCTGCCCATTAAAACAAGTGTTGTTGAATCTTTAACAGCAGGAAGGTTCTTTATGGTATCAATAGCAATTAATGTCTCTTGTGAAGGAGCATCATCTACTTTTGGTTTTTCAGGATCACTACACGAAACCAAAGTAAATACGATGATCGAAAGTAGGGTAAGTGATCTCATTTACGTTTTAAAACTTTTTCGGCAGCAGCAATAATATTTACCGATTCTAAACCGTATTTCTTCATCAGATCGTCAGGTGTTCCGCTTTCACCAAAACTATCATTTACTGCAACAAACTCTTGCGGAGCCGGATGTTTGCGTGCTAATAATTGTGCAACAGAATCACCCAAACCACCATTCATTTGATGCTCTTCGGCAGTTACAACACATTTTGTTTTTGCAACCGACTTTAAAATAGCTTCTTCATCTAATGGTTTGATGGTATGAATATTTATCAAGTCAACACTAATTCCTTTTTTCTCTAAAGCATCGGCTGCTTCAATAGCCTTCCAAACTAAATGCCCGGTAGCAATTATTGTAACATCTTTTCCTTCGTTCAATTGAACTGCTTTTCCTATCACAAATTTTTGATCGGCGGGAGTAAAATTCCCAACAGATGGTCTTCCAAAACGTAAATATACCGGACCATGATACTCGGCAATGGAAATAGTTGCAGCTTTGGTTTGATTATAATCGCAAGGATTAATAACAACCATGCCAGGCAACATTTTCATTAAACCAATATCTTCTAATATTTGATGCGTTGCGCCATCTTCTCCTAAAGTTAAACCCGCATGTGAAGCGCAGATCTTCACATTTTTGTGAGAGTATGCAATGCTTTGACGAATTTGATCGTAAACACGGCCAGTACTAAAGTTTGCGAATGTGCCTGTGAATGGAATTTTACCGCCAATGGTTAAACCTGCTGCAATACCCATCATGTTTGCTTCAGCAATTCCTATTTGGAAAAAACGTTCAGGATGAGATTTTTGAAACGCATCCATTTTTAACGATCCTGTAAGGTCCGCGCACAAGGCAACTACGTTAGGATTACTTTTTCCTAATTCGCTAAGCCCTGCACCAAATCCTGAGCGGGTATCTTTTTTTTCGGTAAAACTGTATTTATTCAGAAGCATAAAATATCAATATAATTGTACGTTTTGTGTAAGCCCACTTTTAATTTCAAAATTGCGTTCAAAGGTTTGTACAGTTTCTTTTGCGTTTTGGTACCTGAACACTACTTTGTACTTGCCGGGTTGTAAATATATAATTTCATTTGTCAATTTTTGATTCAAGTTATAAACCCATTCTACATTTTTTCCATCATCGGTATAGATGCTCCCAAATCCTTCGCTTAGCTTTTTAATGTAGGCCAGTCCGCTGGTTGGTATTTTTATCGAATTGGTTGTACTTTGTTTGATCTCCACATCATTCATTTTGATCCGCGGAAGTGTTAATATCTCAAGATCGTATTTGCCAACGATGAGTTTCTCCGTTTTCCCAAAATCCTGAACAATAAGTGTAGTCATATCGCCGGCTTTACGAACAACAGTGGCAGGAAAGTTCTTTCCTATAGGACCATCTAATTCTAATTTTAAGAAACCTTGAGGCGCATTTAAAGGAATGGTATTGTGTTTTCCTCGGGTAATGCTAATATTTTTCTTTTCAATTGGAGGAATAGTATGAACTACAAGATCATATTGCAAGTCGGGATCAAGAACTAAAGTATCCGGATTACCTTTTACATTAATGGTGTGTAAATAATTATACTTAACGGTATTCGTGCCTGCAATATAAAAGGTCATATCCGCATCGCTCTCAGTTGGTTTTTTTGTGATGTCTAATAGATCAACCTGTACCGTGGTTTGCGTTAAAGCTTCTGTGGTAACCAACTTTAAAACATCTTTAAAGTTTAATTCATTACTCACATCATAAAATTTCCCCATGCAAGCAAACACATCGGCAAAATTTACATTCAATCCAACACCTATTACAAAGGGCTTTAAGAAGATCCCTTTTTTTTGTAATTGCAATGATACCTCACAAGGATTACCACCGCATTCTTCAATACCATCGGTGATCAATATAACTAGATTTCTTACGTTCTCTTTTGGTGTAAAATCTGCCGCGCACTCACCCAAGCTATAAGCAATGGGTGTTGTTCCGGTTGGATCTAATTTTAAAATGCGTTGTTTTACCTTAAGGTAATTGGTTTTAACCGGCGCAAACGGCACTTCTAGTTTTGTGTCTTTACAATCCCTTGTGGGTTTAAAATAAGTTTGATGTCCGTAACAACGCAATGCAATTTCAAGATCAGGAATATTCTTTAAGCTATCTAAAAACTCTGCCATTACCTTTTTGGCCACATCAATTTTCGAATTGCTGCTGCTCCACGGCGCATACATGCTGTAACTGTCGTCGAAAATAAAAAGAATGCGGTTTGTTACTTGCGAACGAAGAGTAACGAACGACGAAGTTAGAATGAATAGGAGAACAAAATATTTTCGCGTACGTTTCAAATTCAGATTCGTCCTTCTAACTTCGTAGATCGTACTTCATTAATAATCTCCTACAGTTTCAGGAATTTGTGCAAGAGCTTTCGCTAATTGCTCATCATTTGGTGCAGAGCCATGCCATTTGTGAGTTCCCATCATGTAATCAACACCAAAGCCCATTTCGGTATGCATGAGATTCATAATTGGTTTCCCTTTGCCAATAAATGTTTTGGCGTGATTCAATCCCTTGATAACTTCATCAAGATCATTTCCGTTCTTTATATCAAGTACGGTCCAACCAAAGGCTTCAAATTTTGCGCGAAGATCTCCAAGTGGAAGAACGTTATCTGTATCACCATCAATTTGACGTTTGTTGTAATCTACAGTACAGATCAAATTATCAACTTTATTTCCTGCAGCATACATGGCTGCTTCCCAAATTTGCCCTTCTTGTAATTCGCCATCACCGTGTAAGGAGTAAACAATGCTATTGTCTTTATTTAATTTTTTTGCCAAAGCAGCTCCAATGGCAACGCTCATGCCTTGTCCTAACGAGCCCGATGCAATACGAATGCCGGGCAAACCTTCGTGCGTAGTTGGATGTCCTTGCAAACGTGTATTGAGTTTTCTAAAAGTTGCTAATTCTTTAACGGGAAAATATCCAAAGTGTGCGAGTGTGCTGTAATACACCGGACTAATATGACCATTACTCAAAAAGAAAAGATCTTCGTTCTTTCCGTCCATTGTAAAATTTTTTGCATCGTGTTTTAGAACGCTTCCGTAAAGGGCAACAAAATACTCAACGCAACCTAACGAACCACCCGGATGGCCTGAACTAACGGCGTGAACCATTCTTACAATGTCTCTTCTGATCTGTTGAGCGATCTCTTTGTTTCCTATACTGTTGGTCATTTTCAATGAAATAACGGTAAAAATACTATTAAGTAACAAGCCAAATTGCTTTGTTAAAAACAAAAATTAATGTTGAAAACTATGAGCTCCCTTAGCTTAATTTCGCTTTAAAAGCCTTGGTGTTATTGGTATATTTGCCTTCTTCTAATTGAATTTTTATGGCTTTGAAATGCGGAATTGTGGGATTGCCAAATGTGGGTAAATCAACCTTGTTTAACTGTTTAAGTAATGCAAAAGCTCAGGCAGCAAATTTTCCTTTTTGTACAATTGATCCAAATGTGGGAACTATCACCGTTCCAGATGAGCGCTTGAATAAATTAGCAGAATTGGTAAAACCGCAAGCCATACAGCCAACTACCGTAGAAATTGTAGATATAGCAGGTTTGGTGAAAGGTGCCAGTAAAGGCGAAGGATTAGGAAATAAATTTCTTGGCAATATTCGCGAGTGTAACGCCATTTTGCATGTGTTGCGTTGTTTTGATGATGATAATATCATCCATGTGGATGGTAATATTAATCCTGTTCGCGATAAAGAGATCATCGATACCGAGTTGCAGTTAAAAGATCTTGAATCCGTTGAAGTAAAATTAAAAAAGTTTGAAAAAGCAGCTAAGATCGGTAATGATAAAGAGTCGGTAAAAACATTTAATGTCCTTTTAAAAGTAAAGGAAACTTTAGAAAGTGGAAAATCAGCGCGCGCTTGTCATTTAGAAGAAAGTGAATTACCATTTATTGAAGACTTACACTTACTTACAGTTAAACCTGTGATGTATGTGTGTAATGTGGATGAGGCATCAGCAAAAACCGGAAACAAATATGTTGAAGCTGTTCGTGAAGCAGTGAAGGCAGAAAATGCAGAAATATTAATTATCAC
>JAGPDW010000016.1:0-30055 GCA_018057345.1 Bacteroidia bacterium | reverse complement strand
TATTTGTGTACGGAAAAAAGACCTGAGAAGACAGAGGTTGCTTTGCAGCCCTGTTTTCAAAGGAAATATTTTCAGATCATCTGACTACCCCTTATTCTAAGGTTCTTTATTAATCATAGGAGGATTTTCGCTACAATCCCTCACGCGGCATTCCGCAAAAGGAATTCGAAAAAAAAGGCTTTTAATTACAAAGTACCTAGTGAATTATTTTGGAAGTTCAGCTCCGTAACCTCCGTGAAAAAACTCAGTGTTTTCTGTGGTTTCTACCTCTATAAAAGGAATTAAAAAATATGCTTTTCTGCATGGTAAGAAGATCGCACCAAAGGCCCGCTCTCAACAAATCTGAAACCTTTTGATAAAGCATACTCTTTATGCTTTTTAAATTCATCAGGATGCACAAAGCGAGCCACAGGAAGGTGTTTTGTTGTTGGCTGAAGGTATTGTCCAATTGTTAGCACGTCTACTTTTACGTTGGCAAGATCATCAATTGTTTCAACGATCTCTTCTTCTGTTTCGCCAAGGCCAACCATTAAACCACATTTTGTTTTTACCCCCGCTTCATCCAAACGTTTCAACACTTCCATGCTGCGATCGTATTTTGCCTGTATACGTACTTGCGCAGTTAATCTTCGAACTGTTTCAATATTGTGCGAAACAATATCAGGTTTTACATCAATGATACGTTGTAAATTTTCCCATTTACCTGCAAAATCAGGAATGAGACATTCAAATTTTGTTTCGGGGCTAATCTCTCTGATAGCTTTTATAGTTTCGGCCCAAATAATAGAACCGCCATCTTTTAGATCGTCGCGATCAACACTGGTAATTACACAATGTTTAACGCCCATTAATTTCACCGACTCAGCCACGCGCTTTGGTTCGTCCCAATCAGCAGGCTTTGGTTTACCTGTAGCAACAGCGCAAAAACCACAGCTGCGAGTACAAATATTTCCGAGGATCATAAATGTGGCAGTGCCTGCACCCCAGCATTCGCCCATGTTTGGGCAATTGCCGCTTTCGCAAATGGTATGCAATTTATGCTTGCTTACAATATTGCGAACATTTAAATATTCCTTTCCTGTTGGGAGTTTTACTCTTAACCAATCAGGCTTTTTTATTTTTTGGGTAGATTCGGAAGTGCTTTCCAAATTAATTTCAGGAGAACTCATAATTTAATACCACCTCTTTCCGAAAACGAAACCAACATGAATCGTAACAATCAATGCTTCGGCAGGATTACGTGCCATGGTTGGTAATTTTATTGGGAAATAATTTATAGAAACGCCGGTTTCAATTGCTTTTACGAGATTTGTATAAGGAGCATATTCGAAACTCAAGTTAAATTTACCTGCTAAGAATGGATAAACAGAAAGCTCACCTAATCCATTTGAAAATGATGCCCGTCCTATAACGCTATCTTGCGTAAAAGTAGTTTCGTTGAAGCGACGGAATTTGTTTACCGTTGATGCATCGTGTGTAACTGTAGTGTAATAATATGGTTTTGCAAAGGCAATTCCAGGGCCAATGCTATAAGAATAACGCACTTCAACTGCTTTTTTATCAGCCTTACCGGCAATTGTTTTTTGGCGGCCAACACTTGCTTTTACAAGAAGAATACTGTTTAATTTTCCGTAGATATAACGCTTACGTTCAACATCAGAGCCGTTCAATTTAATTTCTTTAGGATGTTTTAAAGTAGAAGCATCAATTTCAAAATAGGATTTACGCTCAAAGGTTACGTGTTTTGCGCGGCGATATAATAAACCGTAACCACGAGTGTGCATATACATTTGAAACGTTTGCTCGTTGCGATACAATACATTAAGATCACTGCCATCTTTTTCGTAATCGGGTATTACTTGTGCATTTACATCCGCACAAATTAACAATAAAAATATAAAAGCCAGCTTACGAAGCATACCTAACAAAATTAAATAATTCTCATTAAAAAACCTACATTTACAGTACACTAAAATTGAGTTTATGGCAACAAGTTTTGTTAAATATATGGGAGGGTTACGCACCGAGTCGGAACACCTGGCAAGCAAGCAGCACTATATTACTGATGCTCCAGTAGATAATCATGGCAAAGGCGAAGCGTTTTCGCCAACCGATTTAATGGCAACTTCGCTAGCAAACTGCATGCTTACAGTAATGGGTATAAAAGCAAATAGCGAAGGGATGACAAGCATTGATGGCACAACTGCCGAGGTAACCAAAATTATGTACGCCGATCCACGCCGTGTTGGAGAGATTCACATTAAATTAACTTTCCCGAAAAATAATTATAGCGACAAAGAAAAAAAAATCTATGAAAACACAGCGCATACCTGTCCTGCTGCAAAAAGTTTGCATCCTGAATTGAAGCAAATTTTGGATTTTGTGTGGTAAACAAAATAAGGGAAGAGAAGCCGGAATGGAAGCGAATAAAATATTTTTAACACTCAATAAATATGCGCTAGGTTTCCTTTTCATTTTTAACGGCCTCTACGGACAAAAAATTGCAAGCGGCGATTATGGATTTGGATTAAAGTTAGCGTACAATTCAAAAACAAATAAATTAAGCGGTTATTTTGAGAATTATACCGGGTGGGACGAATCAACTAATAGTCCAAGGTTTTCGTGTATATTTTACTTGGAAGGAATTGCGGAAAGCAATACGTTTAAAATTAAAACGTATTATCCAGGAGATAAATTAGCCGACGTTATAGAAGGGACGTGTGAGATAGTAAATAGTAATAGTATAAACATCAAATTACCCAAAGAGCATGGTGGATGTTGGAATGTGCAGCATTTTGCTGATGAACCTGTAAAGTTTGCTTTAGAAAAAGCGATCCAGTTGGTGGATATCAGATATGTTGTTGTAAACAAAACCTATTTTCATAGCCAAAACACAGCATCAAAAAAACAAAAAGCATACATCATTAAAAACAATATTGTGTGCGTTGAGAAACTTGAAGGTGATTGGGCCTTTTGTGCCTATTACGGCAAAAAAACAACTAAAGGCTGGATAAAAACATCCGACTTGAATAAACTCTAAAAACTTTGATCTAGAAAACAGCATGGATGACGAAGAACAAAAACCAAAACGCCGAGTAAGATATACGGGCACGCATCCAAAAACTTTTAAGGAAAAGTATAAGGAGTTAAATCCGGAGCAATACAAAGCCGATATTGAAAAGGTAATTCAACAAGGAAGAACACCTGCAGGAATGCACCGAAGTATATGTGTGCAAGAAATAATGAATGTTTTAAAAGTTGTCCCGGGCCAAGTTGGATATGATGCCACACTTGGTTATGGCGGACACAGTTTAGAAATATTAAAACATTTAAATGGCAAAGGAAAATTGTACGCTACTGATGTTGATCCGTTTGAATTACCAAGAACAAAAGAGCGTTTGAATAATTTAGGTTATGGTGATGACATTTTAACCGTTCGGAAAATGAATTTTTCGGGCATTGATCAAATTGCAGCAGAAGCCGGTCCTTTAAATTTTGTACTGGCCGATCTTGGTGTTTCATCCATGCAAATTGATAATCCTGAAAGAGGTTTTTCGGTAAAGGTGGAAGGTCCCTTAGACTTAAGGTTAAATCCAAAGAGCGGAGAATCTGCCGCCGAACTTTTAAAATATATTAAAGAAGAAGAATTAGAAGCTATGCTTAGTGAATATTCGGACGAACCCTTTTCGCAACAAATAGCCACAGCAATTACTTCTAAATTAAAAAAAGGTGGTGTAATAGAAACCACAACACATCTAAAACAGATCATTATTGAATCGCTTAAATTTTTGCCCGAGAAAAGGCGTTCGGATGAAACAAAAAAAGCTTGCCAGCGTTGTTTTCAGGCATTGCGTATTGCTGTAAATGATGAATTTGATGTATTAGAAAAGTTTTTAGAAAAACTCCCGGATGCTTTGGCAAAAGATGGAAGAGTTGCTATCCTTTCGTTTCATTCTGGGGAGGACAGACGCGTAAAAAAATATTTTCAGCACTACTTTCGTGAAGGTATCTTTAGCGACGTGGTCCCCGACCCTATTCGTGCATCGGTTGAAGAAATCGCAAGTAATCCGAGGGCGCGTTCGGCCAAATTACGTTGGGCAATTAAGGCTTAGATTTATTTTTGTACCTTTACGTTTAATGAACTTAAAGCGCCCAAATAAAAAACTGGAATTACAAATACAGCAGGCTGTAAAAAAATTAAAATGTCCTATTCATAATAAGGAGGTTTCTATAACCATGGATAATGAGGAGGCTGAAGTAGTGGTAGGAGAAGCTTGTTGCGTGTTCTTTAAAAAAGACGTGTTTATTTTAGGGGAGCGCATGAGGAAAGATTTTTTGTATAAAGATCAAAAAATGCGCGAACGTTTGGATAGAGAATGGAAAAAGGCTAATAGGCCGAAAGGCGATCAGCCCCCTATTTAGTACCCTTGTTATTTACGTTCTGTTGTGTTATTTTTAGCTCCAGTTAAAACACAACAGTCATGAGAGCAATTAATTCACTTCTTGTTTTTGCAATAGCATCATTATTACTTCCGTCTTGCGGTGAAAAATCAGAGCCTAATTTAACTGTAAAAAAGAAATTTATTGAAGGAAGCAATTCATATGAATTATTGATGTTTGACACTATTAATAAAATAGATCTTAACGGATTAAAGCAAGGGAAATGGATTGTGAGAAAGCTACCTGGTAATATAGTTTTAGAATCAGGAATTTACAAAGACAATCAAAAACAAGGGTGCTGGGTAAGACATGGCTTAAAAGGAGAGTTTATTGATTCTATTTATTACAAGAACGATCTCCCAACGAATTAGAAAAACAGATTAAAAAAAAAACAGCGCACATGACGCTGTTTTTTTTCTTAATATCTGTTATTGGATTTTCTACCTGAACAAACTCACGTTACCTTTCAGGTCATACTCCTGCCCATCTTTGCCTGTAGCTTTTATAATATAGAAATATGTTCCCTCTGAACAATCTTTTCCATATTGGCTTTTTCCATCCCAGGCAAAATTTCCAGTGTCGCTTGTAAGTTCATAAACTTTATTTCCCCAACGATCATAAATGATAATGTAAATTTCATTTAAACTGCTTGCACGCAATCTAAAGATATCATTTGACTTATCGCCATTTGGCGTGAACACGTTTGGTATCTCTAATTTTGACGCAAGCTCCACATAGATTAATCGCATGGCGGTATCTATACAAGATCCTTTTCTTACAATTAATATCACACTATATGTTCCCGATGCCGTATATGATGCCGAAGTTGGCTGTGTATTATAAACAGTTTGTGTTACTGCACCATTTCCGTAACCCCAAGTGGAAATAATACTACTTGCACCGGCACTTGTAGAGCTGTTATTATTAAATGTAACACTAAGTGGTACAAAACCATGGTCAGGGATCGCAGTAAAGCTTGCATTAATAGCTCCAGGTATTACTTCATAACTTCCAATACTCACACAACCATTGATAGTATTTGTAACCATCACAAAATACAATCCGGTAATATTTGTTGTAAGCGCTGATCCGGTTAAAGCGGATGTTAGTGCTCCCGGTGGAACTGTCCATGAATATGTAAATCCGGTTGTAGATCCTGTAATAGATGGCGTAATGGAAGATGTTGGATTATTTGCACAATCTAATGTAAACAATCCTGTTGCTCCTAAAGCAGGTGGTGTTTGATCACTTGCAATAATATATGTTGCTGAAGCAGTACAACCATTTACAACAGAAGTTGAAATTGAAGTATGGCTTCCGGCAGCAGTTGAATTGAATTGAGACCCCGGAACACCAGGCCCAACGGGTGGATACCAAATATAGGTTGGAACTAAGGCAACTGCTAATGTTGGTGTGATAATTGGAACAATTACAACATCCAAATTCTTACACGTGATCACAGAATTAGTTAAAGCACTAATAGTGAATTTTGGAATGCGAATATCTTGTAATATCTGTACCGTTTTTGTTGACCTACACATATTGTTTTGATCAACTGCCCCCACAGTAAATATTCCAACAGAGGTAATATTATTTGTTGCGCCCGTTATTGCAGGATTAATTACCACCGTATGATTAGGTGTTGGATTAATAGAGTTTGATGGGATTGCCGGAACTGTCCAAGTAATTTGTGTATTTGGATTGCTGCTTATTCCATTTAATACCATACTCGGTTCTCTACAACTTAAAATACTGAGCGGTTGAATGAAATCAATATTTGGTGCTATTGTATTTTGAATTATACTAATAGATTGCGAGGAAACACAATTATTGGTGAGATCCTTCACATAGATCACATACGTTCCGGGAATAGTAATATTATTTAAATTCGGATTTATAGTGAAAGTGGTTGGAGTTCCTGTAACTGGCGGCACCATAAATGTATAACTAACAGGCGTATTAGGAACTGGCGAGGTAATTACAGTTGTTACTTGCATACTTGTTATGCTTTTGCTACCGCATCCAATTGTAAAGTTAGTTGGGCTAGTAACCGTAAATATTGGAACACCGATCGATGCTGTTACCTGAACTGATTTGGTAGATTTACATCCCGTTAAATTATTTACCGATTCTCCCCAATAATCTCCCGGTGATCCCGGACAAAAAATATTAATTGTTCCTTGTGCCGCTCCGACATAAATTGTTGTTGTTCCAACTACCTGAAACCAATTGGTGGTAACGTTTGGCCCCATGTTACTTGTTAAAGTAAAACAGCCTGAACCCGCGGCGCAGGTAATATTTTGTACTGTTGGCGTTATTGCAATAGTTGGTGAGGCATAATTTTGATACACTGTAAATGTTTGCACAAACTGACAACCCGTAGAACTTGTTCCTACAACCTGACCTGTGCACGCTTGCGTAAAATTCATACTTGCTCCAACTAAAGTTCCGGTACAAGTTGGAAACCAAGTATAGGATAACGGAACTCCATTTGTAACACTCGCCGTTAATAATACATTTGGATTTAAACACGTAATGGTATAATCACCACTTGGATTTACAATAACAAAACTTGCAGGTTGTGGAATTGGAAGAACGCTAAATGTGGCAATTGTTTTACAACCATCAGATGTTGTAAGCGTAACCGAATTTAAACCCGGCACTAAACCAGAAGCAGTTGGGCTATTAACCGTTGTTACAGTTCCCGGTAAAGGACTCCATGTAGTTGTGTAATTTGGACTTCCGCTAGGACTGAACGTAACATTTAAATTTACGCTACTTGTAACAGGAGTAGCACACGTACCATTGGTTACTAACGGGTTCATGTTCGCTGTAGGATAAACTGAAACTGTTGCTACAGAAGATTGCGTAATTACTGCAGAAGTAGAAGTTGTTCCTGTAATATAAAGCGTATAAGTTGTGCTTGAGGTAGGTGAAACTGTAAAATTAGGGTTACTTTGAATTTGCCCGGCAGGCTGAATTGAATACGATGGATTAGCTAAATTGTTTGGATTGCTAATACTTACTGTTGTAACAGCACCTCTACAGATAAACGTACTGCTGTTTGCAGGAGAAAGTAAACACAACGTATTACTCGAAGGCGAACAGCTTAAACAATTTGTGCGAAAATACATTCCGGCCATTGTCATATCATAACAATCGCTGCCATTTGGTCCTACATTATAAATTGCTGATGTTTGAGCAACAACCGGTGCAGCGCCCGGATCAACTATAAAATTCCATACTTGTTGCTGCGCTGTAGTTAATACATAATTATTAGTTGCGCTATTAAGATTAATATTTGTGTTGGCTATTTTTTGAAGATCGCTTACCATTAAAAAATTAGTGTACGATGTAACAGCACCACACACATTAAATCCTGTGATAGTACTTGTAACAGGTCCCGGAGGTTTTGTTTGACAACCATCAGCAATTACAATACTTCCTGAATATGTTTGTTGCTGATCAGTATAAACTATAAATAACAAAGCCCCATCCGTATCATTTCCTGCAATTGGAGGATTTGTTGGAAGACCAGAGATCATGTAATTACCATTTCCTGAAATAATAGATGTTACATCGGCTCTGTATGAATAAGAACCTGCATAACTCCAACATTTGTCAGCATCCTGTCCAATAATAGTCATTGGAAAGCTATTCGTTGCTGAAGCCGGGTTTGTAATTGTAGCAGTAACTGCAATTCCGTTACCCGACATTCCTGCATATAAAAAAGCTTTTTCGATCACAACACAAGTTGGTAATCCTGAAATAGTGAACGCAGCGGGCTGAGTAACTCCAACCTGAAAAGAAAAAGGGCGTTTGTATAAAGGATTACTAGCGTAAGTAAAATTCAATCCGCATTTAGTAAGTGTATAGCTTGTTGCAATAAGACCATTGCCATTATTAACATTCGCATTTGAAGTAGCTTTTGGATTTGTGGGAACGGTTAATAAATAGTCGGGAGTTCCTGGCTGAGCAGGGTTATTAATTTGTGCCGACAGACCTGCTGAAAGCAACATAAGTGCAATGTAAAATTTTTTCATGCAAATGGGGTTTTACCTACTACTAAATATAACAATAGTAGACTTCACTTGAAAACTCAATAATAAAATTTAGACGGAGAGCCGCTTTTTAATGCCTAATTATTTTAACACATTCCCACAAGTTCCCATAAAGGTCTTTTTTACCTCAGGGTTCTCTAGAACTTGAAACGTCATATAAGGCGCTCCAAATAATTTACAGTAACGCGATGCGTTTTTTTGCTTAGCAAGATCAAGTGCGTAGGCAAACGTGCGCGAATAATACTTCTCGGCTACCCTACTCGCTGAGCTAATATACATAAATACAAGACTCTCATTTGCATCCGGCCTTCTTAAATAAGGCTCAAGCACTGTTGCTGCGTATCTATAATCTTTGCTCTTGCTAAATACGTATGATAATTTAAGAGCGTTTTGCCAGCTGGCATCTTTAATATTATAAAATCCTTTGATGCGAGCAATACAAGCGTCGATCTGGGCATCTGCATTATCGGCAGTGTCCAAACTCTCCATGATCTTAAACTGCCACTCAATATTCAATCCATTAACGTAAGCGCTATCTAATTTTCCATATAATCCATCAATGGTTTGTTGGATCTTAGCTTGATGCTCAGGATTTCCGGCATTGCTATCCAAATTCAACTGACAAAACACCTTGTTGTAATTGAATACCGGGTGCGCCTGTTCTCTTTTTAATAATCCATCAAACACAGCTTCATCATCCTCATCAACCGAACCTTGTTTTAAGTAACGGTAATAAACGCGGTTATTGGTTAAAGCGGCATTTGCTGAATTTTCTTCAAATCGTAAACTATCTAAAATACTCTCAGGGTATTTTCCTTCCACCATTCGCTTGCCAATAAATTCCATGATCTTCAAAGCCTCTTGCACTTTACCCGCTTTAACCGCGCGATTAAATTGAACGATAGAAAATTTTTGCTCTTTATCTCCGCTCACATCATAAGTAACATCCATAACAATTTGCGCAAAACGCTCTTTTGCTAAAATAGGCTCTAATTCGTCTTGTAATTTTTGATCGCCGTTAATTGTTTTTATGGCTTTACTCTTGCCCATGTTCACCAGGTTAGCGTATTTACCATCTTCATTCTCTAACATAAACAAACCCCAACTATCGCGGCAATCAACCGTAGGTTTAATGATGGCTTTTTGTTGCTCTTGTAATACTTTTGTTACACTTTCTGCACGCTTACGCTGCAGCTTAGCATTGGCGCCTGAATCTCCTTCAATACTTGAGTAGGCATAGATATACAAACCATCAATAATAAAATCTGGTTCATTCATGGCTTTAATAAATGGTTGAATATCCTCTTTCTTGAATTCGAATTTATTCTTTTCGAAAGGGATATTGAATGTAAGAATAGAACTTTCAGATTTCGGTTCAAATGGTGGTTTTATTCCAACGGAACCTTTCATTGGCATGATGCCAATGGGAGTTTTGCTGTCAATATTTCCACTTTCGCTATAACCACGTGTAATTGTTTTGCAGTATTTTCCATCTTGCACCACAATTAAATTTATTTCATAATCGCCGGTGATCTTAGGATTAAATTTTCCCATCATCACTCGTATTCCTTTTATTTTATTCTTCTTTTTCTTGTCAACATTTTTGGTAAGTAAATTGCTCTTAAAGAATTTATCTTTGTAAATAACCTTACTCATCACCCCTTTATTGTAAATATTATTATCTACAATATTATAATCTGCTTTAGTGTATTGATCGCGCTGAACAACATCCACCGCCAAACCATCCTTTGCTTTTTTAAGTAATCGACGCATTTCGCGCGAATTTTTGAACTCTAAATATATTTTTCCATCGCTAACGCTTAGTCCTTTATGCAGTACATCATAATTTCTCCAACGCTCGCAATTTTTACATTTCTTAGCCTCAAAATCCTTTAATTTACTGGAGGTTTTATTGTAAGGCACTGCAATTTCCTTTTTGTGCTCTACTCCTTCATTGGTAATATCATAACCACCAAATACGGCACTTGCAAACACTTTCTTTCCTTCATCATCAATTGCACAAGAGATACCAATTAGCGTATACTTAGGATTATTGAGAACAAGTAAATTCTTCACATTACTTTCCCAACGCTCATATATCACTTTTGCTACTTCATGGGTTTTATAAGCCTCTCTTCCTTTACTAATAGGAGCCTTCATGGTAACTTCTTCTCCCTTTTTTGTAGCTCCAACTTTTTTAAGATTCTTTTTTGTACTTGCGGGTTCTATTTTATCTTTACCTGCCGCGGCCATTTTCTCCGAACTTAAAGCTGCTGCTTCGTTCATCATTGCATTAAACTCCAATCGGTCTAACCCCTTTTCTGCTCTGTAACGATTAAGCTCTCGTAGCAAAATATTTGGTAACGAATCGATCTTAAAATTTGTATCATCGATCGCTTTCTTTTTATTTTTTTGAGCAAATCCACTTAAACTAAGTGTAATGAATAGTAGAAAAATATACCTCATAGCTAAATTTTGTTTATGCGTAACACATAAAATTTGCCTTAAAGTATAAATTTTTTTTGATTAAAAAAATGCTTTTGTTTAAACCGCAAATTGACAGTGGATTTTACCTGAAGCCATACTCTTTATTATCCTTATTGAATTCCTCTTCCTTAAAGGAGGGATTGATGGTTATACTTGGATATTCGTAGCTTTCAAATAGGCCCAGATCGTCGTAAAGACTCACAGACACGGGCAACATCAACTTTTCGTCAATAAAGATCACAGCCTTTTTACAGTACAAATTGGGTACTAAGATCTTCTTCCCCTTTTTAAGGTAACCAAAATCGTTCAAAAGGTCGTTCTTGTGGCGCAACAAGTAATCATTCACAATAAGTTTAGCAGCTATTGAACTGGCTGTTTCTTTAGCTCCTACCGTATATTCAACGTAAGTATATCCGGGATTCTCGTATTGGAGCAAATAACAATTATAACTCATCTTTTTACTCTTGCCCTTGTACACTAAATTCTTGAGACCATCTTTATCTTTTGAAAATGTAAGTGCAATTGACCTCCCAATAAAATCGAACCCTAATTCATGAATGGTATAATGCTGATTCTTGCGCATCAAATTTCCATTTGGATCGAGATTAAGATTAGGGATATGATTAGGTTTTACAAGGGCTTTATTACTATTTGAATTCTGGTTATATAGGATCTCAAGCTTTTTCGCTTTATTATTAAAATACATACGTCTAGGATTCACTTGTAATTTTACCTCCGAGCCGGCAGTTTCATACTTAGTTCCTAGGCGTTCAATAGCATTAATTGTAATCCGGAGGGTTTTTACATTTCGGATAGAATCATACATTTGATGCAGAATTGTGCTTGTTTCAATTTTGTCTAACCTAAACGAAGTAAGTGCTAAATAGGAAGCTAAAACAATGAATATGGAGGCAATTATTTTCTTCACGTTAATGATGTTACAAAGATAGATGTTAGTTTTTACTTACCTTTACATTTTAAACTAAAATTATGTCAATTATCGGAATCATTCCGGCTCGTTATGCTTCTACCCGTTTTCCGGGTAAGCCATTAGCAATGATAGATAGCAAAACCATGTTGCAACGCGTAGTTGAGCAAAGCAAAAAAGCAACACTCTTAAGCGAACTGGTTGTAGCCACCGATGATGAGCGAATTGAAAAACATTGCAAAGAAATTGGCGTAAAATGCATTATTACCAAAGCTGATCACCCAAGCGGAACTGATAGATGTCAGGAAGCTTACGTCTTAAGTGGCTCAAAGGCTACATATATCATCAATATTCAGGGCGATGAACCTTTTTTACATCCCGAACAAATAAATTCATTGGCAAAAGCATGTGATGGTAGCACTGAATTAGCAACGCAAATGATCAAGTGCTCTAATTACGAAATGCTTGCTGATACAGGCGAAGTAAAGATCGCATTGAACGTAAATAAAGAAGCGCTTTACTTTAGCAGAAGCATTATTCCCTTTGTAAAAAACGAAAAGCCCGAGAACTGGCATTTGAAACACGATTATTACCGACACGTTGGTATGTATGCTTACCGCGCAGATATATTAGAAAAAATTTCCAAACTTCCTGTTTCTACTTTAGAAAAAGCCGAATCGCTTGAGCAATTACGCTGGTTAGAGAATGGTTTTAAAATAAAATGCGTTGAAACCACTTACGAAAGCCATTGTATAGATACACCGGAGGATATTGAGAAGGTGTTAAGGCTTCTTAAGGTCTGACTCTAAATCACCATGCTTTGCTTTCAGCCGACAGACAGGTAAAGTATTAATATTAAACCCTAGTCCCGCCGAAAATCTTATTTCCGATAGACTTTTATGTAGATCATAATTATGTGAGCCGGCAATGTATCTTGCTTGCACAAAGAAATTAAAATATTTTCCTACAAAATAATTATAGCCTATAATACTCGAAAATACCGGACTTGTACCAGTGTGCGCCACAAGAATTTTTGGTGAGTCGGTTTTTAATTGCGCAATACAAACTCCCGGCTGAGCACCCAAATAAAAATCACCATTACCCTTAATGACATGGTAATTCAATCCGAAAAATAAATTGTTGATGAATTTAAATCCTTCGGGTGACTTTGTTTGTTCGCCCAAAAACATATAGCCATCACCCGAAACAGAAACATTATCACTTAGATATCCCTCCAAATTTCCATGTAAATAAAAATACGATTCGTTATAGCCAAACATTTTAGCAGGACTAATAGTTGCCATGGCTTTAATTAAACCTTTTCGTGGGATTTGTGTTTGCGAATACAAAAGCGTGGTAATCAATGAAAGAAAAACAAAAAAACATCTTTTTACCTGTTCCATAGTTTCCCAATTTTATAATTTAAACTAATGGTAGTCAATAAATGTCCATGCAAAACGGTGCTTTGCTCTTCAGTAATGGCAATATTATTGGGTTCAATATGTGTATGCAATACTGTGCTTAAATGAACCATATATTGGGAGCTAAGCGTAATATCGAATCTTCCTGTAACATTAAAATGCGTTGCCAAACCTGCTTGCACTGCCGAACCCCAGCGATCAACAGAAATTGAAGGAGAGTTAATGAGTGTTACTCTATTATAATCAAAACAATGTCCGGCTAAAATATAAGGTTTTATCTTTTTTGTATTTTTAATTGGATAAAACATCACCGACCAACCAATATGATAATAATCGCTACGTACTTTATCCTTAATATTGATGGTAATATAATCAGCAAACCATTCTGTATTTACTTGGTCGGCTAATTGGATTCGAAATTGCCCGCCTGTTCCAATTCCCGCACCTTCATCGCTAAAAGCGCTTACTGTACTCCTGGCCCCTAACGAAAACCATCCTGCATTAGAAACTTTTGGTTTTTCTTCGGTTTGTGCAACACCGCATAAAAAAAACAGGCTGAAAAATACACTATATATTTTACGAACCTGTTTCATGGAATTTGTTTTGAAAAATTATTTTTTAGCGTCGGCCAAAAATTGAGCTAAGCCGCTATCCGTTAAAGGATGTTTTAATAATGCTACAATAGCACTAAGCGGACAAGTTGCAACATCTGCTCCTAATTTAGCGCAATCAATGATATGCATTGGGTGACGAACGCTAGCTGCCAAAATTTGTGTTTCGTATCCGTAATTATCATAAATAAGACGAATGTCGGCTATTAAACCTAAACCATCTGTGCTTACATCATCTAATCTTCCAATAAACGGAGAAACATAAGTAGCTCCTGCTTTTGCAGCCAATAAAGCTTGTCCTGCTGAGAATACCAATGTGCAATTTGTTTTAATTCCTTTATCGGTAAAATATTTTATGGCTTTCACACCTTCTTTGATCATTGGAATTTTTACAACAATACGCGGGTGTAATTTTGCCAACGCTTCGCCTTCTTTTACCATTCCTTCAAAATCGGTTGAGATAACTTCGGCACTTACATCGCCTGTAACAATATTACAAATGTCAACATAGTGTTTTAAAATATTATCTTGTCCTTTAATTCCTTCCTTTGCCATAAGCGAAGGATTTGTGGTTACACCATCTAAAACACCAAGATCTTGTGCTTCTTTAATTTGAGCGAGGTTAGCTGTATCTATAAAAAATTTCATTTATTTAATTTTGTGGGGTAAAAATAGCATTAAAAAAGCAGCCCTTATGAGCTGCTCCTTTAATATTGTAAAAAAATATTAACCGTATTACTGTTTTATGATACGTTTTACTGTTGTACCCTTTTCTGAACTCAATTTGACGAAATAAGCGCCAACTGCAAAGTTTGAAAGATCTACATTGGTAAGTTCAGCATCAATATCCACCACTATAAGAGTTTTTCCACTGAGGTCAATAATGCTTGCTTTTGAGTTATTGCCATGGTCATTGGTTTTAATATGTAATTCATTATTTGTAACAATACTAGGATAAACCAAAAGTTCCAGCGTGTTTTTATTAAGCGCCGCAATTCCTGTAGTTAAAGTGGTTACATCAATTGTTTGTAAAGATTTTGCATAAGTTCCAGCTACTAATCTTTGTGTTGTTGCATTGTAAGCTATATCCCAAACCGAAATAATTGGCATATTATTTCCAACCCTGTACCAATTAATTCCGGCATCGTATGTAACGTAAACACCAATATCATTTGCTACAAATAAATTATTTTCGTTTCCGGGAACAATAAGCACATCATTTATTCCTGCTTGTGGTAAATTTCCACTAATATCTATCCACGTTGTTCCGTTATTGGTTGACTTGTGAATGTGCGGAATGTATTCTCCGAATTTATACCCTGTATGTGTTACATAAACATTGTTTGCCACGTTGGGAGACGCATGAATTGATGTAACATAACGGTTAGGAAGTGTTCCTGTAATATTACTCCAATTAGTACCATCGTTTGCCGTCATCCATACATTGGCATCAGAAGTTCCTACATAAATTTTCTGCGCATTCAAATTTGAATTATCAATAGCAGAAATATTATGAAATCGTGGGTCTAAAATTAATCCATCCGTTAGATCATTGCTGATCGGCGTCCAATTATCTACAGGACCACCTGTGTTCTTGTAAACTCTGTAAGTTCCGGTGTACTGTGTGTTTGGATTTAAACTGTTCAACACATAAGGCATATCCCAATTTCTTCTGTCGTTTGGATCAATATTATTATCATTAGGATTAAAACTTGCACCACCATCATTTGTTGCCCATAAACCACCATTTTGTGTTTCCACATAATAGGTTTGATTATTGGTAGGATCAAAACGCATTTGAAAACCATCTCCGCCAAAATCACGGGTCCACGAATTAAGTGTGCTTACGTTTCCATAACATGTTCCGTTGTCTTGTGCGCCACCCCAATATAAACCTGTGAAAGGGTTCACTTCTACTCTATAGAATTGTGTATTCGGGATCTCATCAATATCTGTATAAGTAACACCATCATCATTTGTAAAATACATTCCTCCATCTGTTCCTAGATAATAAACACCGGGCGAGATCATATTTATTGTGTGAATATCTGCGTGCACATCATACTGCCACCATGGCGGCATGTTCAAATTCCAGTTAGCACCACCATCTGATGATTTGTAAAATTCTACACCGGCAATATAAACTTCATTATCATTGGCAGGATCAACTTCAAGAGCGCTAAAGTACCAACCAAATCCTCCATAGTTACCTGAAATGCCATTGTTACCCATGCTTGTCCAATTAGTTCCTCCATTTGTTGTTCTGTAAACAGAATACATGGTGTACAAACTATCACTCACTGCAACATACAATTTATTTGGATCTTGTTTGCTCATGCAAATGCTATAGCGATTCACTTTAAAGTTTGGCAAGCCTCCGCCTAATACTGTCCAGTTTGTTCCGCCATTTGTGGTTTTATAAACACGTGCATCATTCGAGTAACGAATATTTACGGTTGCATTACGAATACATGTATAAGATGTTGCGTACAAAATCTGCGGATTTGAAGGATTTATTTCAATATCTGTTACGCCGGTTTGGCTGTTGATCATCAATACTTGTGTCCAAGTTGTTCCGCCATTTGTGCTTTTGTAAACACCGCGATTATTATCTGCAATAATTGGATTACCGAGTGCTGCTACATAAATTTCATTTGAATTACTTGGATTCACTACAATTTTATTGATGATCTTGGTACTTGTTAAACCAATATTTGTCCAGGTATTTCCACCATCAGTACTTTTATACATTCCATCTCCAATAAACACGGTGAAAGGAACATCAGGATCGCCTGTTCCTGCGTACACAATACTTGCATTATTAGGATCAAATGCAATGGCGCCAATGTATAAAAATGGCTTGCTGTCAAAAACGGGGGCCCATGTTGCTCCGCCATTTGTTGTTTTATAAATTCCCGCTCCGGGAGTTCCAATTAAAATGACATTTGAGTTGGTAGGACTCACGGCTACGCATGTGATTCGACCGCCAATATTAGTAGGGCCTTCAATTTGCCAAGTACCAAACGAAGAAGCGTTGCTGTTTTTATTTTGAGAGCTCGCGCTTGTCATTACATCTTCAAAAGCTTTTACATCAAATACAGCATCAGGATATGCGCGTGTTTGTGCAAATAGATCATAAGGGGCGGCCGGGTTGCCTTCTTCCTTTTCTTTTTTGAAACCACTATTGAAAACATAGCATGCGCCCAAAATAGCGATCGAAGCTGCCAGCGTTGAAATAAAAAATATTTTTTTCATATAACTAAATGTATGCAAAAAAAGTGCCGCTTTTAGTTAAAATGTAGGAGAAATATGTACAAATGAGTAAAACAAAAAAGCTGCCCGAGAGCAGCTTTTTGTATATATGATATCTTAATAGAATTATGCTTGATCGTTACCGGCCAATTTCTCGCGGATACGAGCAGATTTACCTGTTCTTTCGCGTAAGTAGAATAATTTAGCACGACGAACAATACCTGCTTTTGCTACTTCAATTTTGTCAATGAATGGAGAAGCTACAGGAAATATCCTTTCAACACCAATACCATTACTCATTTTACGAACTGTGAAAGTAGCTGTTGCTCTTTCGTTCTTGCGCTGAATAACAACACCAGTATACTGCTGTACACGTTCTTTGTCGCCCTCTTTAATTTTGTAAGAAACTGTAACTGTATCACCGGCACGAAACGTTGGGTGATTTGTAACAGGAACCAGCTGTTGTTTTACGTAGTCTAATAATAAACTCATGATCTGTTTTTTTAATTGTTGCGTTTATCAGCATACTTTGCCTAGTGCAAACAGCGGCGTAATAATCGGGGTACAAAAATAGGAAAATATTGACATTTGCCAAAAAATGAGAGCGTTTTTAGGCCCAAAACGGGCTTTTTTAGTAAATTTAGGCCCTTAATTAGGTTACTCTAGTGTTTGTCTCGATCGTTTTCGAGAAGTATCACATGTCCAGGTGTTGGAATGGTATACAAGTACGCTTGAGGTGCGTATGCCGTAAGGCGTGAGAGTTCGAGTCTCTTCCTGGATACAAAAAAAGCTTCTTATTCAAGAAGCTTTTTTTATAATACGCTATATCAACATCTGAAAAAATTACCCACCAAGTAATCCCTTTATTTGCCATTTCCCATTTACCTTTCTTACCATAAACGTAAAATAATCATCCCAAATGTAATTGGTTTCGGGGTTTTTGACTATTTGTTGAAAGCCTAAAAAGAATAGATCTCCCTCAATTACTTTATAGTGTTCAGGAAACTTAAATTCTTTTTTCATTTCTTTAGTGATTTTATTGATTAACTCAACCTTTGTTAAAATTTCAATATTATAATCCTCTTTATAATTAGCAAATGTTTTCGTAGAATCTCGTATTACTCTAGGTATTTCTCTCTTTATTTCTTGGGTTACTTCTTCGGTAATTAGCATTACCTCTTTAAACGTAAATAATTCCTTAGTCAAGGCTTCAATAAAAACTTTGTGATTTCGTTCAAATAATGAGCGAACAATTGTCATCGAAAACTCTAGGGCCTCATTTTCCAAAATATCCTTACTTGCTTTTTCTACAGTAGTAATTTTGGCATATTTCCAAGTACCGTTCTTATTAAGCACCACTTTTCTTCCATCATTTGTAGTTGCTTCAATTTGAGAAAAAGAATTGAAAGTGGATATTAACAGTAAAGCACTTAGTGTTGTTTTCATGTCATTTGTTTTAAAACCCATAGAAATTCAAATATAGAAAATTGATGGTTAAAGTTTCAAAATAATTAAAATTCATCGCGCTATTAATAGAAATTATGTTTTATGGTGATGAATTCGTAATTTTCCTGTCATGAAATGGATAAGTTCTCTCGGCTTACTTTTATTTTGCATCCAATTTGATCTGGCACAAAATCTTATTCCGGATTCTAGTTTCGAATCAAATAAATTTATTCCTTTGGATTATTCAGCAATTGCAGCCAATAATTCATGGAACTCTCCTAGCCGCGGCACAACCGATCTTTTTTGTGAGTGCAAGAAAAAAGATAAAAAAAATTCACGCGTTGATGTTCCAAAAAACGCGATGGGAGAACAAGCCGCACGAAGCGGAAAGTGTTATGCCGGAATTTTTGCATGCTCACATGGTTTTTACAGAGAATATCTGCAAACGCCACTTCAATATCCATTACAAGCCAATAAAGAATATGTTCTAAGTATGTACGTTAGTCTTTCTGACTATTCTCCACTTGCCGTTGATAAAATTGGCGTTTGCTTTCTAAACAAAAGTGCAAAATACGATTACTCAGGAGTAATAACAGGGCTTCGTCCTTTATACATTAATGTAGAGGATGAAATTGGCATGGAAACAAATGAGTGGCATCAACTAACGCTTATTTACAGAGCAAAAGGTGGTGAAGATAATTTATTGATCGGAAGTTTTGGCATCAAACGATTATGGAAAACAGGAAATACAGTTCCACCCGAAATAAGTTCGCCTATAAATAAACGCATGGAACGCGATGCCTATTATTATTTTGATGATATTACTATTTACGAATACAAACGCGAAGTGATCGATACAACCGAAGCGCCCGACAATCCATATTTCGCATTAATGGCGCCCGAAATTCCAGATACGATTGTTGTTGAGCCCGACACAATTCAAAGCGTGCCCTCGGATATTGTATTAACATTTAAAAATGTACTTTTTGAAACAGGAGAAGCAGTTCTCTCTCCGCTATCTTATCCGGAATTAGATATAATTGCCTTTTATTTAAAAGCCGATCCAACTAAATACATTGAAATATATGGACATACCGATAATGTTGGTGACGAGAAAAAGAATTTAGAATTATCAGCTAACAGAGCAAAAGCCGTTGGAAATTATTTGATCGCTAAAGGTGTTATTAATTCTAATGTAAGCTCTAATGGCTATGGAAGTGCTAAGCCAATTCAATCGAATGAAACTCCTGAAGGAAGAAAACAAAACCGAAGAGTTGAGTTTATTTTAAAGAAAAGATAAAACTAACCTCCCGTTATCTTATTATACTTTGTAGTATTTGCGGGATCCAAATTAGTTAACGTTTCAACAATCGCTGACTTTTCATCCGGCGGTGCGCCTTTGAACATATTGATCAACTCATCCACTTTTGAGTTAAAAAATAATTGCATATTAAATGAAGCGGGTCGCGATTGATACACCGGCTTTAAAAGATCCAAAGCTTTAATAATATTTGCTCTACCCTCTTCTACTTTTTCGTGCATTATATCTAATCCATTTCTATGGTATGCATAATTACAATCACGAATGCCTTGAAAAACGGGTGTTAAGGTATTCTCCACTAACCAGTAACGGTTCTTGGTAGTTTTCTCGTTACTTCTCCATCCCGGTTCGGCAACATTTTGTGCATTTAAAACTATCAATTGTGCGTTTTGCCAGTAAACTGTTCCTCCTAAAGGAGAGAAAGTGTCATAATCGGTTGCAATGATCACATAAGCGTAATAGGCTAAAATTGATGTTAAATTTGATTGAAAATTTTGTAAATTGAAATCCAACTGGGTGAATTGCTGAAATTGAAATTGAAAATCTTTATCATCCCAATTAAAAACAGTTGAGTAATGAGAACTTTTAAATGTAGGGCGACGACTTTGCACTTGTATAGTTCCCAAATAAATATCACTACTTCTCGATTCAAGTGTAATAAAAATAGAACAATCGATCTTCTCGTGCTGTGCAAAAACATCTTTGGTCCATTGCTTGTTATTCATAAAATCATAAATAACCTTTTGCATTTGGTCGGTTATCTGTTTCATATCAGTTCCAACCACCTGACTCGAATTGATAGAAACTTGACAATTCAATTCCTGTGCTTTAAAGCCAAAAGCGGTCAATAAAATAAGAATGATTATGCTATTTACTTTTTTCATCAAGCTTTTATTCCAACGTAGTTCATTATGGAAGAAACAATCTTTTTAGCTGTATCTTCCTTTGACAATAACTCAAATTTACTCAAATTATTGTTCTTGTCAATAACTGTAACTTGGTTGCTATCCGACCCAAAAACCACGCCATACGCATTACGGGCGCTATTGGCCACGATCATGTCTAATTTTTTTTGTGTTAATTTTTGTTTAGCGTACTCCTCCACATTTTCGGTTTCTAAGGCAAAGCCTACCAAGCATTGTTTAGCCGGTTTTGTATTTCCTAATTCCGCTAAAATATCTTTTGTTTTTTCGAGCTCAATATTCAATTCGCCTTTATCTTTTTTGATCTTCGAAACACTTACATTTTTTGCTTTATAATCAGCTACTGCTGCCGAGCACACAACTATATCCGCTTGCTTTGCTTCGATAGTAGTTTGCATAAACATTTCTTCGGCGGTATTAACATCAATTACTTTTACGCTTTTTTGTTGCGGCTTAATATGAGTTGGGCCTAATATCAATATTACTTTTGCTCCAAGTTCTGCTAATCTATCGGCAATGCAAATTCCCATTTTTCCTGAACTTCTATTTCCAATAAAACGAACGGGATCAATGGCTTCATAAGTTGGGCCTGCATTTACAACAGCGGTTTTTCCTGTTAATGAAAGTCTTAATTCAAAGAATTTTTCAATGACTTTAAAAATAGTTTCTGGCTCGGCCATTCTTCCTTCGCCAACAAGTCCTGATGCTAATTCACCACTCTCGGCCGGAATTATTTTATTGCCTCTCGATTCTAATTTCTTTAAATTCTCTTTTGTAGTGGCGTGTTGATACATGTCCAGATCCATTGCCGGAGCGATCATCACGGGGCATTTTGCCGAAAGATAAGTTGCCATCAATAAATTATCGCAAACACCATTTGCCATTTTTGAAAGTGTATTTGCAGTAAGAGGTGCAACAACCATAAGGTCGGCCCACTCGGCATATTGCACGTGACTATTCCAATTACTTTTTTCGTCAAAAAAATCAACAATCACTTCATTCTTGCTAAGAACAGAAAGTGTTTGAGGTGTTACAAATTGCGCGGCGTCTTTTGTAAGAATAACTTTAACCTTTGCATTCTCTTTCACAAGCAAACGAACAAGCAAAGGAATCTTGTACGCAGCAATTCCTGCCGTTATCCCTATTAATATATTCTTATTTTGCAGCATTTATGCCAATTTTACTTACAAAGCAAAAAGGCAGTAATAATTACTGCCTTTTTAATCTCACTTTGAATATTCTTACAACTCAGGATTTTTTACCGGATTTCTGTAATAGATTTTTTCTTCTAAAAATTCCTGTACTGCTATCAATGATGGTTTAGGTAATTTTTCGTAGAATTTAGAAACTTCAATTTGTTCGCGGTTCTCAAATATTTCTTCCAAGTTATCGTTGTTAGAACCAAACTCTTGTAATTTTGAAGTTAACTCTTCTTTCAACTCAGTACTGATCTGATTAGCACGCTTGCTCATAATAGATACAGCTTCGTAAATGTTACCGGTTTGTGCGTCAAATCTGCGAATATCGCGAGTAACGATAGACTGATTGGCGTTAGTTTTTTTGAAATCCATCTTAGTTTAAATTTTCTTTTAGCTTTTTGCTGGCATTGTAAATGTTTTCAGCGCGGCTAATGTACGTACTTTTAGGGTATAAATCAACAAATTTAACGTAATTTTCCATGGCTCCCTGCAATCTCTCCCCTTTTTTGCTTTGGATACTGTTGGAAGCCAATAGGTAATACGAATTGATCATCACATAATACATTTCCTCATTATAGAGGCTTGAAGGGTAATCTTTTAAGAAGGTTTTTGTGGCAACAATGGAGGCTTTGTAGTCTTCCAGCTTGTAATATTGCTTCACAATATCGTAATCCTTTTTCTCGAGTTTTGTACGTAATTTATCAATCATCATGTTACACGAATCAATTCGAGAGCTTTCAGGATAAGCGTCCACAAAACTCTGAAACTCCTTGATGGCATTGACAGTGCTGGTTTGATCCAATTGATAGGCCGGCGAGGTATAATAAAAACACATGGCGTTCATAAAATAACATTCCTCTGAGTGTTTACTATCGGGAAATTGCCTTGTGAAATTTTTAAAATGATATTGAGCCAATAAATAATCGTTCATGTAATACTCGCACCAAGTATAGTGAAAATACACTTCCTCCGACTTATCAGTACCCTTTACAACCGGTATCAACTCCTCGTACAATTGAGAGGCTTTGGTCCAGTTCTCTTTTTCGTAATATTCCTTGGCTTTTGTGAGTTTTAGCTCATAATCGGTGCTTTTAAGGAGTTTATTGAAGCGATCACAACTGCTTAATAAGATGACCGGTATAAAAATGTATAGAAAGTGCTTCATTTGGTTGTGCAAATCTATCAAATTTCTCAAATAAAAAACTTCTGCCTAAAGGCCCTTTATCCAATTGATGTTAAAACAAGATGCGCCATTTAAAGGCTTTTCAAACTACATAACCGATTTAGCAATTATTATATGAAAAAAGGGCCCTTTTTTTATGAATTTCCTCAAAAAGTTCATCTTATAATTAAATTTCGTATTTTTACGTCTTATACCTTTATGAATCTGAATCTTAGTAAGTTAAAGCACTTAACTTCAATATCTTATACTCAATTACTTAAATTGAGTTTAACTATTGTTTTGACTTGCTTCAGCTTTCAAATAAAAGCTCAGTCAGAAGAGGAGTTAAAGAAGCAAGCCGAACAACTGTTTGAAGACGAGGATTACATTAAGGCTTACAAGCATTATTCACAATTAGTTTCCAATCATTCAACTGATCCTTTATACAACTATCGCTTGGGTGTTTGTATGATCTATGCCGAGCCCGATAAAAAGAAAAGTTTCTCCTATTTAAATAAAGCCTATAGCAATCGCGCTGAGCTTCCAAAAGATGTTGCCTTTTTTGTTGGAAAAGCTTATCACATAAATTATTTGTTTGATGAGGCTATTCGTTTTTACAACCAATTTAAGCAAGAAGCGCCAGGTTCTATGCAAAAAAAATTGCAAGTAGATCGAGAGATCCGCGCTTGTGGAAATGGAAAGCGCTTGCTTAGTACCATAACCGACCTGGAAGTTCTCAATAAAAAACAATTGAACGAAGCAGATTATTTTCGGAGCTACGACCTTTCGAGTGTTGGAGGAAAGCTTTTAGTAAAGACCGATAACTTTAAGACCAATGTAGATAAAAAGAAAAAAGATAAATCGATCCTCTACTCTACTAAAGCAGGAGATAGAGTTTACTTTAGCAGTTATGGAGAGAATACATTGAACGGAAGGGATATTTATTACAAAGAAAGAATTGCAGGCGGTGAATTTGGAAAACCTGTTTTGGTTTCAGGAATTAATACTGAGTTTGATGAGGACTATCCATTCATTCAACCCGACGGAATGACAATTTATTTTGCAAGTAAGGGTCACAACAGCATGGGTGGTTACGATATTTTTAGATCAGACTACAACGAAGCAACACAATCGTGGAGCACACCAAAGAATTTAGAGTTCCCAATTAACTCCCCGGATGATGATTATTTGTTTGTAACAGATTCCTCCGAAAAATTTGCATATTTCAGTACCGGAAGATATAGTCCCCCGGGTAAAATTGATGTTTTAAAGATCAAAACAACTCGTAAGCCTATCGACTTCATAATGATGCGAGGGATGGTTACAAAAGAAAATGCCAAACAAAGCGTAAAAAGCAAGATCACCATTAAAAATATTAGCACGGGCAAAGACGTTGGAACATTTGAAGCTAATGATGAAGGAAATTTTGTAATGCAATTACCAAATGGTGCCAAACTTTTATATACCGTAGAAACACCGGGGCTTCGTACACAATCGCAAGGCGTAAGTTTGCCATTGGCTCAAGTTGGGAAACCGTTTAAGCAAACTGTTACTTACGAAAACGAAGTATTAAGGATAATTAATGATTTTGAAGAAGCGCCAAGCGATGATAGTTATTTACAGTATTTAAAATTGATCGAAGAGAAATCGAAACTCGATCCTAATGAAGGTAAAAATAATTTACCGCAAGAAGGGAACAAAGATTCTGATACATTATTGGCAGCAAATAATAATACCACGGCTGTAGAAACCACAAATCCTACAGCAAATGGCAATAATACAGATCCGAAAAACAACACAAACCCAGCCATCAACAATAAAGATCCTAAGAACAATACAACAGGTATAAACAATAAAGAATTAATAGACATTGCTAAGAAAGATGCTGAGGAATCAAATAAGGAAGCAACGCAATTAAATCAAGATGCTTGGGATGCAAAAGATCTTGGAACAGCTAAAAAAATAGAAGCTGAAAATAAAATAAAAGCAGCTGATGAGGCTTTGATTAAAGCAGAAGCCATTACCGATGAAACAGCAAAGAAAGAGGAAATTGCTAAAGCCATTGAACAAAAAACAGAAGGTGAAAAAGATCTAGCTGTAGCTAATAAAGTTTTAGATCTAGCCAAAACATTAGAAAAGGATGCCGCCAATAAAGCGAAAGAAACAGAACTCAATAATCAATACGCTAAAGAATTAGAAAAGATCGCTTCTAATCCAAAGAATAACACGCCTGAAGCCAAACAAAAATTGGATGATATTCAAAAGAAGATCGCCAGTGTATCTGAACAAAAGAACGAGTCGGAGAATGTATATAATAAGCTGAAGAATGATATTAGTGAAAAAGAAAAGGAATTATCTGAAGCAACAGAAAAAACTAATAGTTTGAATACAGATAACACTTCTGCCCTTGGAGAAATTGCCAAAACAGAAAACGAACTAGCTGCCGCAAAAAAGAAAAAGAAGGAAGAGATCACTAACCGTTTGAATCAACAGAAGAGCGATCAACAAAAAATTGAAACAAACCTAGCACAAAGTAAAGAAGAGGAAGTTAAGTTGACCAATGAACTCAATTCGATGAAAAATGAGCTCGCTTTAGCTGATAAGATCAAAACAGAGAATTTTGCAAAGGTCGAAACTCCCATTAATTCAACAAACACTAATACCACAAGCGTTGCTAGTAACAAAACAGGAAGTCAACAACTGGAAGAAAAATATACTAACAAGATCAACATCACTGATGCAAACAATAAGGATAATATCTCGAGTGTGAACAATCAGCTTATTGCATACAACAAAGATATTGACGCGCAAATCGCACAGAATAAAGCGACTCTTGCAAAAACCAAGAATGCAAACGAAAAAAAGGCGATCACTACCGACATTAAGAATTTAGAAGGTACCAAAAAACAAAATCAGCAAAGCATTGCCAATAACAACGTGCGCATTAACGATATCAATAAACAATTACTGGCAACCAACAATGCGCCTAATACCAATCAAAACTTAAAAGAGATCTCGCTTGATAATCCAAGTAAAGCCATGGATCAATTAAAGGATATCAAAGCTTCGTTAACTCAGGCTGATAATGCTCTATTCAATTTTAACACATACAATAACACCAACGGACAAAATATAAAAGTACAGGCCGACTCGCAGATTAACGATGCTTACGCGATGCAGAATAAGTTGAAAGAAACTATTGCCGGGGCGGAAGAGAATATTAAAAATTCATCAACGAATTTAACTAAAAATTCAGATAATCCTGAGTCAATTTTAAAACAAGCAGATGATCTTACCTTGCAAGCTAATACCTTGCGCAATGATGCTAATGGCAAGAGCGGAGATGAGAAAGCAAAATTATTGAGTGAGGCCGACGGACTTGACAAACAGGCAGAGCAAAAACAAATTGAAGCTTCAGAATTAAGTTCAAAGATATCATTAAGCAAGTTTGATGTAAATAAAGAAAACTCACAAACTTTACTTGCTACCAATAAAGCGGATGAAGCTACCGTAAGTCAAGCAAAAGCTTTAATGGACGAAGCAGACCAAGCAATTAAACAAGCTAAATCCATAAGAGAAGAAGCTAATGCAACAACCAACAACTCAGCCAAGATCGGAAATTTAGGAAATGCGGAAGAAAAAGAACTAATAGCGCTTAACAAACAAAATCAAGCCTTAGATCTTTTAAAGAAAGCCAACCCGGACGTTGCTTTGCAACCATATAAGGAACTTGGAACAGTTAACATTGTTAACGAAGCCGTATTGAAAGAAGAAATTGCAAAGGTAAATGCTGAAGTTAAACAGTTGGTTGCAGCAAAGAACACAGCGTACAAAACACTAAGTGATGCAAATGAGGAAGAGATCAAAAGTGCGAGCGCAACTTCGGCAAGCAAACCAAATATAAATAATACACCGGCTTTAAAATCGCAACAAACTGTTATTACTAAAAACTTAACTGAGATCGCTGCATTAAAAACAAAAGTAGAACAATCGGGTAATGAAACAGAAAAACTAGTGAGCTTGGCTAATTTGGTTAAAAAACAGAACGAAACCATTTTAGCTATCAACAAACTTAATAGCGATGCTGAAACCTCTGGTATTGTTGCAACTAATACAAATACTAAAACACCAACTACAAATAACAACACCGAGAATAATACTACAAACAACAATACCGAAAACAACACTGTGCCTACAAATACAATTGTAGCAAAAAATAATTTCTCTACCGAACAAGCCAATACGGCATTTAGTGTTGACTTGAGTTTTGAGAATCACAAAGACACATCATTAGAACAGATCAATTCCTATTTCGAGAAAAATAATTTCGAATTAAGAAATGCACAAGCTAATAATTCGAAGAATTCGTCCGTAGATGCTTTAAAAGCTTTAGATGGCGAGAATAAGACATTAAATGAGGCTATTGCAAAAGTAGATGCAGAGAACGCAAGTTCAAACAGTACTGGTTCAATGAATAATGTGGAAATTAAAAACAAGATCAATTCGTTATTAGATGCTTCGGATAGTTTTGCGCAAGAAGCAAGTAACGTAAAAAAGGATGCTGAAAGCAAAACAGGTGATGAACAAACTTCTTTATTGAATCAGGCAAAAGATCTGGAAGATAAATCGTTCGCTAAAAAAGTAGAGGCTGCACAACTTAACATGCAGTACAACGAAGCTAACTACAATGCTAATAAAAATGCCATTAACGATATGTTAGGCACAGTAAACAGTAGCAATCCTGATCTTGCAGCTTCGGTAAAAGCTAAATTAGATGAAATAGAAACAAAACGCAGGCAAGCAAAAGATATTCGTGAAGAAGCAAACGCTTTAACCAATAATTCGGCCAAGTTAGGCGCAATGGAAAATGCCGACGAAGTAGAAGCTGGTCTTTTAATAAAGCAAAGCGAGATCATTAATGAATTAAAAGGTGCCGTTCCTGATTACGTGGTAAAGGAACCTAGTTATAACAATGTGGGTGGAACAAAAGAAATACCTGCTGAGTTAAAACAAAAACAATCTGATCTTTATGCAAAAGAAATAAGCGCCCTCACCAATTTAACCAATGCATACAGCATGGAGTACGAAACCAACAAAAATACCATTCCAAAGAACTTGAATGCCGATCAAACGAAAGTAAAAAGCAATGTGATCAATTTAAACGCTGAATCAAAGAACCTATTGATACGATCAAGTAAAACAAACGATCCTGCCGAACGTTTAAAATTATTATCGCTTGCAGCTAAAACCGGTTTAACTGCTGCTACACAATTGAACTTCCTTATCAATAAGCAACCAACTGCTAATTTGGTAACGGTTAATAATAAAGTGAGCAATAACACTACAAATGCAGTAGCCACAAATACTAAAACAAACAATAACACAACAAACGCGGTAGCCACAAATACAAAAACCAATAACAATACAACTAATGCTGTAGCTACAAACACTAAGACCAACAATACAACCGTTAATAATACTGAAAACAACACGGAAAATAATACCGCCACAAATAACACAGCCGGAACAAAAGTAATTGCACGTATTGAAGGATTAGAAGTATTAAATAAAAATGCTTACAGCGAAGCAAAACCAATTCCTGTTGATGCTAAAATGCCTGATGGCTTGATCTTCCGTGTACAAATTGGCGCTTTTAAAACAAAGATCCCGAATAATTCATTTAGAGGTTTAACTCCTGTTAATGCAGAAACTGCAGGGAACGGTTATACGCGGTACACTGCAGGTAACTTTGTAAAAATTGAGAATGCCAGTGCCGTAAAAAACGATCTTCAAAAGAATGGCTACCCCGATGCCTTTGTAGTTGTGTTCTTTAATGGTAAGCGAATTACTTTAGCTGAAGCACTTGCCATACTTGAAAGAGAAGGCAAAACAATGGGTACAACAATTGCTAGTGCCGGTATAAAAGACAATGTGAATCCTAATTTTGCAACAAAAACCGAAACCGAAATTCCGGTAGTTGTTACAAAAGAGCTTGAGAAGACAAAGAATTTATTATACACGGTACAAATTGGTGTTTACTCGCGTTTAATTAGCAAAGAACGTTTAAAGAGCCTCTCTCCTATTTATAGTGAGCAATTACCAAACGGATTGTATCGTTACACTGCAGGTATCTATAACAATGTTGATCGTTTAATAAATGATAAGCGTCGCGTAATTGATCTTGGTATAAAAGATGCGTTTGTTACAGCATACATTGATGGTAAACGAATGCCATATAATGATGCTAAGGCAAAAAAAGAGGCTGACTCAAGTATTGTGTTTGAAGCCGAAAACCCGATTATTTTCCCGGATATCAATTCAACAAATCCTGCTACTAATACACCGGTATCTTCTATTACACCAACGTTTGCACCATTTACTAATAACGTAAAAGAAAAACCGGCAGCTACCCCTGAAAATGGCGTAAAAGAAAATGAGGATGGCGTAACCTTTAAAGTTCAAATTGGTGCTTATAGTAAACCTGTACCAGATGATGTTGCTGCAAGGTTCAATGGTGTAAAAACATGGCCAATTGAAAATAAAGTGATCAATGCACTTTACATTTATAACATAGGCTCGTTTACCGAAGCTAAATTTGCTAAACAGTTAAAGGAAGAAGCCGTTGCCTTAGGAATTACAGACGCCTTTATTGTAGTGTATAAGGATGGTCAGAAATTATTTGGTGCTGCTGCCTCTGAATATCTTAATCGCTAATTTCATGAAATTTGAGATCAAAGATTGTAGCGAAGATCAATTAGAGATCGTAAAAAAGCACATCTCGCAATTTGAACTCGACGATCGCAG
>JAGPDW010000302.1:0-2531 GCA_018057345.1 Bacteroidia bacterium | reverse complement strand
TTGATGTGAAAAATGCCATCATTCATTTTCGGGATCAGTTTTTAAAAGCAGCACATCAAAAACGGAGTGAGAAGCATATCTCCAATCCTGATAAAAATTCGAGCGCCAAGCGTTTATGCATGTATTTACGTTGGATGGTGAGAAAAGATAATAAAGGCGTTGACTTTGGTATTTGGAAAAGTATCAGTCCATCTTTATTGTGTTTGCCTCTTGATGTGCATACCGGAAATGTAAGTAGAAAGCTTGGGTTACTTATGCGTAAACAAGACGATTGGAAAGCAGTTGAAGAGATCACGAATGTGTTGAGGAAATTTGATCCTAAAGATCCTGTTAAGTATGACTTTGCATTGTTTGGATTAGGAGTAAGTAAAGAGATCTGATCTATTTTAAATAGTGAACAGGATGTTTTTCGTTATACATTCTTACAAATCGAGTTACCTGCTTGCGGCGTTTACGTTTGCTTAAACTTTTATATTCTTTATAAACTGTTTCGTCCGTACTTAAAAGCAATTCTAAATAATCCAAGTCAAAAGGCACCACATTTCCATCAAAGTAGCTTACAATAAATTCATTCAGCTCTTTGGTCTTAACTGTTCGGCCGGCTCCAACGCCAAACATGGGGTCGTAAACACCTGTGTAATATCCGCTAACTTCAACAACGCCCGCAAAATAACTTATCGCACCAAAAACCGGTACTCTGTAAAAAACACCTTTGTAATTTACAAACAGAGTTCCGTTTTGAACAAATCCCCAAATATGCGAAGGTTCCATGGTGTATGTTGTGCCTCCAACGGAATATTCAATTTTTGTGGTGGCGGTTACTTTGTAATAAAAATCAACTTGATCTTTATTAATATTGGTGATAATATTTTCTTTTGAAATGGCTTTATTATGGCGATGATCGTTATTAGTTAAATACAGTCCGTCGCTAAATGGCTTAAGCTCTGTGACCATAACACTGTCGCTTTGAGACATGAGAAAACCGCTATAAGTTATAATAAATATGGTAAGTATGGACCTCAATTTAAAGATTGATTTATTTTTTGTATTTTAGTAGATAGAATGAAAAAAGTATTTTTTATAATTCTGATTGTTGTGTTGCAAGTTACGATGTTTTCGCAAAATAAGTGCAATACATTTCTTAAAGCACAATTAACTGATAAAACACTTCCTGCGCAATTTGATGTGCTTGTTGATGGAAATATACCGAAATTATTAAAGGATCAGGAATTATTGGGCGTACAGGTTAACTATTATGAAGGAAATATTGCCTCAGTAAGAACTTCACTTAATTCCATTTCAAATTTAATAGCTCATAAATATGTTAATTTTATTGAGTACAGACCCTCAAAACCGCAGTTGTTGAATGATACGGCAATGGTGAGAAATCGCATCAATCCGGTTAAGCAAGGAATGGCTCCTTTAACTCAAGCTTACGATGGTACAGGAATAATTATGGGTATTATTGATAGCGGAATTGATTTTAATCATCCTGATTTTAAAGATGGAAGTGGAAATTCACGAATTAATTTTATTTGGGATCAAAATCAATCAGTAGGCTCAGCAACCCCAATGCCTTATAATTACGGAATTGAATGGACGGCCGCACAAATAAACGCAAGTGTTTGTACGCATAACGATAATGCAAATTATGGACACGGAACGCATGTTAGCGGAACTGCTGCAGGAAATGGTTTAGCTACCGGTAAATTTGAAGGTGTTGCGCCAAAGGCTGAGCTTATTGTAGTAGCATTGAATTTTAATAATGTAACCAATCCTATTTACGCCGATGCTTTGAGCTATATTTTTACAAAGGCAACGGCAGCAGGTAAGCCCTGTGTTATAAATGCAAGTGTTGGGAGTTATTATGGAAGTCATGATGGTACTGATCTTCAAACGCAACTAATGAATAATTTAATTACGGCTCAAAATGGAAGAGTATTAGTAGCGGCAGCCGGAAATGCGGGTAATGTAAAATTTCATACAAAAACAGTTTTAACCAATTCTGATACGTTGTTTACTTGGTTCACTGATGCTGTAGCAGATATGTATTACGTTTTGTATGCTGATACCAATGATATAAAGAACGTTCAAACAAGCATTGGAGTTAATCGCGCTAGCAGCATCGATCTTGGTCGAATTCCTTTTCATAATTATAACTATGCACTGGCATCTCAACAAGTTGATACATTAAAGTTTAATAATAATCGAATTGGGATCATTAAAACTGATGCTTCTATTAATTCGTTTGGCGTTTACGAATTGGTGTATCATGTTATTGCCGATTCAATGAATTATAATTGGCGTATTGAAAGTAAAGGAACTGGTAAGCATGATTCGTGGGATTTTAATTTTAAAAGTACAGGATTGCCAACAGCAACAGTATATCCAAAAATGATCAATTATGTAATGCCCGATACGATTTCTACCATTGTTACAGGTTTTCAGTGTAGTAATGAAGTTATTACGGTTGGAAATTATATCAATTTAAATAAGTGGACCGATGCTAGCAATACAGCGCAAACATCAAC
>JAGPDW010000301.1:0-2531 GCA_018057345.1 Bacteroidia bacterium | reverse complement strand
ATTGATGGCTATAGCACCGTCGGCAATTTTACCTACAAATATTCCGGGTAAAGGTTGTTTTAAAATTTTGTCATTTCCCTCAACAACTTCCATAATGATCTCCTTCACTTTTTTAATATTGTTATCGGTGCCTACTGATAATTGAATATCGATCCGCAAATTTCCTGCACGTGTGTTATTCACAATAGTATTATTAGAAAGCACTCCGTTAGGAAGGATAACCGTTTTGTGATCGCCGGTAAGCATTAACGTATTAAATATCTGAATCTCTTTTACCTCACCCGTTTGTCCTTGCGCTTCAATGGTATCTCCAACCTTAAATGGTTTAAAGATCAATATAAGAACTCCGCCTGCAAAATTTGATAAAGATCCTTGCAAAGCTAAACCTATGGCTAAACCTGCGGCCCCTAAAACAGTCACAAAGCTAGCGGTACCAATGCCTATCATTCCGGCAACTGTAACAATGAGTACAATTTTTAAACCAATGGACATTAAACTTTTTAAGAACGTGCGTAAACTAATGTCCAGCTCTTTTCTTTTCATGGTTTTATCGGCCAGAATTGCAATGCGTTTAACTAACCACAAACCAATAGTTAAAACAATTATGGCCATTATCACTTTGGGCGCATATTCTGCCACGGTGTCCATAAATCGGTCAATATGTTTATCAAGAAAAGCGGGCATACGTTATTTTTTTTATATTTTTACCATACAAAGCTAATAAAAAAATGTTCAGGTACTTTCTAATTCTTTTTACACTGTTAAGCATATCGGTGCAAGGACAATCAACAATTCAAGCTGAAGCCGGAATTCAACGTAAAACTAAGAATTGGGATACCTTAAAATACCAAAAATTTGAGACTGTTGTTATTGTTGGTTGGATATCGCAATATAGAACTTTTAGAAATGAATTTGACCAAACTGCTAATAAGGATACACTTAATCTTTCCAAACACACATACAGCACTGAAACAGACGCGGCGGGTTCGCAAGGGTTTGTTTTCAACTACGATAAATTTCAACTTTGGTTAACATGGTCGCCAAAGCCTCCGGATAATAATAACGGAAGAGGACATACAGAAGTTTTTAATATTGGCTTAAATGTTGGTGATAATAGATGGGTGTCGGAAAATTACTTCAGAAAATTCAAAGGTTTTTATGACGATAGAACCCCAAATTATGACTCTACAAATTTTAATAAAACTAAACAATACGATTTGCGGCCTTCGATGGTAAGTTCATTATTTATGACACGGTTCATGCATTTCACAAATTATAAAAAGTTTGCTTATAAGTCCGGTTTTGGATGTAATTATCGTCAATTAAAACCGGCATTTTCATTAATTGTAGGAGGAAGTTTTAGTGCTTTCAATTTAAAGAACGATAGCGCGATCATGCCCTTGCAGGCAAGGTATCTTTATACAGATTATGGAAATATGAGAGGGCTGTCTTCTTTAAATATATCCGCTAATTTTGGTGTAGCCGGAACTTTTGTGATATTGAAGGCATGGTTTGTAAATGCCTATTATACATTCGGGCCTGAAATGCAGCTGAGGAATTATGATCTTATCACGAATCACTCAAAGAAAACTTTTTTAGGAGGTAGTGGAACAGGTAGGGTTTCTTTTGGGTTGAACTTAAAAAAGTTTTATTTTATTGGCTCTTACACCGACGATAGGAATTCGTATAATGTAAAGAGTACTTTACGTCACAAAGCAGTTTCACACAATTTTGCAGTAACAATTGGCGTTCGAATTAATGCCAAAACGCCAAAATTCTATCAGAAATTCCAGCAAACAAAACTTTACGGTTTCTTGTAAGAACTATTTCCCATTACTACTTTTTAATAAGCCTTTTTTAAGAATGTCGGACAAGTAGTAATGTTTATTCTTGTATTGAACAAGAATGAAGGCGTCTTTAACCGCAAGTTCCTTTACGTCGGTTATTCTTTCGTATGCTTCGTTAAATGTTTTGTAATTGCCAATAGTAAAACGTGTGATTCCATCATCATATATTTTTCTAATGATGATGCCAAGATCAATGGCACGCGTGTAATTAAAGTTTTCAATAAAAACGTAGGCTCCTATCTGGATCTTGTAAAATAAACTGTCAATTATAAGGTCGCCATAATTGGCTTTGAATTCATCAAAGCTTACACCCGAATTGGCAAGTTTATTGAGTTTTTCAAGACTATCACGCTTATTCTCCACCATTTTTGAATACGCATCAGAATAAAGATCGGCGATCATTGTAAGCACAATACTCGAATCAACATCTTTTGTACTTATCGTTCTTTTCATGGCTGGGAAATTCTTGTACGTGAAAATAAATTCATAATCATTGTTGGTTGGTAAGCTGATCAGGAATTTTCCGGTGGTTGAATTTGAAACATACGTTTGTGATCCAATATCTTTTTTCTTTAATGAATTTATTTGAATGGAAGCCTCAATGGGTTTGTCGTTAAATGTTACATTGCCCGATATGCGCACAACACTTACTGGTTTTCCTGCAATCCCCGGCTTGATATAATA
>JAGPDW010000128.1:0-8801 GCA_018057345.1 Bacteroidia bacterium | reverse complement strand
CGGTACTTGTTGAAGTAACATTCATTGTTGGTGTTGGAGCAACTGTTACGTTAACTGTAGTTAAAGTACTAGCACCACAAGCCGATGTATCTCTAACATAGTATGTAGTATTACCTGTAAGTATTGGTGTTACAAATAATGTACTAGTTGAAACAGGCACCGTGGTTGCGCTCGGTGTTGTATACCATTGCGCAGTTCCAGTTGCAACTGTAGTTAATGTTGCCGTATTACCCGAACAAATACTCATGCTTGTTACTGCAGGTGCTGAAGGAGGACCGGCACAAGCAGCTGAACATGTTACTGCAATATCAAAACCTGAATATTCAACACTTCCATCTGAGAAGAAACGCAAAGTAAGAGCTCCTGCTGCATTACCTGCCACTGTTACAGGAGGTAAAGCGCTTCCATCATACGTGCCCAATAGTGTTGCTGCAGTTGAATTACCATCGTAAATTTCAAGATAATCCCAAACCGTCTCTGTTAAGAAGGCATTGAAAGTTAATATGACACTTGAGTTTGTTACCGAAGGAAGAATTGTTAATGTAAAATCTTCATTAGATGAGTAGTCATTAGTTGATCCACCAGTATCATAAATAGTTCCACCACAAGCAACGATTGTATTGTTGCTCATTGTATAACAATTAGAAGGTGTATACGAAACAATTGACGATGTTGCTGATTGTGTACTTATAGTACAAGTTGTAACCATTTGGTAAAATGTAGTTACCGAAGCACTAGTTGCGTAAGCAGTGTTTGAAGCGCTGGTAATAGCACTCCAAGGACCAGTTGCAGTTGGAGCCGAATACCATAGATATTCAATACCTGTAGCAACTGTTACACCTGTTGTATTTAAATTGAACACATCTGTTATACAACCTGTGTTAGTAGAAATAGCTGCAGTACCTGAGTTTGGTGCACCACTACATGGAACAGGTGCGATAATATCGATACAATAATCTTCTGTTTCACCCCAAGTATATGTTCCTGTTGGACCTGGTACTGTTCCTTCAACTGCTACTACACGCATACGAGTATTACCAATACTTGCTGTAGCAGGAATAAGAATGAAACCTGTATTAGCGCCCTGAATAGCGGCTGTATTATTTACAACTAGTTCGCCGGCATCGGTAAATAAACCGTTTTGGTTGTAATCAATATAAATATCAAACTCCATTCCAAACCAACCTCCACATGTATTTAGATTGATGCTATAAGGAACGTTTTGACTTTGCATTACTGTAGGTGCAGCTAAGAAACCCGCGTAATTACTATACATGTTTTGTTGTGAACCTGGTCCTGGTGCAATAGAAGCACAACTGCTTGTATTGTTAAGCGATCCAAATGTTACATTCCAAACATCTTCATCTCCAGTTGACGTTGCTGAAGATGGGCCATAGTTGTTACACACACATGGACCAGGATTTACAACTGAGAAAGAAACAATTGAAGTTGTTGCAGTCATAGCACTAACCGTACAAGTTGTTTGAAGCATGTAATAGGTTGTAGTAGTTGTGCTTGTTTGAAATGAAGTATTCGTTTGAGTTGGAATTGCACTCCATGGACCTGTTGCTGAAGGAGAAGAATACCATTGGTAGTTGATTCCTAATGCTGCTGTTAGTCCTGTTGCATTTAAAGTTAAAGTTGAACTCGGACAAGCTGTTGGAGATGAAATAGAAGCAGTTCCTGAATTAGGAGCTCCTGAACATAAAACCGCCGGAATAATATCAATGCAATAATCTTCAGTTTCACCCCAAGTATAAGTTCCTGTTGGAGTAATTGCCGCAGGAGTACCTGTTTCTACATTTATAACACGCATCCTTGTTGTACCCGGAGTTGCAGTTAATGGTATAGTGATGCTTCCTGTTTCAAAATGCGGACCATTAATTGCTGCAGGAATTAAGTAAGCTTGTTCACCTGGATCAGTAAATACTCCGTTTTGATTATAGTCAATATAAATGGCAGAAGAGTTGTTGTAGTTACCACCACAGGTGCCAATTTGCAATGTGAAAGAAACTGTTTGCGCTTGTGTAACCGAAGGAGCTGCTAAGAATCCAACATAATTACTGTACATGTTTTGTTGTGAACCCGGACCCGGACCAACAGAAGCACAAGAGCTTGTGTTGTTCAAAGCATCAAAAGTTACATTCAAGATCTCTTCGTCGCCCGTTGAGGTTGCTGAAGAATTAGCATATCCAGCACATACGCATGGGCCAGGATTTACAACCGAATAAGAACTAACCGTAGTAGTAGCCGACTGTGCGCTTACTGTACATGTAGTTACCATTTGATAGTATGTGGTAGTAGTAGTGCTTGTTACATAAGAGGTGTTAGTTTCAGTTGTAACAGCACTCCAAGGACCAGTAGCCGAAGGTGATGAATACCACTGATACGCTAATCCGTTAGCAACACTTAAACCACTTGTAGTTAAAGTAAACTGTACGTTAGGACATCCGTTTGGAATAGAAATGGTAGAAGTACCTGAGTTAGGTGATCCCGAACATAATGGTGCAGGAGTAATGTCAATACAATAATCTTCTGTTTCACCGGCAAAATATGTTCCGGTTGGCCCAAACACTGTACCTTCTACTGCTACAATACGCATACGTGTTGTACCAACAAGTGCCGTTAAAGGAATAGTAATGTTACCTGTATTTGGTCCTTGAATAGCGTTTGTATTAACTACAACTAATTCACCCGGATCGGTAAATAATCCGTTTTGATTAAAGTCGATATATACATTGAACTCCATACCCCACCAGCTTCCGCAAGTGTTTATGTCAATGCTATAAGGTACCACAGAACCCTGAGTAACGCTTGGAGCTGTTACAAAACCGGAATAATTGCCATACTGATTTAATATAGAGCCAGGACCCGGTGCAACAACTGTACAGTTACTTGTGTTGTTAAGCGAACCGAATGTTACGTTCCAGATATCCTCATCAATTGCGTTTGTTGCATTTGATGCACCATATCCTGCGCAAATACAAGGGCCTGGGTTAACTACAGAGAAAGATACAATAGATGTGGTAGCACTTAGAGCGCTCACGCTGCAAGTTGTAACCAATTGGTAATATGTAGTAGTGGTTGTATTTGATGAGTGAGTCGTATTAGTGGCATTGGTAATTGCGTTCCATGGACCTGATGCCGAAGGAGAAGAATACCATTGATAAGTAATGCCACCTGCAGAACTTAGACCAGTTGCAGATAAGTTAAAGTTGGTGCTAGGACAACCCGTAGGTGTAGAGATAGCTGCTACTCCAGAGTTAGGAACTCCATTACATGCTGTGGTCAAGATAATATCTATACAATAATCTTCAGTTTCACCATAACCATAAGTAGCGTTCGATACAATATTAGACATTACAGTCGTTTCCATATTCACGATGCGCATTCTTGTTACACCAACACTAGCCGTAAGGGGGATAGTGATATTACCGGTTTGAATATATGGACCATTTATAGAGGCGGTACTTAAGTAAGCTTGCTCACCTGCATCTGTAAATACACCATTTTGGTTGTAGTCAATAAAAATAGATATACCACTATCAAAGTTACCACCACAAGTACCAACGTTGATACTAAATGGAACAGACTGTCCCTGAACTACAGTTGGTGCAGCAACAAATCCTGAGTAATTACTATAACGGTTCAATATTGATCCAGGGCCCGGACCTACACTTGCACAAGTACTGTTGTTATTTAAGGTACCAAATGTAACATTAAGAACCTCTTCATCGCCAGTAAAGTTAGCGCTTGATCCTGCATATGCTCCACAAACACAAGGACCAGGATTTACAATAGAATATGAGACAACAGATGAAGTGGCGGACAAAGAGCTAATTGTACAAGTGCTCACTAATTGGTAATAGGTAGTGGTGTTTGTACTTGTAGTATAAGGCGTTAGAGTTGCGTTTGTAACTGCACTCCAAGGGCCGGTTGCCGAAGGAGAAGAATACCATTGAAAAGTGATTCCAAGATCAGTAGATAAACCTGTTGCACTTAAAGTAAAGTTTGCGCTCGGACATCCTGTTGCAGAAGAAATTGCTGCTACACCTGAATTAGGTGTTCCTGAACAAAGTGGTGGTGGAGTCCATTGATAATTTTGTCCACTTGCCGGAGTTAGTGTGTTGTCGAAATTTACAAGAGAAGTGTTTAGTGTTCCGGCAATAGAAGCGGCCCATGGATTAGTAACAGTAACATCTCTATTGTTAAAATCGGTATTAGCTATTCCTCTTAATCCAACCTGAGCTGTTCCTGCAGTTGTAGTGGTGTAAGTGCCATAAATAACATTTACATTATTTGAGGTTTCTGATAGTCTAATTTGAAAATTGAAAAGATCACCAGTAGCACCAAATTTTCTATAGTTGGTCCATTGTATAACGCATGTTTGATTTGGAGTTACACCAATTGTTTCAACTCTCAATTGAGAGCCTGTTTGACCCTGAAGGTCTCTTCCTAATGCTCCTATACGATTTTGCAATACGCCAGGTGCAGTTGAGGTAGCCGAAATGCAGTTGTATGATGAACTTGAATTAATATTAACTGGATTTGGCGTTAAAGTTGATTGACCAAAAGAGATCCATCCATTATTATTGATCGCAATGCGGTCAAATACATTACCGTTAAAAGTAAAATTGAATCCGATCGGAATGCCTGGACCTATCAAAGCAGTTCCTCCAAGAGGAATTGCAGGATCAACAAAACGTTGATCATCGCTCGTAGTGCTTCCAAAAACGGTACCACCAGTTATTGCAACGTAGGTGTCTGAGAATTGGGAAAACGAATAACCGGAAACTTGTGCTTTTGCATTCAGTACAATGAATGCAAGAAGTAAAATTGAATAGATTTTTTTCATTACAAAATGTTTATTATGAACTGCGAATTTAACAAATTCATAACTTTGTTTTGGCTCAAAAATCTCACAAAATTGTTATCCCAAGCATTTTTAGTAAACATTTAATTTTTAAGTTTGTTAAATAATGTCGCAGAAGATCCTTATCATACGTTTTAGTTCTATTGGTGATATTGTATTAACTACACCTATCTTGCGCTGTATCAAGCAACAAAGACCTCATGTTGAAGTGCATTTTGTAACTAAAAAAATATTTAGTTCAATTTTACAAAACAATCCAAACATTGATAAGTTGCATACGTTCGAAAAAGACGTAACAGAAATCACTAAAATTCTACATAAAGAAAATTACGATCTCATTATCGATCTTCATCATAATTTGCGAAGCTTAAGATTAATAACAAGTTTAGGCAAACCGTCACATTGTTTTAATAAATTGAATTTTAGAAAATTCATGGCGGTTAATTTTAAACGATTGGGAATGTTGCCTAATGTTCATATTGTAGAACGTTATTTTGAAACCGTACGATCGTTAGGCGTAGTAAATGATAATAAAGGATTAGATCATTTTATTTCAAAGGAAGATGAATTTGACATCACAAAAAAATTCCCACAACTATCATCACCAAATTTTATAGCGCTTGTTGTGGGAGGTTCTTACTACACAAAAAAGATACCAATAAATAAATTGGTAGAAATATGTAACTCAACAACAAAGCAATTTATAGTGCTCGGATCAAAAGAAGATGATATTGTGGCGAAACAATTGCAAACTCAATGCAGCAATGTTGTAAATGCATGCGGAGAGTTATCGCTCAATCAAAGTGCTTATGCTATAAAACTATCCGAAAGTGTTGTTACTTCCGATACCGGATTAATGCACATTGCTTCTGCGTATAGCAAAAAAATATTCTCTTTGTGGGGGAATACAATTCCTGAATTCGGAATGTATCCATACTTACCGGCTGAAGGAAGTAAAATAGTTGAAGTAAAAGGTTTGTCTTGTAGGCCTTGTAGCAAATTAGGTTACAAAGCTTGTCCTAAATCACATTTTAAATGCATGAATGATATTGATGTTTCTCAGATCAGTCTTTAACAAACAAAGCCTTTAACTCTGTTGCTTCTTCCGGTTTCATTCTTCCCGCCAACACCAACGATAATTGTCGTCTTCTTAAAGCTCCTTCAAAACGTTTCTTTTCAAGATCAGTTTCAGGAACAAGTTCGGGTACAGGTAATGGTGCACCGTTTTGATCAATGGCAACAAATGTTAGAATAGCTTCATTACATTTTGTTTTTTCTCCGGTAACCGGATTCTCTACCCAAACATCCACCAACACTTCCATACTACTTGTAAAAGCGCGAGTTACTTTAGCTTCTAATGTTACAACACTGTTTTGTTTAATAGGATTATCAAACGATACATGATTGATAGCCGCTGTAACAACCACGCGTCCGCAATGCCTTTGAGCGGCTATAGCAGCCGTAATATCTACCCATTGCATTAATTTCCCCCCAAATAAATTACCAACATGATTTGTATCATTTGGTAAAACCACTTCGGTGTTAATTGTGAACGATTGCGAGGGTGTTTTTGATTTCATAATACAAATTTAAGGTTTATTCCCATTTTAAGCGATATATCTTCTATCTTTGTATTCATGGACTTTTTATACATAAAATCTATACATATCATTTTTGTGGTAAGCTGGTTCGCTGCTCTGTTCTATATTGTGCGCCTTTTTATCTACGCCACCGAAGCGCAAACAAAAGATGATATAGCAAGGCCTATATTAACCCAGCAATTATTACTCATGCAACGCAAGCTCTGGTATATTATAGGTTGGCCAGCTGCCATTGGAGCAACTATATTTGGATGGTGGATGATCATAGTAAATCCTGCGTACTTATACTTACCATGGATGTGGTTAAAATTAGTTGCCGTTGGTTTTTTATGCATATATCATTGGCAATGTCAACGCATCCTTAATCAACAAAAACAAGGAGTCTATAAATTCAGCTCTATGCGCTTGCGATTGTTCAACGAGTTAGCAACAATTTTTTTAGCATCAATTGTTTTTTTGGTTGTAGTAAAATCTACAAGTGGATTAATGTGGGGCATGCTTGGAACATTTATTTTTGCAGGAGTTCTTATTGCTGCGGTTTACATTTATAAGTTAACCAGAAATAAAGGAAATGCAACCGTTCCAACGCCGAGCGCTCAATCAGAGCAACCTAAAAAAACAAATTAATTTTCTGATTTTACCCAGGCATTAGGAAAATTGCCTTTAATGTTTTGTAAAAAAGCTAATGCGCTATCCTTAGAATCAAATCCTGCGCAACTTACTACATGCATGCCTCTATTATTGATCCCCGAAATTCCTGCGTTCACATTATCGCGTTTTAATTTGCGAACCATTTTATCAGCATTGTTCTTTTGAGTAAAACAACCCAATACAATTTGAAATTTACCTGCGTATTTATAATTATGTGCTTTTACAGTAGAATGTTTTACTTCATTAGATGCGCTCGTGTTCTCATTCACGCTCACCGCAATTGCTTTTTCATTTGTGATATCAAGCACAGCAATGCCTTCCGAATTTGGAACGTACGACTTTGTTTCAGCATCTGTTTTTTCTAAAACAAGTTCTGAATAATTTAAAGGTTTGTATGTTCTTACAGCATTGCTATTAAATATTCCCGAAAGCAAAGGACCTTCTGATTTATTGATAGTAACTAAAGCCGCTAAGGAAAAGAATAAAATAGATCCACCAAGTGCTATGTAAGCGATAGGTTTTAAATTACGCTTGCGCTTTATTGGTAATTCTTGTTTTACAGGTTCAATTGTGCGGTCAACAAACGGCGTTTCTTTTTTCTCTACAACAAGCTCGCTTAACTCACTTAAAATAACAGGACTCAAACCAAAACTATCCAACAAATAATTACTGTCGTTCTTAGGTTCAAAACAAATATTGTTCTCAAGATCTAAATAAAAGAATCCAAGATTCTCTAAATTCAAACGACGTTTGGTGTGTAATACTTGCTCGCAATAATCGCTAAACTCGGTAATGTGTTTTAAAGCGGCTTCCGGTGTTACACTTAGTTCTTTTTGAAGCCAAAATGCTAAAACACCATCGTTTTGACGTAATTGTTTATTAAATGAGATCACCTTTCCGGGAGGAGTAAGGATGTTCTTTTCTACAAGGTATTTTGAAAAATGTACTTGGGTAACAAAGCCTCCAAAATTGGGTATAACCACATACTCTTGTTGGTGCAAGAGGGTTTTTATGCCTTCAACTATTTGAGCGTGTACATTCATAAACGGGACAATAAATATACGCCAGTTTTATCAAATATACCCTAATATTTGCGCTGTGCTCGCTATAAATTTTTAAAAACATATGAATATGTGTTCAATCATTTGGTAATCAATTAAAGTTTGTGTTATTTTGGGATTCACAAAATTGAGACGTGTTTTAGGAATATTTACCTTGATGGTTTTCAACTTATTGGCATTCAGCCAAAAGGATGAAATGAGCTGTAAAGACATTGTTCTCAAGTCTCTTAAGTCTATTGATGAGGTAAAGAGTTTAAAGTATCATTTAAAGATCACCGAACGCGGAAAAAAAGGATTCAATTACTACGAGAGCGCTGTAAAATTTCAAAAGAAACCGCGAAAGATCTACTTATACATTAAAGGTATTGAAGTACTTTGGGTAGAAGGAACCAACAAAGGTAAAGCGCTCGTAAAACCAAACTCTTTCCCGTATTTTAATTTGAATCTTGATCCTTTGGGTGATCTCATGCGACAAGATCAACATCATTCGCTTAACGAAATGGGTTACGATTATTTTGGAGCAATAATAGGATACAGCGTTAATAAGATCGGAAATAAATTTGACGAATTTTTTCAATTAGTTGGAGAAGAAAAAATTAATGGACGGCTGTGTTA
>JAGPDW010000127.1:0-8811 GCA_018057345.1 Bacteroidia bacterium | reverse complement strand
GTCAAAATTAAAACTTATTGTTGTACAAAAATTATCTGGCTGCAAATATAGTCTCCTAAAAGCTTACAGAAATGGAGTTAACAAAGAAATAAGATAAATTTAAAGTGCTTTACTAATGGCTAAAGCTATACTCTCAAATTCCTCTTTAGATAATTTAAGTTTAGGATTTGAAAAATCACAATCATTCATTGTATGAATAGGGATCAAATGAATGTGTGCATGTGGCACTTCTAATCCAATAACATGTGATGTTACACGAATACAAGGCACAGATTTTTTTATAGCATTTGCTACTTTTTTACTGAACAAATGTAATTGCTTGAAACTTTCATCATCAAGATCAAAAATATTATCCACTTCCTTTTTAGGAACAACGAGTACATGTCCTTTTTTTAAAGGGGCAATATCCAAAAATGCGTAACAGGATTCGTTTTCGGCTACTTTGTAGGAAGGGATCTCACCGTTTATTATTTTAGTGAAGATACTTGCCATGCTATAATGATATCTCGATGATCTCGAAGGTTACAAGACCTGCTGGAACTGTAACGTCTACTTTGTCTTTTACTTTCTTTCCTAAAAGTGCTTTTCCAATGGGAGAGTCAACAGATATTTTTCCGCTTTTAAGATCAGCTTCACTTTCAGCTACCAAAGTATACTTCATGGTAGCGTTGTTTTTAGTATTCTTTATTTTTACTGTAGTTAAAATGCTTGCTTTGCTAAGATCCAGTTTTGTCTCATCAACAATGCGAGCATTGGCGATCACTTCTTTTAACTTACCTATTTTTAGCTCTAATAAAGCCTGTGCTTCGCGGGCAGCGTCATACTCTGCATTTTCGCTTAGGTCGCCTTTGTCGCGTGCCTCAGCAACCGCATTTGTTGCAGCCTTGCGTTCTACACTCTCCAAATTATGTAATTCATCCTTTAGCTTCTGAAGCCCTTCCTCGGTGTAATATCCTAACTGCTGTGCCATTGTGAAATTTATTTAAAACAAGAGTCCCGACATATATCGGGACCCTGTCTTAATTCAAATATACAAAAAATATCTTACAAATTGATCCTGAAGCCGAAACTATGTACCCCGGCGAATGGGTTTGTGAATCGATATGAGTAATCGAGTGCTACGGTAGATTTCTTTTCGTTAAAAGGAAGCTCAAAAGTTGCGCCTAAAGCTGGTCCTGTAAACACAGTCATTCTTTCGGTACCACCTTTAAATATCCCCTTCTCAGTATATAAACCTGCTCTTAGCATAACCATTTCTTTCCAAGCATACTCAAGACCTAAAAGATAATTATCATACGTAAATGAATTTGACTGGAAGGCCGCATTTACCGAAAGTCTGTTTTTCTTAGAAAGAGCTCCTGTACTATCCTTTGTCATAAAAATATCATACGCAACACCGATATTAACTAACGCCGGCATTTCAAAAGCTGCCGAACGGTTATTAACGGTCATCTCGTAATTGTTACCATACTTTACATTCATTTGGCGCGCTAAACCATCACCTTGGTACGACATTTTTGGTCCCCAATTTTTTAAGGTGATACCTAAATGCATTTGATCGTATTTACCTGTGTGATATTGAATACCTGCATCTACGGCAATTCCCTTTGCGCTAACGTTTGGAATTTGTTCAGATATCAACTTGATATTGATACCTCCAAAAATATTCTCGGAGAACATTTTAGCGTAAGATAAATTCACATTGTATGCAGTGTATTGGTATGTACCTAAACCTCCTTCTGGTTGATCTTCGGTAGTGATCTCAATTTTACCTGAATTCAATGATACAAAACCTAAACCAATAGTACTTGTTTCGCCTAAGCCTTGGGTAAATCCAAAACTATTTAAGAATATTCCTGTGCCTGATAACCAACTTGTGCGATTAAACATCATTTCAGTTTTACGCGTAAATGCTGTACCCGCTACATTGAGATATTGCGCTTCTAATCCACGAACCCTAGCAGAGTTTGAACCCCACATACCACTGTTACGCGCATAAGGATTGATCAATAATGCAGCAGCACCAGCTTGGCCAGCACGCTCGGGATTGCCTGCTTGTGTTAGCATACTAGCAGAAACTAAAACTGCTAATCCGTAATATTTTAAATTCTTAACCATCATCATAAATTCAAGTTTATGTATTAATAATTTTGTAAGTCTAATGGACGCATTACCCCAAACCACTTAATGATTTTCTCTCCAATTATTTTATCTTCTGCATCTTTAGCTTCAATATGGAAAATATACAATCCACTTGCGATAGGAATATTGCTTTGATTTTTAAGTTCCCAATCTACGTATGAATCTCTTTTTGTTTTATTAATATCATCTCCAGTGGAAGAAGACGAAGTATTATCTCCATATGCAGGCCTAGTATACTTTGCTTCAAGACCGCTTACATCGCGCTTTATTGTTTTTATTAGCGTTCCATTCAAACTAAATATCTTAATGGTACACTTGTTAGGAAGATTCGTAATTCTTACACGAGTATCTAAGCGTTTTGTTTCGTAAGTAGAGTTACCATAGTAAGGATTAGGAACAACCTTTATAAGATCTAAGGAATTTTTAGCTACATCTTGATCGCCATATAAAGCAGCCAGTTCTTTTGTGCTGAAGCTATACATTGGGAAGTTATTATTAACAGCACCTGTAGTTTTGATATTTGAAGGTAACTGCGTTGAACTCACCGCGGCAAATAATCGATTGATACCTGAAGAATACGTAGCATTGGCAGCGGTATTATTTATCCAATTCTGAGATGTTGTTCTCAACATTCCTGAATAACCATAACGATAAGGCTTACTTACGTTTATTTGAAACCTTACATCACAAGGCATATCTTTCGGATTCTTAAAAGTATATCCAGAAGCAGTCATTGGCATGCTTACCCACATGATATCTCTTTCTATACCTGCAAAACCGGAAAGACGTGAGCCGTTTAATACACTTTCACCAGTTGATCTAACAAGACCAAAGTATTTAGAAAGTTGGTTATAGACCTTTGTTCCTGCATCATATGACCCAGCTCCAAATGGCTCATCTTGCAGTGGCGCAAAATTACCAAGCGATGGATTATTCAATACATCAACGTCACCTTTTCCTTCTACAGAATTACCAAAAACATACACAAAGTGTTTTCCACCAAACGTGTAAGAGTAAGGAAAGTTAGTGTTTGAAGTTGGATTCCACATCATATCATCGCCTTGATTTTCTTTTTGATAGCTATCCTCTCCGAAAGCCATATTCAAACGTTCACCGGTTTCGATATTAATAGCATAACCAGGAAACCAACCCATACCTGTTGTAGAAGTTAACGCTGCGTCAGCTGTATTACAACCTGAATTACCAAAAGGAATTCCGTTCTTATCAACCGATTTAACTCTTCTTGGCTCAAAGAAGAATGAATTGCCATTTGCCAATTCCGAAACCTCTTGCATTTCCAATACAGGACAACGTGTCCATTTTGATTGGTCCTTTGTATACACAATAAGCACACTACTTATCTTTCTTAGATCAGTGTTGGCAGCATAGGGAATTGAACCGTTATTCGTAACAGAATTTGTATTAGGAGATGCATCCTTAGAACTAATTGCTCCATGATAAGCAGGACCTCCAAAATTACGAGTAGTTGTGATAGAGTAATAACCCGCACATAATGGATAAGGAGCCCATGTGCCATCAAGTATTTCGCCAAATTGTTTTTGCGGATCAATAAAAGACTCGATATCACCTGTTGCATCTTTAGTATAATATGCATCTAATTGCCCTGCTGTTTTGTTTGTACCGCACAATATCCAGTTTTGTGGGGTAGCTCCATCAACATCTTTTACAGAATTTAACCATTGTGTTGCACTATTAGCATAAACCATACTTGCCCCAAGAAAAGTTTCTGGTGCAGGCCCTGAATAATCACTCGTAACTCCACCAAAATTTGTAAAATTAGCTAATTCGCCTGGGTCAGAAACCTGACCAATTTTTACCGAAAATCCTAATTCAGGGAAGAAGGTTTCATCTCCAACTTTTATAGGCTTAATTGGAACAGCTCCATTACCTACAGCAGAATTACTTTCACCAGAGCTCAAATTAGGGTAATAAAATTTTCCGTTAGTTTTATCATAAAGCTCCCAACTAATACTATCAGGATTAACTGTATTAATATTACCTAAGGTAGTAACTGTAGTGGTAGTTCCAGAAGTAACCGCAACAGTTTTGGTAAGCGCATGGCTATAATCAGGGGCACCTTTTGTTCTAAAATCAACCAAACGGAAAGTAAAGTCTGCAGGAATAATTCCTAAAGGATCAACAACTTTAACAGAAACAGGACCTTGTCCGCTTTCATAAGTTACTGCATCTTTAAACCCACTTGCAATAATTGCATCTTCAGATGCTTTTGTTAAGGTCATTAAATTTCCACCATTTCCTTGACCTTCAAGACGAGTGACCTTAACGCCAGTTCCATAATTTGATTGCATTGAATTTCCACCATACTGGAACACAGGATTATTTGGAATTGCCGATGCTCTTTTTGTTTTTCTACCTTCTAAGTATGGTCGTTTTTGACCAAGATAATTGGCAGTTTGAGAGGTGTTAGGAGAAACATCTTCCACGTAAGTTAGATAGTTATTATGAGCATATGCTACAGCAAAATAATAATAGGTCTTATTATTGATCAACTTTTTATTTTCACCAGTGGCGAAGGCGTCATCAGTTAATCTGAATGTAGATACCATACCTTTATCATTTCCATCAACCATTACACTTGGAATATAACCACCTACTGAGTTACTCAATACATAGTTAACTAAGCGTGAAATTCCGTTTTTAACATCGCACTGAAAAACAGGAACCGCTTTGGTAGCATCCTTAAGATCAGTTGAAGTTACTTTATCATCCTTTACTTGGTAAACGATGTATCCTTCAAAACGATAATGCTTATCAGGATTCTTTATCGCTGTAATTGTTGAAGAAGGGTCTGAACTAATAGAGATATCCTGCTCGTCGTAATCATTATTATAGTTATTAAAATTATTACTTAAACCCTTTCTGTTTGTTAAGTAAAATAATAATTCTCCGTCCATTTCTTGAATGGTCATGTCTGGAGCTTCAGGTCCATCTAATAATTTGAAACAATTATCAAATAAAGCTTGTGCTTTATCATCGGCTGTTTTTAATAGTGTTACCGACTCTAGGTTACCACCTTTATTGGCAGCTTGTGCCCAAGGCATTCCAAATGTTACGTTATTAACAGCGCCCGGCTTAAGAGTGAACGGACCGGCAGATTGTAGGAAACGACGGTCACCTGCCAGGTTACCTGCTGTTCTTTCAGTCCAACCTGTACCTGCAACCGGATCACCATCGTAAACATAATCAACAGGTGTAGATCCGCCATATGCATTTCCGTTAGCTGTAAATGGTGAACCATCTTTCCAGAAACCAGTCATGTAATAATAATAGTGAATAGCGATATCCGGGTTTACAGTTTGATTAGGGAAAGGACCAATATTATTATTATAATAAAGAAACTTGCTCATTTGAATGGTCTCTCCGATCTCATCCGTACCAGCGTTTGGTCCGGTTTGGTCAGCATCAAAATCATTATCAATTCCGTCGTTTGGATCAGCTAAAGGTCCGCGAAAGAAGTCGCAACCAATTGCAGGGGGATAATCGCCATAACCGGGAGTACCGTTGTAAAGAATAAAATCGTTGGCATTTGCGTTATAAATATAACCTAAACCACGCTTGGTATCACAACCAACATAATCATCAAGGTAATACCCTAAGTCAGCATCATTCCAAATTGTGAAATATGTTTTATTGATCTGGAAAGAAGAACGATTATGTATCTCATAACTGTAGAAGGTCATGTTATTGATCTCATCATTTGTTTTGAAGGCAAAAGCTTGAGCCCTTACTTCAATACCAATTGGAACACCTTGTGTTTCTGAGTGAACACCACCTTTATCATTATAAACCCAGAATAAAGTGCGGTCACCATATAGCTTAGCCTTACAAACACCAAGATTATCTTTTGTAGCTTTATTATAAACATCATATCCCGGATAGTCACCAGAAAGAGGATCATAAATACCATCGTTATTCACATCTTCAAAAGGTGCTAAGTGCAGAGCCTGACCCAGCGATGGATCTGCATTTCCAGGCCAAGCATCAATATTTTGCGTAATAGGCCCACTTGCAACTACAAAATTATCAACCTCACTTCTTGACACTTCAAAGATCTTATCGTATTTATTACACACATCAACATCTGCTTCAGCGGAAGCCGTATCTAAAGGGCCGGGCCAAAAATCAATACCATTTTGACGATATGTCATAGCAGCTACCTTTAACTGTCCACCACCATCATATCCACCAATCCAAACAGCACCAGCAAATGCTGAAGACGCAGCAGAAGCTCTATTTGTTGAAGCAGGCACATAATAATATGAGTTAGTATTACCGAAAAGATCCCACCACATATCGCCACCATTAAAAATAATGGTTCTAACGTTATTAACCCACAACTCTCTAGCGGCTTTTGGCGTAGAGCAACTGCCTAGTGCTTTACCAGCTATAGCACCTTGTTGTTGCGCCTTGATAGCTTTCCCCACATCCACTCCTGCCTTTTCTCTAGAAAAAGCGGAAAGTGCGGAAAATGTACAGATGTAAATTATTAATTTTCTCATGATCATGTCTTTTAATTTTTTTAAAACTCTAGCAATAAACCAATTCTAATTTGACGAGGTTTATTAAAGAAATCAGGGTTTGCCATTCTTATTGCGTAAAGGTCTCTAAAGGCCTGCGGGCTATTTGCCGTTGCCAATGCTGCCACGGCTTGCGATGACTGCAAATAACCATCATCATCAGGATTACCCGTGAATGCGTATATACCTAATACGTTTCTGTTATTGAATAAATTCAATACCTGTAGATAAATGTTCAAGTTGGCAGTATTCTTGTTCTCTGAATCTTTTTTACCCCATGTTAATGGAATGTTCTTGTCGACACGTAAGTTACTTCTAATACTCCATGGTAAACGAGAACCGTTGATCGTTCCTAGAATATTCGAACGTGAACCGCCATTAAGCGCAACCGGAGTTGAATAACGTGTGTAAGGAGTTCCAGAACCGATCACACATGACAGGTTAAGACCAACATCTTCAAAAATGTTCAATGTTTTTCCGCTCTTGCGTTTTATTTGTGGTCCTTTGTAATCTTTTTCTGAACCAAAGCGATAGTCATAGATCAAATTGATGGTGTGCCTTTGATCATTATCTAAAGGGATCAATATCCTTAAATTAGGCTGGCCTGAGCTTGCTAAGTTACCACCGCTTGTATTATTTGAACCAGATCCTTCAGCAAATTGCAAAGTATAGTTTGCTTTAAATGATGAACCACCACTTCTTCTGAAATCAAACGTAACAGTTAAACCTTTTACTGTTCCAAAATCCAAATTGTCAAGCATTAAGTAGTTCCTTGGATATGCGCCAACTATAGCTCTATATTGAGTCATATTTCTCATTTCTCTATAGAAAGAAGTGATCGTCATAGAAGCGCTTTTTCTTTCGTTGAGTATCTGAGAGAATCCTAATTCATAGTCAATAGTTTGCTCAGGCTTAAGATCAGCATTTTGAACTACAGGATTTCCACTTTGAGAACCTAAAAAGTAATAGTCGAAAGGATTCAAACGGTTACCAAAATTCAATGGTCTTTTTGTGAGTACATCATAATGTGCAAAAAAGTTTGCTACGTCGGAAATTGGAAAAGAGAAAGCAAGACGAGGCATAGCATTTATTGCAGCCACATAATTCTTAAATCCATCGGCCGACATATTCTCGGTGTAATTACTGTTGTCCATTAATAAAGGTATTTGACGGCCATTATTTGCAGCGATAAGAGCTGGGTCAGAGATCTCCTCTCCTTCGGCATCGTACCAGGTGTTACCTTCGCGGTATCCTGATATCTGATAATTACCTTCAGTAGGAAGATTAGAAATGTAAATCACAGCATCTTGTGAACGATTACCCGGTACGTTTGCATCGAAATTAGCCGGTAAGCCCGTTTTTGATTTTAGCTTTCCTATCGTTGTTACATCATGTAATACATATTTATCTTTCAGAACTTTTTGGTTTGCATCATAGCGGTCTACACGCAAACCTGCATTGATCTTTATGTCCTTAAAATCAAATTTATCCATTAAGTATATCGAAGAGTAAATCGGTTTGTAAACTCCAATAGGGAACGTATTTCTTCCTGCAGCATCTTTTGCTAGAAAATCTTCTATGCCAACATCATCCTTATTCTTTTTCCCAGTATGATCAAATCCTACGAAGGTTACATATTCTCTTCCGATGGATTCATCGATCACATCTTCTACACTAAACATATCAAGACTAAAGGTGGAAGGATCCATCTCATCAATGTTGATCTGCTTGTTGTAGTTTTTTGGTAAGCCTAATTTTTCAAGTAATTTCTCAGAGAACTGAGTTTGTTTATCAGCTTGATATGCATAATCAAAATAATAATAAGGAATTGACCCGCTGAACTGCGGAACAAGAATAGGGTTTGCAAAGTCAAGATTAGAAAGATGCGCATTCGAGATCTGTCTCATTCGATTCCATAAAGCGCTTCCACTTACACCATAGAAACTTACAAACCTCTGATCAAACTCTAAACCAGCTGTAACTGCGTGATTCTTTATATCAGCATTAAAACTTGCTGTAAATCTAACCTGGTTAAAATTTGTCTCGCTATAACCGCCTGGATAAGAACCAAAATTCAAGTACATTCCATAAATAGCGGCTGGGCCATCTC
>JAGPDW010000126.1:0-8831 GCA_018057345.1 Bacteroidia bacterium | reverse complement strand
TTAAAATAGCTACCTACTATTTTTTCAGCAGTATTGAATATTGGGGCAAAGGCTTCCGGAACCTTTACGGTGTGTTTTACTTCTTCTTCAAAAAGTTTTTCCTTTAAGGCGTTGTTTTCTTTTTTTAAAGCTTTGACCTCGTTTTGTAATTTTTTGATAGTAGTTTCCACCGGTCGCTTAGATTTTTACAGTGGCTAAAATACACTATTTCTTTATTAATTCAAGAAATACATATTAATTCCTTTACTACTGCGCGACCTAAATTATTTTAAATTTTGTGCTTTCTATTTCTGATCGTTCTTCTCAAAGAACTTTAGCATGTCTATCACTTGTTCAGAGCCTAAGCGTTTTGCTTTGATCTTTTTATCCTTATCCAAAATATAGATCACCGGCGTTGAATAGATATCGTACTTATTCTTAAGGTCATTGATATGGACCGGGTCGAACACATTTATGAAATCCAGTTTTTTGTCAATGATGAATTTCCTCCAGGCTTCAAAATCCTCTTTGGTATATACAGACAACACTTTATAATCGATCTTGCCTTTTAAAGTTTTTAATGTGTCGTTCAGTTTTGGGATCTCGGTTTGGCAATGCCCACAATCTACCGACCAAAAAACAAGCACGGTGTACTTGGCGCTTATTCCGTACACCGTTTTGAACCAAGGTGTAAGTTTATCTAAATTTTTATAATATAGTTTTGTTATGGATTCACTTGTTTTGGCTGTATCAAATCCCATTTTTAGTACCTCTCGTCCGTGAATGGTATCTATCATGTAGATCTCAGGTGCTTTCGATTCCAATAAGATGTTTCTTAAAATATCGGCCCGTTCTTTTATTTTCTTAGCGGTTTCATCCTCATAAACTTTTTTAGCTTTACCGCTAATGATATATTTATCGCAAAGATGAACAAACACCTTATCAAATCCCATGCGCTTATCTTGCTCGTATTTATAGGTAAAATGCCCTATCAATAAATTGTATACCAAACCATCGGGTTTACAATTCGCTAAGATCTTATCAATTTCCTGGATCATTGTATCAGGCGCTTGTAAGATCACACTTTCAAAATAACGTTTTACGCGATCATCAAAAAATGGTGTTCTAATGATGCGATCATCAGTAAAGTCTATGCCATCAAAAAAGTGACTTTTGTACCAGTAGTATTGATAAACGCTATCCGGCCTTCCGTTCGACGCTTTTGGTATATCTGTAGGGTTCTTTTCTGTTTTTAAATTCATTACATCATTCACATAAGTGCCCTTAGTACTTTCCATAAAGTCTTTTTCAAACTTCATCACGTCAGCGTTCATTAAATTTATTTTGTCCAACATGAATTTAATACTGTCAGCTTTATTCATTCCCTTTGTTTGTGCTTGAAATTTACCGAACTCTTGATTTTTGCCGGTAATGTACTTAATGTAGCTAAAAAAAGTTTCGTTCTCTTTATTTCCAGTTACCTTGAGTGTAGTAACTATATCGCTGTTATCGCAAGTGATAGTGAATTTTTGATTCTCGTTTACAAACACATCAAAATAGATGGATTTACTTTGACTCACCAGAACGTAAACACCTTTATCAAGATCTTCTTTCCCTTTAAAAACAACCTGACCATTCTTTATGTTTTTACAGGTATCTGCAATGTACTGTTGATCCCAAACATATTTTACAAGATACATAATCGTATCTTTATTTCCTTTCATGTTAAAGCGAATATCGTATCCGCTTTGTGCAAAGGATAATGAACATAAAATGCTTATGAAGATGGATAATTGAAGTTTGGCGGAGCGGATCATCATATAAAGTTTTATTTTTTACCTGGGGTTTTATCTACACTGTTCAAATATTCTAAAAGGCCTACCATTTGGTCAGCTGCAATCTTTTTTCCTTTGATCAATTTGTCCTTATCAAGTACATAGATCACCGGAGTTGAAATGATATCGTATTTATCTTTTATATTATTCAAATGAATAGGGTCATACAAGTGATAAAAATCAGTGAGTTTTTTCTCAATAATGTATTTGCGCCATTTTTCAAATTCTTCTTTTGTGTAAACGGAAACAACTTTATAATCGATCTTACCCTTCACTTTTTTAAGTTCTTCGTGTAGCTTTGGGATCTCTGTTTGGCAATGACTGCAATCTACATCCCAAAAAACTAAAATAGTGAACTTTGCATTCACCATATACAATGTCTTGAACATAGGCGTTAACTTGTCGATGTTCTTATAATACAATTCTGTAGCGCTTTTGCTGGAGATAACTGTATCAAAGCCCATCTTTATAACTTTGCGTGCGTCAACAGTATCTATCATGTAAAGTTCGCTTGCCTTTGAGTCTATCAATAAATTGCGAAGAACGTCAACACGTTTTTTTATGGCCTTAACAGTTTCTTCAGTGTACACTTCTTTAGCTTTACCGTTTAAAATATAATTATCTGCTAAGTGTACAAACACTTTGTCAAAGCTCATGCGCTTATCCTGTTCATACTTATATGTAAAATGCCCCAGTAATAAATTATACACCAATTCATTTGTTACGCATTGGCTCAACATCCAATCCAGTTCTTTTATCAAACTATCAGGAGAATATTGAAATATAACACCGTCAAAATAGCGTTTCACGCGATCGTCGAAAAACGGGATAGTAACAATTCGTTTATCTTTAAAATCTACGCCTTCAAAAAAATGATTCTTATAGTAGTAGTATCTCCATAAACTATCCGGCCTACCATTAGAAGCTTTTGGAACTTCTTTAGCCTCCTTCTCGCTTTTCATGTTTAGGAAGTCGTACGTAAAAGTGCCTTTCACTTTTTTCATAAAAGCTTCTTCAAATTTCACAACGTCTTTTGTCATAGCTTCAAATTTTTCTGCTACAAATTTGGCGCTATCAGTTTTGTTCATTTTTGTGGCTTGATCTTTAGCTTTTATGAACTCTGCATTTTTATTGGTCATAAATTTTAAATAAGCAAACATATCTTCGTTCTCTTTGCTTCCATTCGACTTCAATGAATTCACTATGTCATTGCGATCAAAACTTACCGTAAAATTATACGAATCGTTTATCAAAAAATCAAAGTAAACCGATTTCTCCTGGCTCACTAAAGTATACACGCCTTTATCTAATGTTTTTTTGCCTTTAAATTGCACTAATCCATTTTTTACTTTTTTGCAGGTATCAGAAATATATTGCTTGTCAAAAATTGTACGAACTAAGAACATCGTAGTATCTGTATTATTCTTGATCTGGAATTTTACATCATAACCTGTTTGAGCAAAGGATGCAATCGAAAAAAGGAGTACAAAAGGTAAAAGAAGGGTTTTCATATTTTTTATGTCTTGATTTCAAATATAACTATTACACCCTTATGGTGCCAAAGACCGTACCATGTTTTTTATCGACCCCTTATAAAATTTGTTAAAAGCATTTTCGAGGCTATCTTGCCGGCTGTTGTACTGCATATAATCAATGAAATAGGCGTTCTGCTCAAGCAGAATTTCTTCTTCGGTCATCAAAACAAGTTTTTCTTTTTTAATCCCTTCGTTTTTAAGTTTTTTTATTAAAAAAACAAGCTCTTTTTGTTTCAAAATGAGCTTGTTTTTGTGGTTTAAAACCGAATCTAGGAATAATTTATAGGCTTTTGTATTCGCGTTAAGGAATATATTCAACTTTTCGCGTTGAGCATCATCATACATATATTCCTGTAGGGCAAGCGTATCTTTTTTAAGAAATTGAATGGTGGCTTTGTGCGCTATAAAATTGGCTAGATTCTCATTCTCATTTATGTTACTTGATGCAAAGAACGTGGCATGAAAAAGTTCGTGAAATAGGAGATTGCAAAAGTTGCCTTTGCTTTTAGTTAAGTGCGAACTTAATAAGGGATCACTAAGCCATCCTAAAGTGCTCCACGCCGAAACGGTTCTTATTCCAACATCATACCCGGCGGCCTGCAATTTATGCTTTTCTTTTAGAGCAAGTTCTTTATTAAAAAAACCTTTATAACTCACGCTTCCTATTAAAGGGAATTCCCATTCAACCGCTTTGAGTTCGTATTTTTCGGAAGCAGTTATTACCCATAAAATTGGTTTGTTTTGTTGATCATAAATGGTGGTGAAATTATCGGTTGGTTTATATCCTAAACTGTCTACCGAGAATTTTTTGATTTCATCAATAAGCCGGAGATTAAAGGATTCTTTTTCGCTTAACTTAGTATTTGCTCTATAGTCTTCAAAACTTTTTGTACCACTTAAAACCTGTAATTGACCCTTGGCCTGCTGTAACAAGTAAATGCTTAATTCGTAGTTATAAATCGCAATGCACAGCGATATAAATGCCAGATAATTTGCAAATAAGCGGATATAACGCAGGTATAACATTTAAAGGTTTATAAAATGGGAGCTTTATTGCTTAATACTGTAACAAATTACTGATATTTGCGTTATTCATCAAATGAAAAAACAACTCATTTATCTTTTTTTAGTGATCTCAACCTTTTCCTTTTCACAAAAGGCAGATTCTATTAAAAGTACATTCGCCGCTAAGTTGTTTGAGTTAAGAAGCTTGCAAACGGAGGTCTTTTATAGTAAAAAGGAGGCGGATAGAATGGCCGCCAATAAAGATTTTATAAAAGCCATCGAATCCATTGCCATGAGTCAAAAATCACTGGATTTCCCGTTTGATAGTTTAAAGGAGATCTCAACCTTAAGCCCAAAGAGCAAAAAATTTAAATTGATCACCTGGAACATTCACAAGGATGATGAAACACATTTATTTTTTGGATTTTTATTGGTGAATAATTCAAAACGGGTTAAAACCGGTTTTATGAAACACGAAACGATAAACAATTACGAATTTTTTAAGTTGGTAGATAAATCTGGAAGTGTAAAAAACCCCGAAACATACATTGGCACACCCGATAAATGGTTTGGCATGTTGTATTTGGATATTATTGAATGTGAAGATTATTATACGCTAATTGCATGGGATGGAAATGATAAATTGATCCAGCGAAAATTTATTGATGCATTATATTTTAAACCCGATGGTACACCGATTTTTGGAAAGGATGTATTTAAGTTCCCTAAAAAAAATCCCAAACGTTTGATGTTTGAATATAGTAGCGATGTTACCATGAGTTTAAAATATGATGATAAAAGTGGCAGAATAGTTTATAGCCATTTAGGTCCTCGCGAAGAAGGAACCGTAATGGATGGTTTGCCGCAATATTATGGCCCTGATGGAAGTTTTGATTCAATGATCCAAAGAAAAGGAAAATGGGTTGTGGCTGAAGATGTGGATGCTCGCAATGAAAAAAACAAGAATGATAAGGCCGATAAACCAGATCCAGATAAGCAAACGCCTATTTTTGTTCCCAAGTAAATCGTTTTGGTTTCTCTGTAAAACCCCTTAAGCTAAAACATCTTAAAATTCCCTATTTCCTTTTTTGTTTCTTACATTAAAATAGTAAATTCAAACTGTAATTTGAACTATGCAGATCGACCTCGAAGCCGAACGTAAGGAGATACTTAACCGATACAAGCTTTTAATTAAAGCGTGCAAGCGCCGCCTTGAAAAAGGTGATAAGGAAATGATCCGCAAAGCCTTTGAAGTTGCCGTAGAAGCGCATAAAGAAATGCGCCGAAAAAGTGGCGAGCCTTATATTTATCATCCAATTGCAGTTGCTATAATATGTGCCGAAGAAATGGGATTGGGCGCCACCGGAATTGTATGTGCTTTGTTACACGATACTGTTGAAGATACTGATCTTACTTTAGAAGATATACGTGGTTTATTTGGCGAGAGGGTTGCGCAGATCATTGATGGATTAACCAAAATATCGGGCGTTATTGATAATACGTCATCTATTCAAGCCGAAAATTTTAGAAAAGTATTACTCACTATGAGTGAGGATATTCGCGTGATCTTGATAAAACTTGCCGATCGTTTGCACAATATGCGCACGCTTAATCATATGAAGCGTGATAAGCAAATGAAAATAGCCAGTGAGACTTTATTTTTATATGCACCGCTTGCTCATCGTCTGGGATTGAACACAATTAAAACAGAATTAGAAGATCTTGGATTAAAATATACTAACAGCGATGCGTATTACGAGATCGCCGTAAAATTAACCGAAACGGAGCCTGAACGTAAGCGTTTTATTCAAAAATTTATTGACCCCTTGAAAGAAATTTTGCAAGAGCAAGGGTTTAGCTTTAAAATATTCGGTCGACCAAAATCTATTTTTAGCATTTACAATAAAATAAAGGAAAAGGGAGTGGCCTTTGAGGAGATCTATGACCTGTTTGCTATTCGCATTGTAATTGACTCACCCGTTGAAAATGAAAAATCAGACTGCTGGAAAGTATATTCCATCATCACCGATTTTTATCATCCAAGTCCTGAACGCTTACGTGATTGGATCAGCACACCAAAAAGTAATGGTTACGAAAGTTTGCATACAACCGTAATGGGCCCCGAAGGAAAATGGGTAGAGGTGCAAATTCGTTCGGTGCGCATGGATGAATTGGCCGAGAGCGGATATGCTGCGCATTGGAAATACAAAGATGCGGCTGCAGAAAAAGAAAGTAAACTCGAAGCGTGGTTATTACGCGTAAGAGAAATGTTAGATAGTCCTGATCCAAATGCATTGGAGTTTATCGATGATTTTAAACTCAATTTATTTAGCGACGAGATATTTTTATTTACCCCTAAGGGTGATATGAAAACTTTACCTTTAGGTTCTACGGCTTTAGATTTTGCTTTCGATATTCATACAAAGATCGGCGAGCAATGTATTGGTGCTAAAGTAAATCATAAATTGGTCCCCCTGAGTTACGAATTAAAGAGTGGCGATCAAATTGAGATATTAACCAGTAATAAGCAAACGCCAAAGGATGATTGGTTAAAATTGGTTGTAACAGCTCGCGCAAAATCAAAAATAAAGAACTCTTTAAAGGAACAGCGACGTAAAACTGCTGAGGGTGGAAGGGAAGTGCTGGAGCGTAAATTCTACAAGAACAAATTGGAATTTACAATTCAGAACATAAATGATTTTACTTCATTTTTAAAATTGCCAACATCGCAGGAATTATTTTACCGAGTTGCTGTTGGTAATGTGGATACCAAAGAAATAAAAGCGTTTTATAAGCATAAAGAAAATCCGGTTAAAGGAAGGAAACCCAAAACTGCACCAAAGATCGAGCAATTAGTTACAAGTACGCGCGGTGGAAGCGATATGTTAGTGATAGGCGACGATCTTCAAAAACTCGATTATAAATTATCGCCATGTTGTAACCCAATTCCGGGCGACGACGTTTTTGGATTTGTTACTGTTGGAGAAGGAATAAAGATCCATCGAGTATCTTGTCCTAATGCGGTAAAATTACTTTCTAATTATGCTTACAGAGTTGTAAAAGCAAAGTGGACCAATGATCAACTTATTTCTTTCCTTGCGGGATTAAAACTAATTGGCACAGACGAATTAGGTTTGGTAAATAATATCACTAAGGTGATCTCAAGTGAGAACCATGTGAACATGCGTTCTATAAGTTTTGATACCGAAGATGGAATTTTTACCGGAACAATCATGATCTACGTGCATGATACAAAACACCTCAACCATTTAATAGATAATCTTAAAAAAGTAAAAGGCGTAAATAAAGTAGAACGCTTTGATCAGAATTAGATCGGAGCTCCGAACCTAGCTAGTAAAAAAGCAATAGGCTATAACCACTAAGGCACTTAGTGCACTAAGGAGCACTAAGTAATTATTTTAAGAATTAAGATAAACAAAAGTATAAAATTTGACTTAGTGAAGCTTGTGACCTAAGTGTCTTAGTGGTAAAAAAATAATAGATTATAACCGCAGCTAGCATTTTTTAGCCTTTAATTCCCCTAATTTGCACTAATCTATATGTGATTAAATTTCACTGATCTGCGAGTACTGATCAAAACCAATTTACACATAGTTTAGCGCAATTTCTGTAAACACAGATTAGTGTAAATTAGTGTAATTCGTGGCAAAAAACGTGCTTCGCGGAGCGAAGAATTAAATCAATCCTTAAACAAAGGATACTTGATCATCATGGTATTTACTTTCTTTTTGATCTTAGCTAATTCTTTTTCGTTGTCTTTGTTCATTAAAGCTGCATCAACAAACTCAATTATCTTGATACAATCTTTTTCTTTCAATCCACGGGATGTAATTGCCGAAGAACCAATACGAATTCCACTTGTAACAAATGGTGATTTATCGTCAAAAGGCACCATGTTTTTATTTACGGTAATGTCAGCATGTCCTAACGCTTTTTCGGCTTCTTTACCGGTAATGTTTTTATTACGAAGATCGATCAACATTAAATGATTATCAGTTCCACCACTTATGATCTTATAACCCTTACTCATTAGAGCATTGGCCATGGTTTGCGCGTTCTTAATTACTTGAATGCAATAGGTCATGTATTCATCGCTTAAACATTCGCCATAAGCAACTGCCTTTGCGGCGATCACGTGTTCTAGTGGACCACCTTGTGTACCCGGAAAAACGGCACTGTCTAAAATAGCGCTCATCATTTTTGTTTCACCTTTTGGTGTTTTTTCTCCCCAAGGATTTGGAAAATCTTTACCCATCATGATCATTCCACCACGAGGACCGCGTAATGTTTTGTGTGTTGTAGTTGTAACAATATGACAATGCGGCAAAGGATCATTTAAAATTCCTTTGGCAATTAAACCGGATGGATGAGAAATATCTGCCAGCAATAATGCGCCAACGCTATCGGCAATTTTGCGTAAGCGTTCATAATCCCAATCGCGCGAATAAGCACTTGC
>JAGPDW010000125.1:0-8863 GCA_018057345.1 Bacteroidia bacterium | reverse complement strand
ATAATATGGACGAGCTCCTTATGATCTCAAGCGATGTAAGTACAAGTAAATTCAATAAAAATACAGGTCTCGAGCAATTCCAACATCAAACAAAATTGGTGTTTGTTGACCCCAAACATAAGATGGGATTGACGTATTCTATTCCTACTAAACCTGAAGAGAACAAAGTTTTAAAAGGGGTTAGCCTTGAGAATGGTAATACACTTTTTACCACAAATATTCCAAATGATTTTGATTGGGCGGAAGCTGTAAAGGCTAATGATTCTATCTTACTAATTTCTTCTTCGGGATTGTATGGTTTAAATATTCGATCGGGCGCTACTTGGTCGGTTACCGATGTTACGGGTGAAAAGAATCACGAAAAACTTATTCAATCCATTATTAATCCAAATGCCTTTAGGGTACAGCAAAATTCTAATCTCGAAAGCCCTGCAGAGGATGTTATTACGCAAATTTGCTCGAACATTCTTATCGAAGGTGAAAATGTTTATTTTGCAGGAAAGAATAATTTGTATTGCATAGCTTACAGTACGGGAAAAGTGAATTGGAAAGTAGATCTAAGTAAGTATACTGTTAGTAAATCTGCTCTTTTTTTACAAGCGGGGAAATTATTCATGCTGAATCTTGGGGTTGCTAATTTTAAAGTAAATCAGATCGTATATGGAGCTCCATTTTTAATGCAAGTTGACCCGTCTACAGGAACAATGAATTATAACAATCCGTTACCAATGTTCAAGTACCCAATCGATTTTCAAATTGGAACTGATCTTGTTTTGGCAGGAAAGAATAATCTTTATTTCATCAATTTAAACGACGGTAAGTTCTTTAATGAGATCGATGTGAACGAACTTCGTTATGGTAATTTCACGGAGTTTGTTAGCGGTAACGATTACTATGTAGAGAAGGAAACTTATTTTGTACCATTGAATTTCATCAATGATAATGTGGTGTATTTCCGTTCTACTCATGGTAAGATTTACGGAGTAGAAGGTGGAAGGATCCAATACGAGTATCACGAATCGGAACTTTATAAGTATGATACAAAATTCAAAGGCTATAAACTTATCAAGCAAAAATTCAAAACATATGTGCTTAATTCGAATTTTGAATTGGTAGGCGTTTTAGATATGGAAGATAACGGTACTATTACCAACGATAAATTATATTTCTTTAGTGGTAGAAGGCTTCATATTTTAACCACTGCAAATTTCAAGAAATAAACCTATGAAAAGGGTTTACTATCTCTCAACATGTGATACATGTTCCCGGATCTTAAAGCAGCTTAGATTAAAGGAAAAGGGATTTCAATTACAAGATATCAAAACTGAACCTATTACAAAAGCTCAATTAGAAGAAATGCATGAGATGACTGGTTCTTATGAAGTTTTATTTAGCCGTGTTGCTCTTAAATATAAAGCCCTTGCCGTAAAACCTACCAAGGAAAACGAGTACAAAAAACTCATTTTGCAAGAATACACTTTTTTACGCCGTCCTGTTATCATTGCGGGAAAGAACATATTCGTTGGCAATAAAAAAGGCACAATTGAAGAAGCTGAAAAGGCACTTTCTTAAGGTAAATAAATATTTATTTTTTTATTAAATTAGTCATCTAATTCAAGTTTTGAATTGAGATGCATCATCTTAGTAAAATACCATTTATAAGGATCCTTCTCCCTTTTGTATTGGGAATATTCACTAGTTTGTATTATGCCAATAGCGGGTTGCCTTTTGTTTTGCTAATAGGAGTTTTTCTATTAGGTACCATGCTTCTTTTTATAAAAAGAACAGGCAATCAAGTAAATCATTCTCTATTGTTTGTTCTTGATCTGTTTCTTTTCTTTTTTGCATTGAACCTAACACAAAATTCCACGTCAATTGATCCGTGTACGCATTATAGCAATTATACAAAAGAAGATACTGTTTTTTGGGTAGGGCAGATAGATGATATTCCGGTAAGTAAACCGCGTTCAGTAAAATTAAATGTAAAAGTACTAAAGATCAAAAATGATACGGGTTATAGCAATTGCCAGGGCAATGTAATAGCTTATATTCAAAAGAGCGAGCTAGCAAAGAATATTATGCCTGGTAATTTTATTCTTTTAAAAAGTATTTTTCAAGAGGTAGGTGAGCCGCAAAACCCGCATGCGTTCGATTTTAAAAATTACTTAGCCATACATTCTGTGTATCATACAAGTTATGTAGATTCTAATTCGTTTTCTGTTCTTCCTAACGAAGTAAGTAGATCTTTATGGCAAATTGGCTTGGCTATAAAGTATAAGATCATCAAGCGCCTTGGTGAAGTTGATCTTTCGGAGAATGCACGCGCCATTTGTTCGGCACTTATCACGGGTTTTGATGATGATATTGATAAAGAAGTAATCGAAAGCTTTTCGCACTCAGGAACACTTCATATACTTTCTGTTTCAGGTTTGCATGTTGGGCTTATTTATTTGGTACTGAATTATTTTTTGTCAATGATAGATAGAAATAAGAAATACAAATTGGCGCAACTGATCTTCATTAGTGCATGCTTATGGTTATTTGCGTTGATCACTGGTTTTTCGGCTCCGGTTTTACGTTCGGTGATCATGTTCAATCTTATTGGCTTTGGAAATTTGTATTTTAGAAATAAAGCAGCAAATCAGATCAATATCCTAGCCGTTTCGGCATTCGTTCTTCTGCTTTTTAGTCCTTTACTGGTGCAAGACATAGGCTTTTTATTAAGCTACTGTGCTTTATTTGGCATCCTCTATTTCTTTCCGAAAATCTACAAATGGTATGAGCCTAAAAATAAGATCGCAGAAAGAATTTGGAAAAGTGTGGCGGTTTCTTTTTCGGCCACCATTACTACTTTGCCTATCACTCTTTTGGTGTTTCATCAATTTCCTATTTGGTTTGCTTTTGCTAATCTTATAATTGTTCCCTTATCGTTTGCTATATTACTTTTAGCTTTTATAGCCTTATTTAAACTAACATTCATAAGTAGTATCATTAATTTTCTCACAGCATTCATGATCAGTTTCATTAATATTTTCAATGCCGATGGTTGGTCGTTCATTGATCGTATTGATTTTGATATGACAGATGCTGTTTTTCTTGTTCTTGCTTTAGTTTTTGTTACTTCCATGTTTTTAATGCGTTCCTATAAGTATGCTTTGTGTTTAATGATCGTTATTGTGCTTTGGCAATTATACGGTTTAGCAAGCTCATATGATTCTAAAACAAAAAATGAGCTGGTGGTTTATCAAATACCGCGTTCGTCGTGTACTTCAATAAAGAATAAATTAAATACTGTGCTTTCTCGACACGATACCGATCATTATAGTATGAGTGTAAAACCAAATTTGATCTCATACAACAATACAAATATTACAACATCACTTTTTAATTTTTGTAAAAGTGAGGCAATAAGTGTTTTATTTCTTAATGAAAAGAATAAGGTTCCCGGATATTTCAATTTTTCGGTAACTCATCTTTTAATAAGTAATAATGCTATTCCAAAACAGAACTTTTTAGATAAACTGCGACTGAAAGTGCTCATAGCCGATGGTTCTAATAGTTATTGGGCAGTTAGAAAGCTTGAGAAATTATGTGAAGAAAGAAGAATTCAGTTCCATTCAACGCGGGATAAAGGCGCTTTTGTATTACCTTTATAGTTGCAAATGAAATTACGCATTGGAGATAAAGTAAGATTCCTTAATGAAAAGGGAGAAGGTATTGTTTCGCGCATAAAAGATAATACTACCGTTTTTGTTGAAATGAGCGATGGTTTTGAGATCCCTTATTTGGCCTCTCAATTAGTAGCTATTCATACCGAACTTATTGTAGATAAGAATACCGATAATATTGAACTTATCCCGGATGCCAATATAGCCGATGCTATTTATTTTGTGGTAGAGCCTGATCACGAAATGCCATTACTAAGAAATGAGTACAATTTATATTTATATAATGCTTCGGCCTTTAATATGTTGTATACGTATTCCATAAAGGACGATGAGTATTATCAAGCGTTAAAGAATGGAAATGTGGGTCCTTACCAAAAAGTATTGCTCAAGCAGGTAAAAATTCAATTCTTTAAAGATTTTCAACAACATACCATCGAAGCAGTGTTGTTTAAGAACTCGCATTATCGTAGGCAAGTTCCAATTTCGGAAAGTATATACATTGAAGCTAAAAATCTTTCATCGGCTGATACTATAAAACATTCAGAATTTAAATTTCCGGTATATGCTTTTTTATTAAAGGATGAGTTTTTAAATACACAAACCGTTGAAGCTATTTTAAACGAGGAGGATATTAAACGCCTTCGGACTATAAAAGAATTTAAAACCAAAGAAAAAGTTTCTCGATCGCATAAGGAACATTTAAAGTCGCTTGAGAAGGAGGTAGACCTTCACATTGAAGAATTGGTTGATTCAACAAAGGGATTAGGCAGTCACCAAATGTTATCTATACAATTGGAACATTTTGAAAAGGAGTTGGACGAAGCTATAGTAAAGGGAATGAAAAAGATCGTCTTTATTCACGGTGTAGGTAACGGTCGCTTAAAGCAGGAGATCATTGCCATTTTAAAGACCATCAAGGGTGTTACGTATCAAGATGGTTCTTATAAGGACTATGGTTTTGGCGCCACGCAGGTAAATATTGGAAAATAATGTATCTTTATACCTAAAATTATTGTATGATCCCATTCTCACCACCTCGCATTGATGATAAAATAATAAATGAAGTGGTGGCCGCTTTAAAAAGTGGTTGGATTACAACAGGGCCGCGCACAAAAACATTCGAAAAAAAAATAACAGAGTATTGTGGTAATAAGAACACGCTTTGTTTAAATAGTGCAACTGCGGGATTGGAAATTATGCTGCGTTGGTACGATGTAAAAGAAGGAGACGAAGTTATTTTGCCGGCTTACACATATTCGGCAACTGCTAATGTAATTGTTCATTGCGGTGCAAAACCCATTTTTGTTGACGGAAATACCGAAGATTTTAATATTAACGTTGCTGCTATAGAAAAAGCAATTACTTCACGCACTAAAGTAATTATGCCCGTTGATTTTGCCGGTTTACCTTGCGATTATGATGAGATAAACGCTTTGGCTAAAAAGCATGCGAGAATTTTTAAAGCGGAAAGCGAAAATCAAAAGAAATTAGGAAGAATATTAGTGTTAAGTGATGCAGCGCATTCGTTTGGCGCAAGTTATAAGAGCAAAAGAACAGGATCTTTAACCGATGTAAGTGTTTTTTCATTTCATGCGGTAAAAAATTTAACCACTGCCGAAGGCGGAGCAGTAGCCTTGAATTTGCCTGTGCCTTTTGATAATGAGGAAGTGTATAAATATTTATGTGTAAAAACATTACACGGGCAAAATAAAGATGCTTTAGCAAAAACACAAAAAGGAAATTGGCGTTACGATATTATTGAAGCAGGTTATAAATGCAACATGACTGATATTTGCGCCGCGATGGGCCTGGTAGAATTAGAGCGATATGATTCTGATACATTAGTAAAACGAAAATATATTGCCGATAAATACAAGCAACTATTAAGCGTTGATAAACGACTTATTTTTCCGGTTTACGAAACCGCTGATAAAAAGAGTTGTTATCATTTATTTCCTTTGCGTATTAGCGGAATTACCGAGGTGCAACGTGATGCCATGATCCAAAAGATATCAAACGATGATGTAAGCGTAAATGTGCATTTTATTCCTGTGCCCATGATGAGTTTTTATAAGGGAATGGGATATGATATTAAAAATTATCCTGTAACGCATGCAAATTACAGTCATGAACTTACTTTGCCTTTGTACTATGATCTTACCGATGCGCAAATTGAAACGGTTTGTAAGGCTTTTTTAAACGCGCTTAACAGCATATGATCCGTTTGTTAGATATCATCTTTTCTTTTTTTGGCCTTCTTATTCTTTTACCATTTTTTATTTTAATTGCTGTTTGTATCAAACTTAGTTCAGCAGGATCAATTTTCTTTATTCAGCAAAGAGTAGGGAAGGATAATATAGATTTTAGGTTGATAAAGTTCAGAACAATGAAAATGGATTCTTATAAAAAAGGCTTGCTTACGGTTGGTGGTCGCGACCCAAGAATTACAGGTATTGGGTATTTTTTACGCAAATTTAAATTAGACGAGTTACCTCAACTCATAAATGTTTTGTTTGGAGATATGAGTTTGGTTGGCCCACGACCGGAAGTAAGAAAATATGTGGATCTGTATACTGTAGAGCAAAAACGTGTATTAATTGTTCGTCCAGGCATAACCGACAGCGCTTCTCTAGAATATTTTAATGAAAATGAATTACTGTCGAAGTCGAGTGATCCAGAGAAAACTTATATTGGCGAAATAATGCCTGCTAAACTTCAATTGAATATGAAATTTATAAATAATCCAGGCATTAGTTCTTATTTTGGAATTATTTTTAGAACAATTGGTAAGATTTTTTCTTAAACCTCCTCGTAATAATCAATTACCAAACCATCATTCGGACTAATGGCAATTGTTCTGCCCTCATCTCCAAAATCAAGAACTAAAGAGTCGGCTTTGTAATTTTCTTCTTCACGCGTAACACGCATACTGGTTAAAATTTTTCCGGGAATGGTTTCCCACATTTTGGTTTTACTGGCATCTAATACATGCAATTTTATTTTGCCTCCGAATTCAACTTCCAATTGCTTTTTAGTTTCTTGAAAGTTTGGCTCTACAATATCAAGTCCGTCGCCAATTTCGTTACAGCCAATGGTAATGCGTTCACCATCGGTAAAGCGTAATTGTAAACCATCAATGATCTCTAAAGAATTATTGGGATCAAAAGCATTTTGCCATAAAATAATAACAACTTGCGCAAGGGTTTTTCCTTGAACGAGCACCATCTTTGCTAAAGCTTCGTTGGTAAAATATGTAGAGTTTTGTTTATCCATAGTTTTATTTATCCACTAATCTTTTTTTGAACCACTTTTTACTTTTCTTTGATATTTCTATATGAGAAACTGTCTTTCCTTCCATTATTTGTTTAACGGAGGCTTCTATTTCTTGATTATATTTTTCTATGTGGATACTTTTTTCTTTTTTCATTTTATTCCAGCCCTTGCTCCTAATTCAATTACGTTCAAATTTTTTATTTCTTTTCCTTCGATCTCAAATTTCAAAAGCGTTTTTACCTGATGAAATCCGCTCATGCCGCATGCGCCCGGATTCATGAACAGTAAATTTAGTGATTTATCGTACATAACTTTTAAAATATGTGAGTGCCCGCAAATAAAAACATCGGGGTTCTCTTCTAAAAGACGCTCTTTTATTCCTTTAGCGTACTTTCCGGGATAACCGGCAATGTGTGTAATGTAGATCTTGGCTTCTTCGCATTTAAAAATTAAATGCTCCTGGAATTCGCTGCGGGCTTTCTGCCCATCAATATTTCCCCAAACTGCACGAAGCGGTTTTATTTTTTTTATTTCATCGCATACGTTCATATCGCCAATATCTCCGGCATGCCACACTTCATCTACATCTTGTATGTATTTTACAAGTTTGCGATCAAAATGACCGTGGGTATCGGATATGAGGAGGATCTTTTTCATTTACCGGTGGTTAAAGATCTAGGTTGTCAAACCTTTCGCTAATTCTGTAAAATCTATACCATCAAAATTTCCGCTACTCATCATTAATAAAACCTTATTGGCGTAATTGATCGACTTCAAATACTTCACCAATTCATCACTGCTTGTAAAAACTTTTAGATCCTTTCGGTCAAAAGCTTTTAAAACCTGCTCGGTAGTGATCTCTTTTAATTTTTTGTGTGCAATAGTGTGCGGATTAAAATACACAATGGCTTCGTCAGCGGCATTCATAGCCCCTTTGTATTCGTTCAAAAAATCTTCGTTCAAACTGCTAAAGGTATGAAGCTCCATGCAGGCGATCACTTTTCTATTGGTAAATTGTTGTTTTACCGAATTAGTTGTTGCCTTTAATTTGGAAGGAGAATGCGCAAAATCTTTATAAAAATTAAAATTGTTCGAGCGATGCACTAACTCCAAGCGTTTGGCGGCACCTTTAAAACTTTGAATGGCTTCGTAAAAGTCATCATCGCTTACACCAACTTGGTTACACGCTAAACGTGCAGCATTTAAATTCATTAAATTATGTTCACCAAAAATTTCGAGCGGATATTTTTTATTGGTGAACAAGATAGAAGTTACGCCTTCATTTATTTCACTTGGAATGGAGGCGTAAGGAAATTTTTTAATATTCTTGCCGTTAGCTTCAGCTGTTTTGTTTAGAACGTCATCTTTTTCACAATAAATAAGTGAGCCGTTTGGTTCTATTAAATTAATGAATTGCGCAAACTGATCAACGTACATATCAAATGTTGGAAATACATTGATATGATCCCAAGCAATTCCGCTAATGATGGCAATGTTGGGATGATACAAATGAAATTTCGGACGGCGATCAATTGGTGACGCCAAATATTCATCACCTTCAATTACGGCAATTTTTGCGGCGTTGGTAAGTTTTACCATGGTATTAAATCCTGCCAATTGTGCGCCCACCATATAATCGGTATCTATATTTCTTTTGGCAAGCACATGAAGGATCATGGCGGTAATTGTTGTTTTACCATGACTGCCCCCAACAACTATTCGTGTTTTATCTTTTGTGGCTTCGTAAATATATTCAGGGTATGAATAAATTCTTAAGCCCAATTCTTTTGCGCGTATTAACTCGGGATTATCAGCGCGTGCATGCATTCCCAAAATAACCGCTTCCATATCTGCACTCAGCTTTTCGGGAAACCAGCCAATTTCTTTAGGCAGAATTCCGGCCTTTGCGAGCCTGCTTTTGC